>CADEDJ010000005.1:43180-94838 GCA_902826055.1 uncultured Nitrosomonas sp. | reverse complement strand
TCAATCTCCCCTGCTAGACTACTTAGTCAATTTTATACTGTCAAGCGATTTGCTATCACATCAAAATACCTAAGAGAGACATTTAAGAATTAGTCTCAAACATTCTTTTAATGGATTCAATCAATTGTAATTCTTTAAAGCTAAATAACCTAAAATCCAAAATAGGGAAATATTTAACTTTCCGAAATTCTGCCCAGGATCTGCAAAAATAAGACTCTAACAACTACTATATCAAGCTGAAGTCTCAGATACTTTTTTCCGTCGCATAAAATAAAACGCCGCCGCACCACCAGCAATAACAATTAGTGCTATTTCTAGCATACCAAAACCTCCGCCATGACTGCCATGCCCACCACCTTTACCCACATTAAGAGGAATACGTACTACTGTTTTAACATTACCTGCATCATCTTTTTTTTCAAGTTGAATTGCATATTGACCTTTCTCTTGAATATCGGCTGCAACGACGATAATCCCAGAATTATGTGCTTCTGGCGGCATATACACAATACCATGTTCTGGGGCATTATGTTCTGCATGTACATCATGATCCATACCTTCATGGTCTGAATGATCTCCAATATCTACCGGTTTTTGGTCGGCAGCACTATGTCTCTCACTCGCATGTCCACTATGACCCTCTTTGACAAGACGCACAGCTAGGGGAACCTGCCGCACTTGTTGCGGTAATTCAATAGTTAAATTCACTTTACCAGTATTAGGTAAGTTTTCGCAAAATGAATGCATCGGTGGTATACCTCCCTCCGGCACCTCATAAGCACTAAATGTCACTGGAAATTCGCCAGTTTTAATCGTACAACCACCTGCATCATGGTGTCCTTCATGTGCAAGCATTAACTGCGCATACGCTGGAAATGCTAAGAAAGAAGCTAAAACCACTCCACTTAAACTTAATTTTGTTATCCAATTATTTCTAATAACTACCTTCATATTTTCTCCAAGTTTATTATCTGTAAACCAATTCCATGATGCTATGCTCAGTTGTTTCGTCCGAACAATTAGCTCGGGATTGTATAACAAAAAAATTAGAATATTAATCTGAAATGAAAATATTTGCAGTTTACAAAAAACTTAAATTACCCTGGCCTTAACTCAAGATTAAACAGGCATTATCGGACCTAGCAAATTTACGACTATTAGAAATTGAAAAAACCACGACTTATTAGTTTAAAATGAATCATGTTTCTAAATTATTTTCAGTTTAACTTGGATATAACTCGAGTAAACATACTGAGGGGTCGGGATGGCAAGTCAGTTTCCAACATTCTTTGATTGAGACAATAGTAAAATTCACTAAGATAATTTTGTAAATACCCTGACGATACATCATGATAACTTGACAAACTCAACAGATATTACTGACTCTGCTAGCCTAAAGCCTAAAATATTATCTGTTAGCATTACTTGCTGGTTTACAATAAAACCTCGCAGAAAATTCTGAATTTTGCTGCCTATTTCGAATTACATCCCCTCCTTCGTTAACACACGCCATAATCGATTTATCCAAATTTGGAAAATATTCATTAGATCCAGGCAATGCTGAAGTAGGTGGAACCTTTTCTCTAATTCTGCTACATAATTCAGACTCATCTGGCTTTAATGGTACATTTTCCATAGCGGGTAATGGGCAAAGTTTACACGGATTTCCCGGACACAAACATCCATTACAATTTGCGTACACAGAAGTTGACATAACTAGCCACCCCAAAGCACTTAACAAAATAACACTACTTTCCACGGCCAAAAATGTAAATTTTTTTATTCTTTTCATGAGTCTTTCTCAAATAAAACATATAAAATTCTGATTATAATTATATAATCCTGGAAATTATTGGCAATTGGTTTTATATTCTTTGTAACAACCATCAACTATGATTAAAAACTCTTTTCCCACAGACACAATTCTTCACGCTGATTTTACGAGTAACTATGAGAATTTTTATGACATCTAATTACTTCAAATTGCCTTTCAAAATTGTTCTTGTCTTATTTCTGAACACCTTATATCAACCACTTGCAAGTTCTGAGACCATTGAAAATCTTCAAAAAAATGCGAGTATTGCTTATGAACAAATGATTCAAGCAAAACGTTCGGCTGAAACACTTGCAAAAGATGCAGTATTCGCAGAAAAACAATTGACTTCAATCAAACAAAAATTAACTGCAGCAGAACGTGAAGTGGAAATTACTCGAAAAAAATCTGACGACGCCAGAATCTCAGCGGAACAAGCTACTAATCGCTGGAAACAAGCCACTGATGCATTAGCTGATGCGTGGGAAAAAACTGAAAAAAAATGATCAAAAATTTATTTAAACGCTGAGTCGCAGTACCATTTTTACATGGAGAATTCCTGCATCCATAAATTCTTTTCCGGATACCTGGAATCCAAATCTTTCATAGAATTGGATAGCAGATACTTGTGCATTTAGTTTTACCTGTTGTATTCCAAGATTTTCTGCTTGTTGCAGTATTTTTTGCATCATGGCAATACCAATTCCTTTCCCGCGCCATTCTTTTAGAACTGCCATGCGACCGACATATCCATTTGGCAACAATCTTACCGTCCCTATAGGTTGTCCCTCGAAATTTTGTGCAAGAATGTGCATACTAATTGCATCAAATTCATCCCATTCCAGATGGAGTGGAACGTGTTGCTCGTGAATGAATACCGCTGTTCGAATACTACGTAATGCAGCTTCCTCATCTTTCCATTTTACTATGCGTAAACGATAAGAACATTGCATAAATTCAATTTATTATCAATCGCTATTCAATTAACCAACAATCGATGCCTACTCAAATGGATGATGCAATAAAATTGTATCCTCTCTATCAGGCCCCGTTGAAATCATATCAATTGGAATTTCACAAATTTCTTCCAAGCGCTTAAGGTAATTCTGTGCTGTCTTTGGTAATTGACGAAACTCTCTGATGCCTGCAGTACTTTCAGACCAACCAGGTATTTCCTCATAAATGGGCTCACAACGACTCAAATCATCCGCACCTATAGGTAATATATTGCTGCTATTGCCATTACCCAGTTTGTATCCTACTCCCAAATTAAGACTTTCTACACCATCCAATACATCGAGCTTGGTAATACATAATCCCGTTACACCATTTATCTGTATGGAACGCTTTAATGCCACTGCATCAAACCAACCACAGCGACGTGGACGACCTGTTGTTGAACCAAATTCATGACCACGTGTAGCTAAATGTTTGCCCACTTCATCATCTAATTCGGTTGGAAAAGGACCAGAACCTACTCGTGTCGTATAGGCTTTTGTAATACCCAGAACATAATGCAACATTTGTGGACCTACCCCACTTCCTGGTGCGGCTGTGCCTGCCACACAATTGCTAGACGTTACAAATGGATATGTACCATGATCAATGTCCAGGAGTGCACCCTGTGCACCTTCGAATAATAAATTCTTGCCTGACTTATGTGCTTCAAATAAAAGCTTTGGTACATCAGCCACCATAGGTTTGATCCGTTCGGATTGAACCAAGGCTTCATCTAAAGTTTTCTGAAAATCTATGATGGGTAAATTAAAGTAGTTTTTTAACACAAAATTGTGATAGTCAAGCATTTCACCCAATTTTGCTGCTAAACGGTCGCGATGAAAAAGATCCTGCAAACGTATTGCACGTCGTGCAACTTTATCTTCATAGGCTGGACCGATACCCCGTCCTGTTGTGCCAATTTTACTGCCGCCACGTGCTGTTTCTCGGGCATTATCCAACGCAATATGGCAAGGTAAAATCAAAGGGCAAGCTTCACTAATACGTAATCGTGCTCTGACATCAATACCATTTTGTTCAAGCATATCAATTTCATCAAGCAATGCTGACGGTGAAATTACCACACCATTTCCGACATAACAGATAACACTATCCCGCAAAATACCGGAAGGAATCAAATGCAATACCGTTTTTTTATTTCCGATAACTAATGTGTGACCAGCATTATGCCCACCTTGAAAACGCACTACACCTTGCGCGTGATCTGTCAGCCAGTCAACAATTTTTCCTTTTCCTTCATCACCCCATTGCGTACCAATGACTACAACATTTTTAGTCATATCTTCATTCTCAAAAAATACTATCAGTAAAAAAATTAAATTTCTTCAACGATCCATTGCCCATCACGCAATACCAATTGTCTATCACAATCCAAAGACTCATTGTTTTGCGGTGGTAAATCCGTGATAACAATATGCCCCGCTCTACGTAATTGTTCAATTTTCACTTCTAATTCTGTATTTTTTGTATGAAAAGGCGCACGTATTCCCAGCGGATATGCTTTGGGTTTTACCAATCTAGACAACTCTCTCAAGTCCATACTAAAGCCAGTTGCCGGCCTCGCCCGCCCGAAAGATTTACCAATCTCATCATATCGCCCGCCTAGGGAGACAGCATTTGAACATCCATCCGTATAAGCAGCAAAAACTATCCCAGTATGATAATGATAACCTCTCAAATCAGCCAAATCGAATGAAATTTCGCTAACAGCCGATTCTAGTTCTTCTCCGATTGTATTGAGCTCACTGAGTGCCGCTCTTATTTCAGGGTAATTTGGTAATCTTTTAGAAGCGGTATTCAGAATTTTTTTATTGCCATATAGCTCTGGCAACAACATCAACGCTTCGCGTATATGTCTCTGCAAGTTATTACACAACTCTTGTAAGGTTGAAATATCTTTTGCTTGTAAAGTAGTAAATAGCTCCGCTTCGAGTTCTCGGGAAATTCCAGCACCCTTGATTATTCCACGAAAAACTGCAACATGTCCTATATCCAGATGAATTTTATGAATTCCTACAATGAATAAACATTTCAGCATCAGCCGCTGGATTTCCAAATCACTTTCAAAACCAGAATGCCCATAAAGTTCCGCTCCAATTTGCAACGGCTCGCGCGTTTGTGTTATAGCCGATGGCACGGTATGCAATACACTATTGGCATAACATAAACGTGTTATTCCTTCTGAATTTAATAAATGTGCATCAATTCTGGCAGCTTGCGGCGTCATATCAGCTCGCAAACCCAGCATACGTCCGCTGAGCTGATCTATTACTTTGAACATCTTCAAATTCATATCACTGCCGCTACCAGTTAATAAAGATTCCACATACTCTAATAAAGGCGGAATTACTTGTTGATATCCATGTACCAACAACAAATCCATTATCTGGCGTCGCAGTAATTCAATATGTAATGCTTCTGCAGGCAATATATCTTCGACGTATTCTGGAAGTAACCAATTACGCATAATTCTTACTAATATATATGTTATGGAGGGAAATAAAACTAACTCACAATAAGAAGCAACATGAGTCCAATTAACATCGAAGTTAAGCCTATGAAACGAATTTGACTGTCATTGATTTCAATTAATTTTCTAAATGTCTCACGCCATGTCTGTGGAGATAAGAAAGGCAGCATTCCTTCTAAAATTAACATCAATGCAACCGCAATTAAAAAAATTTCCCACATACAATTATTATCCCTGCTTAATCAACCAATTAATACACCAGAAAATAGGTACAAAAAATAAGAGGTTCTGCTGGAATCGAGTATAAATATAAACACGATCTTCAGAACCTCTTTATAAGTTAGTGCAAAAATATTGTCACTTCATGTGATCTTTGTACTAAATTCACGTAATTTTATATCATAATTGATATAATAAAACCAATAGAACAATAGGTTACATGCCATTTATCAGTGTGATGATTTTACTTGCCAACAACAGGATCTTTCAAATATTTAAAAAAATCAGAACTTGGCTCAAGAACCATCATGTCGCTCTTATTCTTAAATGATTGTTTATAAGCATCCATGCTTCTCCAGAATGCATAAAATTCGGGATCTTTCTCAAAAGCTACTGCGTAGATTGCCGCTGCTTGACTATCACCATCACCCATTGTTTTTTGAGCTTCACGATAAGCTTCTGCCAAGATAACTTCTCGTTGCCTATCTGCATCAGCACGAATTTTCTCAGATTCAGCCGCACCGGTTGAACGTAATTCATTCGCAACTCTTTTTCGCTCAGCTTCCATACGCCTGTAAACTGACTCACTAACTTCTTGTGGTAAGTCTACACGTTTTAAACGAACATCTACAACTTCTACACCAATCGAACGCGCATCGTTATCTGCTTTTTGCCGCATGATCTCCATAATGATATCCCGCTCACCAGAAACCACATCGTGCACAGTCCGATTACCAAACTCATCACGTAAGCTAGCATTTATAGTCTGTGCTAAACGAGTCTGAGCAAGACTTTCATCTCCGCGTACACTTATATAATATTGTTTAACATCAACAATACGCCATTTAACGAATAAATCCACTAGTACATTTTTCTTTTCCGATGTAATAAAACGTTCTGGCTCCTCGGTATTCATGGTTAAAATACGTTTTTCAAAATAACGTACATTTTGTGCTATAGGGATTTTGAAATATAAACCGGGCTCTGTCTTAACATCAATAACTTCTCCTAATTGGAATAAAATAGCTTGCTGCCGCTCATCTACTATATAAATAGCGGAACTCCCCAGAAAAAAAATGGCAATAATAATGCCTGCAAATACTGATGTAAAACTTCTCATCTATCTCATCTCCCGGTCACGATTACGAAACGATTCGCGTGTTCGAATACTGTTATCTGGCGCTGGTTCCTGCGTTGAAGGCTGTACCGTCACTGGCGAAGTAGGTGTCGTCCCAGTAACTTGAATTAATTTGTCGAGTGGCAAATACAGTAAGTTGTTACCACCCTTCTGATCGACCATAATTTTGCTTGTATTTGAAAGCACTTGCTGCATCATATCCAAATATAAGCGTTCCCGAGTCACCTTCGGTGCTTTACTATATTCGACTTGAATTTGTTCAAAACGCTTGGCATCACCTTCTGCACTAACAATCACACGTTGCTTATATCCTTCAGATTCTTGAAGCAAGCGAGCCGCATTACCGACAGCTCTTGGTATGACGTCATTTGCATAAGCTTGCCCTTCATTTTTTTGCCGCTCTCTATCTTGCCCAGCTTTTACCGCATCGTCGAATGCTGCTTGAACCTGTTCAGGCGGTTGTGCATTTTGCATAGTGACCTTGCTAATTAAAATACCTATTTCATAGCGATCCAAAATCTTTTGCATCAGTTGAGTCGCTTTAGCGGCCACTTGCTCACGTCCTTCATAAAGAACATAGTCCATTTTACTTTTACCAATAACTTGTCTAATTGCAGTTTCTGCAGCCTGAAGAACGGCATCATCAGGATTTCTGTTTTTAAAAAGAAAATTCTCAGGGTGATTCAAAATATATTGGACTGCAAACTGAATATCGATGATGTTTTCGTCATCAGTCAGCATTAAAGATTCTCGCAATACTTTACTCCTCACATTATTACGATAACCTATTTCTACTGTGCGAACCTGACTAACATTCACAATCTCTACTTTTTCAATAGGATATGGAAAATGCCAGCGTAAGCCAGCCGCCGAAGTTTCCACATATTGACCAAAACGTAATACAACACCCCGGTGTCCTTCATCTACAATATAGAAACCACTCCCTAACCATACTATGAGCAATAAAATTAATATCAGTGAAATGTTACTGCCACTGTGCTGCGGTTGACCCTTGTCACGCGCCCCATCACCACCACCGCCACCTTTTTTCTGTCCAAAGATACTATTAATCTTTTTATTGACATTACGCAATACATCGTCTAGATCTGGCGGACCGGAATCACCTTTGTTTTTCCCCCACTGAGGATCATTTAAGCCCATAATTTTATTCCTGTTTTTGTTCGTTTAAAAATTTTTTTGAACTGTAGCACAGTTTCTACCAATTTCCTGAATATCTGTAAACTTTTCGTATGATTTTTTGGAGTTGTCTGCAATCGCTTCTATCAAAGCTCTTCTTACAAACTCTATACCTTTTCCTGTTTTTGCACTTAAACGAATATGTGCTATTTTACCATATTCGTCGCGCGCATATCCTTCTCCACCGAACGACAAATCCATTAAATCAATCTTATTCGTAATTAAAATCTGCGGAATGGTATCAGCACCAATTTCTTTTAATATCTTATTAACTTCATCAATTTGTTCTTCACGATCGGGGCTGTTTGCATCTATCACATGAAGTAGCATATCGGCCTGAATAGTTTCTTCAAGTGTCGCACAGAATGCCGCCACCAAAGTATGTGGTAATTCTCGAATAAATCCTACTGTATCGGAAATCACTACTGAATTACCTGGTGTTAAAAAAAGCTTTCGCGTCGTTGTATCCAGTGTAGCAAATAGTTGATCCGCGGCATAGGATCTTGCACGTGTTAATTTATTAAACAATGTTGATTTTCCCGCATTGGTATAACCAACAATAGATACTGACAATACCTTTTTACGCTGCCTTGATTTCCTTTGTACACTCCTTTGGCGCTGTAAAATTAAAAGTTTCTCTTTAAGTAACTTGACTCTTTTTTTAATTAATCTTCGATCAGTTTCTAACTGAGTTTCACCTGGGCCTCGCAAACCTATACCACCTTTTTGTCTCTCCAAGTGTGTCCAGCCTCGCACCAATCGGGTTGCCAGATGTTCAAGCTGCGCCAATTCTACTTGCAGCTTACCTTCATAACTTTTAGCCCGTTGCGCAAAAATATCCAAAATTAAGCTGGTACGATCAATAACACTACAATTCAAACGCAAAGACAAATTACGCTGCTGAGCAGGGGATAAGTCATGATTGAATATTACAAACGATACTTTAGTTTGCGCTACCGCCCGCGCCAACTCATCAACTTTTCCACTCCCGATATAAGTCGCAGGGTCAGGTCGAGAGCGCTTTCCTTCTATAATAGCTAAAACTAGAAGATTGGCACTTAAAGCCAATTGATGCAACTCTTGCACGCGATCAACATGATCACCATTGCCAAAATCAAGACTTACTAAGATAGCTGAATCTGCTATTTGTAATTTATGCATAATCCCCGGAAAATTTTTCAGGCACTATGCATCATGTGTTTCCACCGTTTCAATTGGCATGGTAACTGCTCTTGTAGGTACAACTGTGGAAATTGCATGTTTATATACCATTTGCGTAACCGAATTCTTCAACAGTACTACATATTGATCAAACGAATCGATTTGTCCTTGCAATTTAATACCATTTACCAAATATATTGATACTGGAATATGCTCTTTACGTAATAAATTCAGAAATGGATCTTGCAGTAATTGCCCCTTATTACCCATAGGTAATTCCCTATTTTAATTATTGGTTATCGGAAAAGTGACTCTACTCGATTTTCAAATGTAAATCTACATTAGATTGCGTTAACACTGCAAGACCCAGAATCATTTTAATCAATAAGTTGAAGTAAAAACTCAACCTTATCTTTCCCTTCTTTTCAACCACTTAATTGAATCTTTCAATGTATGGATACTTTAAAAAATTCTCTCGCTTTGTACAACAGAAGTTAAGAAGTATCGCAATTCATAAATTCATAACTTTCTCTATTTATTAAACCTCGGAAAATTAAAATGGTACAGGTTTTGGAGTGCTATTGTTAGAAGGTGGCAAAACTGGCAACTTAAAATTGGGTTGCTCACCCGTCAGTGTTTTTAAGAAAGCGACAATACTATCAATTTCTTTTTTATCAAAATCACGATCTAATTGTAGTTTACCCATTGTTTTAACAGCATCTTCTAATGTTGCCGCTGCGCCATCATGAAAATACGGATAAGTTAATTCAATATTACGCAATGTTGGTACTTTAAATACATTTAAATCCGTATTTTTTCCAGTGACTGCTTTTCTGCCTTCCACTTTGCTAGTCGTTTCATACGGATGATATACGCCAAACTTCTGATATAAAGTGCCGCCGATAGCTGGCCCATTATGGCAACCCGAACATCCGCTACTTTTGAATAGTTCATACCCGTCTAGCTCCTGCTGATTCAATGCTTTTTTATCTCCTTCAAGCCACTTATCAAAACGTGATCCCGGAGTAACCAAAGTTTCCTCAAAAGCTGCAATCGCAGTGGTTACACGATCAATATCCACTTGATCAGAACCAAATGCTTTTTGGAAATAGGCACGATATTGAGGAATTGATTGCAATACTTCAACGGCCGCTTTATGCGTTGAAGCCATTTCTCCCGGATTTGCAATCGGCCCTCCCGCTTGTTCTTTTAAATCTTTAGCCCGTCCGTCCCAGAATTGTGCCAAGTTCATACTCGCATTCAATACTGTCGGTGCATTAATAGGTCCTTGCTGCCATGCATGACCTATGGAAGTAGGGATATTATCCGTACCCCCCATACTCAAATTGTGGCAAGAATTACAAGAAATAAAACCAGATTTGGATAAGCGTGGATCAAAAAACAACATCTTACCCAACTCCACCATCTCAGCGTTTTTAATTGTCGCTGCTTTAATAGGCTGGATTGGCTCATTGGCGGAAGCAGAAATTGAAGTAACAATAGCAGTGCTAATCGATAGCAGCGATGTTGCCAGCAATGTACGTATCTTCATCGATATTCTCCTTAAAAGCGACTGTAATGGCGCAGCCGATTACGCCTGATGAAATATTTACAAGTGGAAATTTAAAAAGATAATATTTTGCTCATAACCAAACTTTAGCAAAATATTTTTTACTACAAACGCGATTATTCATTTACTTCTAATTGATCAACCAAGACTATTTTATTAACTTCCCTAAGTACATTATTTTTTTCGTTGTTGTGATAAGGATCGGTTTTTAGTAAGCGAGAAAGCTCAGTCAGTGCCTGTTTATATACTTTACGCTTAAATTCGACAACTGAATCCAGTTCAACCCAATATTGATTCCATCGCCAAGCATCAAACTCTGGATGTGCGCTTCTGCGCAAAGAAACATCACTATCACGCCCAACTAAACGTAACAGATACCAGATCTGCTTTTGACCCTTATAATTTCCACGCCACTCACGTCTTATCCAACGTTCAGGCACTTCATAACGCAACCAATCACGTGTTCGTCCGACAATCTCTACATGATTAGGTCGCAGCCCAATTTCCTCGGTTAATTCCCGATACATAGCTTGTTCAGGGCTTTCACCTGACTTAATGCCACCTTGTGGAAATTGCCAAGAATTCTGTTTTATACGCTTACCCCAAAAAACTTCGTTCTTTGAATTCAGCAAGATAATTCCAACATTGGGACGGTATCCATTACGGTCAATCATGAAAATTTCCCATTTGACCCATTAAATATTGTGGATTTTTTCATACTTTACTACAGATTAAAAGTACTCATGAAATGAAAATACTTTTTAAAATTAAAACTCTCAATCAGAGCCTGTTTCGACTAATATTCCTTTTATCAAATTTTGATAAATTCCTAAGTAACTCACCATTATTTCAAGGTAGAATCATTGAGTATTGTAATCATAATGGAACAGCTTATGCGCGTCTCGCAATTTTTTATTTCAACTCTCAAAGAAGCACCCACAGAAGCTGAACTTATTAGCCACAAATTGATGCTACGTGCTGGTTTAATCAAACGCCTAGGAAGTGGGTTATATAGCTGGATGCCGCTAGGTTTGCGAATACTGCGGAAAATAGAAAATGTTGTACGTGAAGAAATGAATAAGAGCGGTGCTATAGAAGTATTAATGCCAGCCATACAACCAGCGGAGTTATGGCAAGAAACAGGAAGGTGGGATATATTTGGGCCACAAATGCTGAAAATTAAAGATCGTCATGAGCATGATTTTTGTTTTGGCCCTACGCATGAAGAAATTATCACCGACATCGCGCGCAGAGAAATCAAAAGCTATCGCCAGCTACCTCTTAATTTCTATCAAATACAAACCAAATTCCGTGATGAAATTCGTCCTCGTTTTGGTGTAATGCGTGCTCGAGAATTTATAATGAAAGACGCGTATTCATTCCATACAGATGAAAATAGCTTGATGCAAACTTATCAGCATATGTATGAAACCTATAGCCGTATCTTTACCCGCTTGGGCCTGAAATTTCGTGCCGTAGCAGCCGATACGGGTGCCATAGGCGGCAGTGGTTCGCATGAATTCCATGTTTTAGCCGAATCTGGAGAAGATGCTATCGCATTTTGTCCCGAATCAGAATATGCCGCCAACATTGAATTGGCTAAATCGTTGCTCCAAGAACAACAGCGCGATGAACCACTTGATGTTATGCGTAAAATGGCTACACCTAATAAAAAAACTTGCATGGAAGTGGCAAATTTTCTGGGCATTCCGCTGCAAAAAACCATAAAAACACTAGCAGTAAAAGCTAACGACACACTATATTTATTATTACTGCGCGGTGACCATCAGCTTAACGAATTGAAAGTCAGAAAAATACCCTTTTTATCCGAATTTCAAATGGCAAGCGAAGCAGATATTCTACAAGAAACGGGAACAGTACCAGGCTATATTGGCCCCGTTGATCTAGATACCTGTGTTATTGCTGATCATGCTGTAATCAATATGGGCAATTTTGTTTGTGGTGCAAATGAGGAAGGATACCATCTAACACATGTAAATTTTGATCGTGATCTTAAAATACCTGAGCATGTTTTTGATATCAGAAATGTTGTTGCAGGTGATGATTCACCTGATGGAAAAGGGAAACTTGAAATTTGTCGGGGTATTGAAGTTGGTCATATTTTTCAACTGCGAAAAAAATACTCTGAAATTATGAAAGCAAGCTATCTTGACGAATCAGGTCATCTGCAATATATGGAAATGGGATGTTATGGTATTGGTATTTCACGTATTGTTGCTGCCGCAATTGAACAAAATCACGACCAACATGGGATTATTTTTCCGGCAGCCATAGCTCCCTTTCAACTTGCAATCGTACCCATTGGTTTACAAAAAAACAGTCAGGTAAAAGATATGGCCAATAAACTTTATCAACAATTTCTTGATGCACAAATCGAAGTTTTGCTAGATGACCGAGATGAACGCCCTGGTGTAATGTTTGCAGATATGGAATTAATTGGTATCCCACATCGCATTGTTGTTGGTGAACGAGGACTCAAGCAATCCATTGTTGAATATCAACAACGGAAAGATCAGATTTCACAAACAATACCTATCAATGAAATTTTCTCATTTATCATGAATAAGTTATGAAAAAGATAATCATACTAGCACTGTCATTGTTTTTCTCCAGCCTCGTGCAGGCCAATAGCCAGAATTACGAGCAGCTTGCTGCCAGCGCTCAAACAATTGCATTTCATGAAACTAGTGATCAAGCAGTTTCATATGCAGAATATGCTGCCATGACCGACAACATTACGTGGCTCATTATTATGAGCCATCGATTGGAAAAATTTATTCCTGACCGCATTGAACGTGAAGAATTTTTAAGAACAGTTTACTATGAATCCACACGCGCAGGACTAGATCCACAACTTGTGCTGAGTATTATCCAAATTGAAAGTGGTTTTAAGAAATATGCTATTTCTCATGCAGGCGCACGTGGTTATATGCAAATCATGCCATTTTGGGTTGATGTCATTGGCCGGCAAGATCACAATCTTTTTCATTTACGTATAAATTTACGATATGGATGTGCAATTCTCCGCCATTACCTTGATATCGAAAAAGGAGATTATTTTCGTGCTCTTGGCAGATATAATGGCAGTTTAGGTAGCTCCACTTACCCACAACTTGTATTTGACAAATGGCTTACAACATGGCGGTATGATGCTAATACACTAACACCTAATAGCTAGTAGGTGTTTACACATCCGTATCTTATTACTGAAGATTGGTAGATTTTTTGTTAGCTGATTTTAACTCAATAAATTTTTCTATATTTTCACGAGAAATAATACCTTGTTGACGTGCCGCCGGTTTTCCATCAGGGTCGTAGAAATAAGTGCTGGGTAATAAAGAAATATCGTCCACCTGAGAAGCAATCTCGCGGTTACCCAGAACAGTCGGATAGGTAATTGACATTCGCCGGACAAAATCCATCACTATCTGCTGATCATCAGAATCCATTGCCACACCGATCACCATAATTTTATCTTTATGACTTTCATAAAGTGAAATCAAGTCAGGAATTTCTTTTAAACAAGGGGGACACCAGGTTGCCCAGAAATTAATTAATACCCATCGCCCTTTATAATCTTCCAGTTTATGAATTTTTCCAGTGGTATCCTGAAATTGAAAAGCCTCTGCCCACGGACTCAGTAGCAGTGTTCCCCAGCAAAATATCAGTATCAGTGTATGTTTATTCATCACGCTTTATAAATTCGGAATCGCACTACACTTGAGGATGAGCTCGTTCTAACTTGCTGCAAAGTTTATTTAATGCACTTAAATATGCTTTTGCGGAAGCCACAACGATATCAGTATCTGCGCCGTGTCCGTTGACAATACGATCAGATTTGCGTAATCGGACAGTCACTTCTCCCTGTGCATCAGTGCCGCTCGTAATATTATTGACCGAGAATAATTGTAATTGAGCACCGCTTTTTAGCAACGTCTCGATTCCACGGAAAGTTGCATCAACAGGCCCACTTCCTTGAGATTCAGCGCACATTTCATTGCCATTTTCGGAAATCACTACGCGTGCATAAGGAACTTCACCCGTTTCACTATGTACAGTCAATGAAATTAACCGGAAACATTCATGCAATACCACTACCTCATCCGAAACCAATGCATGCAGATCCTCATCAAATATTTCATGCTTTTTATCCGCCAACTCCTTGAAGCGCATAAAAGTATTATTGAGCATCTCTTCCGATTCCAATTCAATACCTAATTCCATCAGACGATTACGAAATGCATTACGACCCGAATGTTTTCCTAACAATAATTTGTTTGCACCCCAACCTACATCTTCTGCACGCATAATCTCATACGTCTCACGATGTTTCAGTACGCCGTCTTGGTGAATGCCTGATTCATGAGCAAAAGCATTAGCTCCAACAATCGCTTTATTAGGCTGAACTGGAAAACCTGTGATACCAGAAACCAACTTACTCGCTGATACAATATGCGTAGTATCAATTCTTGTATCACAAGGAAAATAATCTTGACGTGTCCGTACAGCCATTACGATCTCTTCAAGCGATGCATTGCCAGCTCTCTCTCCCAGTCCATTAATAGTACATTCTACCTGCCGAGCACCACTCATCACAGCCGCCAATGAATTGGCTACAGCCAAACCTAAATCATTATGGCAATGAACCGAGAAAACTGCTTTGTCAGAATTTGGAATTCGTTCACGCAAATCATGAATTAATTTGCCGAACTGCTCTGGCATGGTATAGCCTACAGTATCAGGAATATTCAATGTGGTCGCACCCGCTTTAATAACAGCTTCCAGTACTTGGCATAAAAAATCAATTTCAGAACGACCTGCATCTTCTGGAGAAAACTCAATATTATCGGTATAGTCACGTGCCCATTTCACTGCTTTTACAGCTTGCTCGATCACTTGATCAGGCGCCATCCTCAGCTTATTTTTCATATGAATTGGAGATGTCGCAATAAAAGTATGAATACGCGCTGATTGGGCACCTCTTAAGGCTTCACCAGTACGTTTGATATCAGCTTCGATAGCTCTCGCCAACCCGCAAACCACACTTCCTTTGACTAAATCAGCAACCGCTTTAACAGCTTCAAAATCTCCATTTGAAGCTGCTGGAAAACCTGCTTCAATCACATCTACACCCATACGTTCCAGTTGCCAGGCGATACGGATTTTTTCCTCTTTTGTCATTGAGGCCCCAGGACTCTGCTCGCCATCGCGCAAGGTCGTATCAAAAATAATTAAATGTTCCGGCATATGTACTCCACTTCGGGAAGAAAACTTGCAATAAGATTAAACTTCTTTACTGTAACTCGAGTAATAAAATTCGTTTTTCGAATTTTATAGGATAGAGAAATATAAGCGGTAGAAATTTTAGCGCGCAGGGCGCAACGATAGCGCAATTAAGAACGCTAATACTGAAGAGAAATTATATGAATGGAAATTAACTATTATTACCATGGCGTGGAATATAAACAATTTCTTTCGTTCCTGCAATAAGCAAAATTCAGGAATTAGGCATCTCATGATTTTTCTTACTTCTCCCAAATCGCCATAATTTGATGAAATAACCGGAAAATGCGTAAACAGCAAATAAGCAAAATAATACAAGTGGTGGATGACTGGGAATCAAAACAAAAAAGAACAACACTAATAACAAAATAGTAAAAAAGGGTACTCTGCGACGCAAATTGATCGCCTTACCACTGTAATAAGGAATATTACTAACCATAGTAAATGCAGCGAATAAAGTAATGGCGCAAACCAACCATTTAATCTCGCTCCCCTGTACTTGAAAATGAAATGCCACCCATACAAGTCCTGCTATAAGTGCTGCAGCAGCCGGGCTTGGCAGTCCCTGAAAGAAACGCTTGTCAATTACAGCGATATTGGTATTGAATCGTGCAAGCCGTAACGCCGCACACGCGCAATAAATAAATGCGATAATCCAACCCCACTGATCCATTTCCTTCAAGGCCCATTCATACACAATCAATGCGGGCGCAATGCCGAAAGAAACCATATCCGACATGCTATCGTACTCTGCCCCAAATTCACTTTGTGTACTTGTAAGACGTGCTACCCGGCCATCCAGTCCATCTAACACCATTGCAATAAAAACGGCTATCGCCGAATATTCAAAATTTCCGTTCATTGCTTGTACGATCGCATAAAACCCTGCAAAAAGTGCAGCAGTTGTAAACAAATTAGGCAATAAATAAATACCGCGCCGTCGCAATCGAGATTTTAGTACAGTACGGTCCGGTAAAGAATCAGGCATTATTGGTATATTTCAATAAGAGACGTAATAAGCTATTGCAGGATAAGTCAAATAAGGTCTGAAGAAACAAAAACAAATATCGCGATTATGTTCCCACCACCTTATATTCTTCGCGAAACTCCGCCAAAACTGTCGATGTTGCAAACACTTTATCGCCTATATTGACATTAATTTTCGTACCTATTGGTAAATAAACATCAACTCTAGAACCAAACCGGATGAAACCGAAACGTTGTCCGCGACTCAAACGGTCACCTTGCGATACATGGCAAATGATACGCTTTGCAATCAATCCCGCTACTTGTACACAAGTCACATCCGCGCCATTATCCGCTTTAATCCACAATGCATTTCTCTCATTCTCCAAAGATGCTTTGGGCAGATCTGCGTTGATAAATTTTCCTGGAAAATACCATTTATCGCGTACTGTTCCATCGACTGGACTACGATTTGAATGAACATTAAATACATTCATAAATACACTGACCTTAATGGCCTCGCGTTCCAGATAAGGATCCTGAATTTTTTCTACCGCGACAATTCTTCCATCTGCGGGCGCCAATATAGCATTTGGATCTTTTGGTACTTCTCTTGGTGGATCGCGAAAAAATTGCAAGACAAAAACGGCAATTACCCAGAATGGTATTGCCCAAAGCCAATCCACAACTAGTGTAACACCGGTTGCAGCAACAAACGCTATGACGATATGTGGCCAACCTTCGCGAGCAATAATAGGATGAGGATAGTGAACCATAAAATTACAACTAAAACCTTTAAGTTAGTAAATAAGTGAGTCAAGCCATTGAAAGATTCATTTATTAGTTCTTTACTTGATCAACAAGCTTATTTTTCTTGATCCACGGCATCATGTCACGCAACTTCGCACCTATCTGCTCAATTTGATGTTCCGATGCTAAGCGACGACTTGCTTTAAGAACTGACGCACCCGATTGATTTTCCAATATAAACTCACGCGCATATTCTCCGGTTTGGATTTGGTGCAATATTTTGCGCATTTCTTTACGTGTTTCTTCAGTGATAATACGTGGGCCACGCGTTACATCACCATATTCCGCATTGTTAGAAATCGAATAGCGCATATTTGCAATGCCGCCTTCGTAAATTAAATCTACGATTAGCTTAACTTCATGCAAGCATTCAAAATAGGCCATCTCTGGTGCATAGCCTGCTTCCACCAATGTTTCAAAGCCAGCCTCGATTAATGCAGTTAAGCCACCACATAACACAACTTGCTCACCAAATAAATCCGTTTCAGTTTCTTCGCGAAAACTTGTTTCGATTACCCCCCCTCGCGTACCTCCATTTGCAGCCGCATAAGATAGCGCCAAATCACGCGCTTTACCCGATTTGTTTTGATGAACCGCTATGAGCGATGGTACACCGCCACCTTGCAAATAAGTAGAGCGTACTAAATGTCCAGGTCCTTTGGGAGCAATCATAATAACGTCGAGATCTTCACGAGGCGTAACTTGTCCATAATGAATGCTAAAACCATGAGCAAATGCTAAGGTAGCATTTTTCTTCAGTCCCGGCTCAATTTCTTTTTTATATACCGAACCGATCTGTTCATCAGGCAGTAACACCATGACTACATCTGCATTTTTGACTGCATCGGCTACTTCCATGACTTTTAAGCCGGCTTTTTCTGCTTTTTTCCAGGATCCGCCATCTTTGCGTAAACCGACAGTAACTTTTACCCCCGATTCACTTAAATTATTGGCATGTGCATGCCCTTGCGAACCGTAACCCAAAATGGTTACTTTCTTTTTTTTAATAAGCGATAAGTCTGCATCTTTATCATAAAAAACTTTCATTATTTTCCTTTTAAATAAATTGAGAACAGAAACTGGTGAGTAATTGCAACTGAAAAAGCGTTTAGCACAAAAAAGTTATTTTGAATGGATATAACTTAATGATTAATCATCGATTATTGATTATACCTTTAAAATCCATTCCCCGCGTCCTATTCCTGATGCTCCCGTGCGCACAGTCTCCAAAACCGCGCTACGCTCGACAGCCTCAAGAAACGCATCTAATTTTGAGCTCGTACCTGTCAATTCAATGGTATAGGATTTGTCGGTTACATCAATAATACAACCACGGAAGATTTCAGTGAGTCGCTTAATTTCTTCGCGGTCTGCACCCACTGCACGAACCTTAACCAGCATCAGTTCTCGTTCAATGTGATTGCCATCATTTAAGTCAATAATTTTTACTACTTCAATCAACTTATTGAGCTGTTTTGTGACTTGCTCCACTATTTCATCCGAGCCTATAGTCACTAATGTCATGCGCGACAATGTTGGATCCTCAGTAGGTGCTACCGAAAGCGATTCGATGTTATAACCACGTGCCGAAAATAGTCCTGCTACACGAGACAAGGCGCCAGCTTCATTTTCCATTAGCAAAGAAATAATATGTCGCATTTATTTACACCAGAATCATTTCAGATAGACCCTTACCACCAGGTACCATGGGAAAAACATTTTCGGTTTGATCGGTAATAAAGTCCATGAAAACTAACTTATCCTTCATTTTAAACGCTTCCTTTAGAGCACCTTCGACATCCTCAGGTTTTTCAATCTTTATGCCAACATGGCCATAACTTTCAGCTAGCTTGACAAAATCCGGCAGGGCATCCATGTAGGATTCCGCATAACGATTACCGTGAAAAAACTCCTGCCACTGCCTTACCATACCCATGTAACGATTATTCAAATTAATTATCTTTAGAGGTAATTTATACTGCTTACAAGTCGACAGTTCCTGAATACACATTTGTATGCTCGCTTCTCCGGTAATACAGGCAACTTTACCTTTAGGATTAGCCAATTGCACACCCATCGCTGCGGGCATACCAAATCCCATCGTGCCTAATCCGCCGGAGTTAATCCATCGCCGCGGTTTATCGAATTTATAAAACTGGGCAGCCCACATTTGATGCTGCCCTACATCCGAAGTAATAAATGCGTCACCCTTGGTAATTTGAAACAACTTTTCAATTACCATTTGCGGTTTGATAATTTTGCTGCCACGATCATATTTAAGGCAATCACGTTCGCGCCATAAATCAATTTGTTTCCACCATTCTTTCAGTGCACTATGATCCGGCTCTTTCTTTTCCGCTTTCAATAACTTGATGAGCTCTCGCAGCACATCTAAAACGTCACCAACTATGGGAATATCTACTTTGACACGTTTTGAAATTGAAGATGGATCAATATCAATATGGATAATTTTTCTATTTTCATTGAAAAAATGTTTGGGATTGCCGATCACACGATCATCAAAACGAGCACCCACAGCCACCAGAACATCACAATATTGCATGGCCATATTGGCTTCGTAAGTACCATGCATACCTAACATACCCAAGGATTGCTTATCTGTAGCAGGGTAACCTCCCAATCCCATCAATGTATTGGTACAGGGAAAATTCAATATCTGCGTCAGCTCTGTCAATTGTGATGCGGCATCACTCAAAATCACGCCGCCACCGGCATAGATCATAGGCCGCTTTGCACTCAATATCAGTTCAGCCGCTTTCTTAATTTGCCTGGCATGTCCTTTAATCACAGGATTATAAGAACGCATGGTTATCTTTTCGGGATAAACAAATTTGGTTTTTTGCTGCGTGACGTCTTTGGGTATATCTACCAGCACAGGACCTGGACGACCTGTTGATGCAATAAAAAAGGCTTTTTTAATCGTTAGCGCCAGCTCGGTCACATCTTTCACGAGAAAATTATGCTTGACGCAGGGCCGCGTTATACCGACGGTATCGACTTCCTGAAAAGCATCCAGCCCAATTGCGCTGGTTGGTACCTGACCACTAATCACAACCATCGGAATCGAATCCATGTAAGCAGTTGCAATACCCGTCACCGCATTCGTCACGCCGGGACCCGAGGTAACCAATGCCACACCTACTTTATCGCTGGATCTGGCATAACCATCAGCAGCGTGTACGGCTGCTTGTTCATGGCGCACTAAAATATGGCGCACCTTGTTTTGTTTGAATAATTCATCGTAGAGAAACAATACTGCCCCACCGGGATAGCCAAAAATACACTGCACCCCTTCTTCCTGCAAACAGCGTATTGTAATTTCAGCGCCGGTTAATTCCACACTCATGCTTTCTGCATCCCAATATTAATTTGAACAAGTTAAAAATATTCAAGCGGCAATACTACTTTTGCTTACCGCTAATTTCCTGTACCACCCACCGTCAATCCATCAATTCGCAAAGTTGGTTGTCCCACACCAACAGGCACGCTCTGCCCTTCCTTGCCACACGTGCCTACACCTGGATCTAATGACATATCATTGCCAATCATAGAAACTCGTGTCAGTACATCAGGACCGTTACCAATCAAAGTAGCACCTTTGACAGGATAAGTAATTTTTCCATCTTCAATCATATAAGCTTCAGCCGCTGAAAAAACAAACTTTCCACTGGTAATATCGACTTGTCCACCACCAAAGTTCGCTGCATACAAGCCACGCTTTACTGAAGCAATTATTTCAGACGGATCCTTATCACCATTTAACATATACGTATTTGTCATACGCGGCATAGGTATGTGCGCAAATGACTCACGCCGGCCATTACCAGTCACGGGAAAATTCATCAAGCGTGCATTCAGGCTATCCTGTAAATAGCCTCTCAGTATGCCATCTTCTATTAAAACAGTACATTGCGTAGGATTGCCTTCATCATCGATATTTAACGACCCTCTTCTTTGTGGGATCGTACCATCATCAACTACGGTAACCCCAGCCGCTGCGACCCGTTCGCCAATACGCCCAGAGAACGCAGAACTGCCTTTGCGATTAAAATCCCCTTCCAATCCATGGCCAATGGCTTCATGCAGCAAAATTCCGGGCCAGCCATTTCCTAGCACAACAGTCATCGTACCTGCTGGTGCAGGACGTGCGTCCAAATTGACAATTGCCTGATGTACAGCTTTCTTGGCATAGTCCTGCAGCACCTCATCGGTAAAATACGCATAACTGAAACGCCCGCCACCACCGGCAACACCCTGTTCGCGCCTACCATTTTCCTCGGCAATCACCTGTAATGATAATCTAACCAGCGGCCTCACATCTGTTGCAAGCAATCCATCACTGCGCGTAATTAATACCACTTCATATTCACCTGCGAGCGACGCCACGACTTGCGTAACCCTGTGATCAAGTTGCCGGGTGTAACGTTCCAATTTCTCCAATAAAGCCACCTTCGCCACATCTTCGATACTGGCGATAGGATCTTCAGGCAAATACAATTGCGTATTGCGAGCAATTGCATTTCGTCGGATAGCCGCCACAGGGCTTGCACCACCTTGATTTGCGATTGCCCGTGTTGCCTGAGCCGCCGATACCAGCGCCGGCATACTGATATCGTCTGAATAAGCAAATCCCGTCTTCTCGCCACTGATGGCACGAATACCTACTCCTTGCTCAATATTGAAACTGCCGGATTTAACGATACCTTCTTCCAGCATCCAGCCTTCTGAGCGGTTATACTGAAAATAAAGATCCGCATAATCGATTTTATGCGTGAGCATTTGATCCATCACATGCTGCAATCCCGTTGCATCAATATTGTATGGTGCTAGTAAACAACGGTCGGCAATTGCATAAAAATCTCTTTGTTCTGTCATGCATTCAATCGTCATAAAAATTTGGTTTTATTTTATCTAATGGATCGCGCTGCAATAAAAATACTCATACTGAAACCACAAAATCAATTAGCTTAACAGGCCTGCAAGATTCGATGATCCAGCGCAGGCAAATTTGTCCTTAAACTGGCTTGATATCCCGAATCAAGCGTAGCCACCACAGCTCCAGAACCTCGAGGCAAACGTTCCATCACTACCCCCCACGGATCCACGATCATGCTATCGCCATTGGTTTCTCGCCCGCTGACATGATAACCGCCTTGCCCCGGTGCAATGACATACGCCATATTTTCCACTGCACGTGCGCGTACGAGCACTTCCCAGTGCGCCTTACCGGTAATCGCAGTAAACGCTGCAGGTGCCAGAATAATATCAACTTTATTCATCATACGAAACAATTCTGGAAACCGTAAATCGTAGCATATCGATAAGCCGATACAGCCAAACGGCGAATCGACAGTCACGACTTTATTCCCCGCTTTTATGGTTTTTTCTTCGGCATAATGCTCATTACCTAATTGCAAGCCAAACAAATGAATCTTATCGTAACGCGCAACTTGCTCACCATTATCTGCATAAACCAAGCAACTGTTATAAACTTTATCTGGCTCCGATGAGGCTAATGGCACCGATCCGCCAACCAACCATATTCCTAAACGTTTTGCCGTATCACTGAGAAATTTCTGGATTTGCCCATCCCCAGGTTGTTCTTGGACTGCCAACTTATCGGTATCTTTCAATCCCATAATGCAGAAATATTCAGGCAATACAACCAGCTCCGCTTTCTGCAAAACGGCTTGTTCTATCAAACGCGCTGCTTCTTCCAAATTGGCAGACACGCTCGGACCTGAAGCCATCTGTATCGCAGCAACGCGAAAGCTGGTCCGTTTTTCATTTTCAATTGCTGGCTGATTATTATTGGTATTTTTTACCATTTTCTTGCCACCAGCTTTCGTATGGTTAATTTAATTTCCATAATCTGTTTAGGTTCTTTAAGATCCATATTTTCTATTTATGGTCAATAACATAAAAAATATACTGCATGATATTTGTCAAATTCAATATGAAATCTAACCATTTGGATTTTAACATCTACGTTAACAAAGCAGCGCTCTATTTTGATTGACGACGAATTCAGTGTAAGTGACTGTTGACTTTGTTATTCTATACGCTTAAGTTTATTCCTCCAGAGATTATGTACGCAACAGATCATATCCCACAGACGCTTCTCAACACTGCGCTACCTTTCAGCCGTTATCTGCAACGTATGTTAGACAGCGAGCCTACACGAAAAATAGCGCTACTGAAAGAACTGCAGCATCCTTTTCGCAGCATTGAAATGCAAGCGTTTCTGGGCTCTCACACCGATCATATCGTCAATGAAGAGAGTTTACACCGCGTATTGCGCGATTTACGCAAGCAAGTCATGCTGCGGTTAGCCATTCGTGATATTTCAGGTCAAGCCGATTTGTCTGAAGTCATGACAAGCATGACAGAACTCGCCGAAGTCAGTGTCAATTGCGCACTCAAATATCATGAAAATTGGCTAACCCAACCCGATCTTTTCGGATTCCCTAGAGGCGAAACCAGTCATGCCATTCAGCACATGCTGGTAGTTGCGATGGGCAAGTTAGGCGGCGGTGAGCTGAACGTATCGTCAGATATTGACTTAATCTTTGTCTACCCGGAAGATGGTGAAACTGATGGTGCAAAAACAATTTCAAATCATGAATTTTTTGCCCGCCTGGGACGCAAACTGATTGCCAGTCTTAACGACTACACGATAGACGGTTATGTATTCCGCGTGGATATGCGTTTGCGTCCGCATGGCGAAAACAGCCCCCTTGCAATCAGCTTTCCCATGTTGGAAGAATATTTCATCAAGCACGGACGCGAGTGGGAACGTCATGCCTGGATCAAAGGCCGGGTAATCACCAACCATGCTGACACCAATACTGAATCCATTTTATTGGAAAAAATCGTCAGGCCTTTTGTGTTCCGTAAATATCTGGATTTCGATGCCTATGAGTCCATGCGCCGCCTCCACGCGCAATTGCGCAAAGAAGTTGAACGCCGTGAAATGCACGATAATATTAAGCTGGGACCCGGCGGCATTCGCGAAATAGAATTTATTACGCAAGTATTTCAATTGATCCGCGGTGGACGTGACGCAGATCTATGTATCCGGCCAACACTCTCTGTCTTGCAACGTCTGCAAGAAAAACAGCAATTACCGCACCAAGCTGTTACAGAACTTACTCAGGCTTATCATTTTTTGCGCAAACTGGAACATCGCCTGCAATATCTCGATGATCAACAAACGCAAACATTACCCGTAAATTCCAGCGATCAAACACTTATTGCCACTGCAATGGGATTTTCAAGCTACGACAACTTTCTACAACAATTGGATACTCATCGTAAGAACGTTACCCGTCAGTTCGAGCTTATTTTTGCCATACCGAGAAAATCCCCCACGCACGACATGCTGGCCCATCTCTGGCAAGCGGAAGCGCAGGATACTTCGCAAATAGAGGCAGTCACTACGCAATTAAGTACTATGGGATTCACGGAGCCAGAAAAAATTTCAGCACGACTGCGACAGTTTTATCACGACACTTCTTATCAGCAACTGACTGAAAAAAGTCAGCAGCAAATCAATATGTTGGTTCCCTTATTAATTGAAGTGATCGCCAAACTTCCGCCAGTCACTATCACGTTAGAACGCATGTTGCAATTACTCGAAAAAATCAGTTCACAAACTTCTTACCTGGCATTGATGCTAGAACATCCCCATACCCTGCAACGTGTAGCAGAATTAGTCAGTATCAGCCAGTGGGCCAGCGACTACTTAGGACGACATCCTATTTTACTCGATGAACTGCTGCGCCATGACGCGCCTCACCCGGCACCTGACTGGAATACACTGAATAAGGAGCTAATCTATCAATTAAATCATGCCAACATACCCAAGAATGATGTAATCGAATGGCAAATGGATGTTTTGCGGCATTTCCAGCATGCGCAAGTATTTCGTTTGTTAGTCACCGATCTGGAAGGCTCGTTACTGCTTGAAACACTCAGCGATCATTTGACTGCGCTCGCTGATCTGATACTTGACACCGTGTTAAACCTGGCTTGGTCAGGTCTGAAAAAAAGCCATCGCGATAAGCCGGCTTTTGCCACTATCGGTTACGGCAAGCTGGGCGGAAAAGAACTTGGCTATGCATCGGATCTCGACATGATCTTTTTGTATGACGACGACCATCCGGATGCAGCGGAGATTTATACCAAGCTTGGACAATCCATCAATACCTGGCTGACTCGTCATACCTCTGCAGGCCTGCTCTATGAAACGGACTTGCGTCTGCGCCCAAATGGCGCCACCGGCTTGTTAGTCAATTCAATCGAAGCCTTTGCACAATACCAACACGAACAAGCCTGGGTATGGGAACATCAGGCGCTGACGCGAGCGCGTTTTGTCGTTGGCGATAAACAAGTCGGTGCAGCATTTGAAAACACACGTAAAGAAATCCTGTGTAAGCCACGCAACTTAATACAACTCAAGCAGGATATTTTAAAAATGCGTGAAAAAATGCTCGATGCCCACCCCAATCCAACGTCTTTATTTGATATTAAGCATGACCGTGGCGGCATTATCGACGTGGAATTCATGGTGCAATATCTGGTACTGGGGTATGCCCACCAATACCCGCAATTAACCGGCAATATCGGCAACATCGCACTACTCAAGCTCGCTGGCGAATTAAAGCTCATCCCCGCGAATAAGGCAGAAGCCGCTCGCTCGGCATACCGCGAATTCCGCCGCATCCAGCATCGCCAGCGCTTAAGTGGCGATACCGATATGACGGGAAGCACTCCAATTGATGGACAAACACAAAAATATGCCCGCGTCGAAGGCAGTCATTTAAAAGATGGCCGCATGGCTGTGCTCACACTCTGGGAGGAAGTTTTTGGTGATTAATCATTTGAAACCCCTATTCGATAATTGTTACGCGACTCATCAATCAATCTATGGCACGATAATTTTTTACAACAAAACTGGCACGTTTTCTGCTTAATAAAGTCACACACGTTAAGTGTGCCCTATTCAATCTAAAGGAGAACAACAAATGCAACACACACAAAAAGGTTTTACCCTCATCGAATTAATGATTGTTGTCGCAATTATTGGTATTTTGGCCGCTGTGGCGGTGCCTGCTTATCAAACCTATACTACCAAAGCGAGATATAGTGAAGTCGTATCAGCTGCAGCACCCCTTAAACTTGCAATAGAATTATGTTTTCAAGAAACAGCATCTTTACTTAATTGTACACATGGTAATAATGGGGTACCTGGAGCTGTTGGTACCTCCGGTCAAGTAGCATCTGGCACTATTAGTGGTAATACCGCTACAGCAGCGATAATAACCATGGTTCCAGCAGCTACCAATGGGCTAGTAGCCGGAGATACATATATTCTTACAGCAGCTGCTGCTGCCAATACCCCCATTCAATGGGTTAAAAGTGGCGGCTGTGTCTCTAAAGGATTCTGTTAATTTCATTTCGTAATATTTGAAATTCAATAGGGTTGCAATTAAATTCGATTGAAATTTTAAGTAATACTCTAATAAGAACCGCCTTAAACCAAGGCGGTTTTTTCATTTGTTAGCTTGCAATGATCTGAAAAAATACCACCAGCCCCAACAATTCACTACCTTCTTCGTTAATGCAAAAGCAATACACTGGTTAACCTAACCCAGGTTCAATAGATGTTAACGGGTAACAATGATAGAGTTAATGTAGCATTACTATTCATTTCAAGCACTCGGCCAAAAAGCAGCAATCACCCAACTCAGGAAAAAATGAAATGCCAACCCATTTTACAAATTCGACTTTACTGTTTCTTCTTATTTGTCAGTAGCCGGGTTAACCGTTTCAAAATGAGAGCCAGGCGTCTTCCAAAAAATGGCTGGAGAGTCGCCCTCTCATTCACCAATAAAATAACTGATGATTTTATTTTCTGTACCCTGCAGCGCATTATGTCAGAAAGTGACAATTTTCGTCATTCTCAAGATAGATAAGCTAAAAAAATTGACAGAAGATTACAACAACAGACTGATTATTCAATAAATTTTCTCTAATTATCATAATACTGTTCATTCTTTCGCTTGTCATATTCTCGGATCCCTAAACTTACTCAGCTCATGTCATTGACAAAGCTATAAGCGGTTTATTTATCGATTGTTCAACACGAAGTTTCGCCAACGCAGAGACAAAACGCATTTATTTTACTGGCAAATCCCGCCGTTTCCCGTCAGATATTCTCAAATGAGCAGCCACGCGCTTGACACAATTGGATGCAGCGGCACGAATTGAGAATTTACGCCTACCGCCATCAAACAAATTGGAAGCACTGACGCATGACCGCACGGACAGTAAAGTATCCATATCAACAACCGATGGGCTTGTGGTTCTGCTCTGAAAGTGGCGATGTATGTGACGTTGAAATCACAGATTATCATTGGGAAATTATCATGACTAAACAAGGAGTACCCGCAATTCATTCGGGTGAAAATTTAAGCGAAAACTTAAACGAATTGAATAGTTCTCACGATGAGTTTACGCGCACCATCGGCACTTTTATCGATGCGTATCATCAAAGAAACACGCACCGTCACAGCGGAATTGACCTTGCGGATTGGACGAGCCTTTAATCAATCACCGCAATACTGGCTCAATTTGCAAGCCACTTATGATTTAAAGATCGCCTAGACCAGTCTTGGTAAACTACTTGACGAGATACATTACTAGCGGGCACGTAATCAAAACAGGACAGGCCTCTCTCGAGATCAACCTCTTGCATACTTTACTTGATACACACTACTCGCACTTGATGGATATCGGTAATGCCTTGCAGCACTTTTTCAATGCCATCCTGCTTCAATGTCCGCATACCGTCGCCTAGTGCTGTAACGAGCATATCCGCTACACGCGCACGTTCCTGGACATTTTTTTTCAAAGCATCGGTTGCCGTCATCAATTCATGCAATCCAACCCGACCGGCAAAACCACTATCGTTACAATCTTCACAGCCAACTGGTTTACACAAAATAATTTGACCTTTGTCGTCACCATATTGCTGAATCCACTGATCAAGAATTTCTTGATAGGCTTTTTCTGGGTTTGCCTTAAACCGCTCAATGTTTCGCAATTCTTCGCAATATTCCATTAATAACGCATTGATCTCACGCTCATCAGCCACATATGATTCCTTGCATTTGCACAAACGTTTGGCCAGACGTTGCGCCAAAACACCCAGCAGCGCATCGGAAAAATTAAACGGATCCATGCCCATATCCAGCAAACGAATTACCGATTCCGGCGCGCTATTGGTATGCAACGTTGCCAACACCAAATGCCCGGTTAATGACGCTTCGATGCCAATACTCGTGGTCTCCTTATCGCGCATCTCACCCACCATTATGATGTCCGGGTCCGCACGCAGAAAAGAACGCATAATGACTGGAAAAGTCAATCCTGCTTTGACATTGATCTGCACCTGACGCAAGCCTTTCTGAGTGATTTCAACAGGATCTTCCGCTGTCCATATCTTGGTGTCATCCCGATTAAGATATTTCAAGACAGAATGCAGGGTAGTTGTTTTACCGGAACCTGTTGGGCCGCACACAAAAAATAATCCGTAGGGTTTACTGATAATTTTTTTGAGTGCTTCTAGGTTATATGCGGTAAAACCCATTTTCTCCAATGGAATTGGTTCTCCAGCGGCAAGAATCCGCATCACTACGTCTTCAATGCCACCTGCCGATGGAATTGTGGCAACGCGAAGCTCAATATCCAACGGCGCAAATTTTCTGAATTTTATTTTGCCATCCTGAGGTTTACGTTTTTCAGAAATATCCAAATCGCACATGATCTTGATACGTGTTATCAAGGGATTGCGATAACTTGACGGAATCTCGATATAAGGCATAAGTGAGCCGTCTTTGCGAAAACGAATTTTTGTTTTTTCCTTACCCGAATAAGGTTCTATATGGATGTCCGATACGCCTTTTTTATAAGCATCTATGATGATCTTATTGACTAATTTGACTAGTTCATTGTCCGATGCGGCCGAAGATTCCTCAATTTCGTTATGCGCTTCATCGACATTCTCGCCTTCCATATTGAAGAGCATGTCGCTGATGTCGCCGGTAGCGATATCATCTTGGGTGCCGCCATAAAATTGTTCAAGAGTTGCAGCAAATTCACGCTTGGTAGTAACGGTATAAACTATTTTGTGTTTGGAAAAAATCGTGCTGGCAATGCGTTGCGATTTAATTCGTTCAGGATCAAGCGTTAATACTACCAAGCCAGCTTTACTTTCATCGATCGGCATCCACGCATTACTTTCCACATAATCCCTTTTTAAATGCTTAAGGAGGTCTATGGGTTTAATGCGATCTTTCTTATAAGGTTCGTAGCGAATAGCAAAAAATGAAGAGAGTGCTTTACCAATCTGCGCCGCCTCGATTTGCAGCTCATCAATCAATACATCTTCCAGATCACAGCCTTTTTTTCGTGCAGAGCGTGCCGCCAATTCCAGTTCAGCGGCAGAAATCACGCCATCAAAAACCAGATAATCATATTTTGATTTGGGTACTTGATCCGCTTTCCAACCTTGCTTAAGAATAGCAGCCATTACGCGGCAAACTTCAACTAAACCATCAACCGCAGTTGCTGTAAATGGCGTACCATTTTTATGGTTGATCACTTGAATCACACCCAATAGATCCCCAGTTTCGGCACCTAGAATTGGCGCAACAAGCATTTGTTTAGTACGATATCCGGTACGTTTATCTACTTCATGCGAAAAAGTGAGCGCAGAATCAATTTGCCGTAACTCGTTTTTGTTGTAGACATCCTCAATGTTTACAACTTTCTTTTTCAGGCTGACATAACCGGTAATAGTGGTTTCAAGTACAGGTAATTTTAGGTCTTGAATCGAATCAAATGCTGCTTTGACACGAGTTGTCAGAAATGACCGATTCTCGCTCAGGGTATAAATAATTAACCGGTCTGCATGAAACAAACTACAAAGATCTTTACTTCCATCCAGTATGATTTCATCAATATTTTTCGCCGCGCGCAACTTGCCGATAATCGATTGCAGGTTGGTAGAAAAATTTGCCGCACCATTACTATCCGCAATATCTTTCCGCATCAAGGATGTTGTGGCAGTTGTATTCATGACATACATTCCCTAAATTTTCTAAAACTCAAATAATTGACCATTCTCAAGCCTGCGTGGATTAAATTTCGCCATACTTTGCTGTATTTCATGCATAGTAATATCGGCTTCACCAGGCTTTAAATGAGAAATAAATATTTCCGCATCTCGCTCAAGATTTTCCAGCTCCTCCGCCAGCAAGCTAGGACAAAGATGCTTGGACCTCCCGGCAATATCTCTTTTCTGATTGCAAAAAGCGGACTCAATAATCAAATAGCGCAAATTCTCTATTTTGTTGATAACTGACCAAAATGGATAATTAGTTGTCGTATCTGCAGTAAACACCAGACTGCTTTGCCCCGAATCTAATTGAAAACCGACAGTTGGAATAACATGATTTGCAGGTATCGGTATAACCTTGCGCTCGTTCAGATTAATCACACAGCCCAATGACAAAGTTTCATAGCGCATATAAGGCGAGTTACTGTTGGGAATCTTGGTAAAATCGGGCCACAGATGCCAATTAAACAAATGTGTACGCAAAGTATCCAACGTAGCTTGTGTGGCATGAACGACTATCGGTTTGTTACGTTTAAAACCCACCGTATCGACTAAAAAAGGAATACAAGCCACATGATCCAAGTGTGCATGGGTGACAAAAACATGATCGATCTTGATCATCTCTTCCATGCTCAAATTCGTGACACCGGTTCCTGCATCGATCAAGATATCATCATCCAGCAGCATGGCGGTGGTATGCGCACCACTTCCTATTCCACCGCTACACCCAAGAATCCTGAGCTTCAATCGATTTACCTTAATAATTGATAGAAACTTACTTAACCAATAACACAGGAATGTTTGATAATTGCATAACTTTGTTTGTTACCGACCCCAGTAACAAGCCTTGAATATTTCCTTTACCCCGCGGTCCCATGACAATTTGATCATAATGCTTCTCCACAGCAAATCGAACGATCATTTCCGCTGGATCGCCAACAGTAATATGATATTGATATACAACACCTGCCTTATCGAGCAAATCACGACTACTTTGCAAGTTTTTTAGCCCTTCCTCTTGATGATACTGTTTAATATCCGCTTGATTAATAAACAAAGATACATTGCCATCCAAGGGATATTGCACATTCAACAAATGCAGCTCCGGTTTTTCCTTATACCAATCCAGCAGGCGAATAAAATTCGTGATTGCTTGACTGGAATTATTAGAACCATCTACGGGTAATAAGATTTTTAACATGATCAATCTCTCAATTATTTGCGATATAGATAAATAATTACTGCTTGGGAGTAGTATCGTCGTGAACCAGATCAATCACTGGCCTAAGCTTGGCTTGTTGCCGTGCGGCTAATACTTTACCCGTAACAATTACAACTAATGCAGCAACCACCGGCGCCATCCAATGTAAATACTTCGCTTGTGTATTAACCCATTCTTTGGTCGCCACATCGGTCACGACCATATCGCCAGCAATCCATCCCAGTAAGCCAGCACCAATGACGATAGTGATTGGATAGCGATCCATAACTCTCATCACTAATTGACTACCCCACACAATAATGGGCACACTGATCACCAAACCAAAAATTACCAACCCAATTTCATCTTTGGCCGCACCGGCAATGGCAATCACATTGTCAAGGCTCATTACAGCATCAGCGACAATGATGGTTTTAATGGCACCGATTAATGTCGTACTGGCATCAATCTCATGAGCACCTTCAGACTCTGGCTGTAGCAGTTTTATACCAATCCATAGTAAAAGTGCCGCTCCAACTATCTTCAAATAAGGTATTGCCAATAAACTCAAGGCAAAAAAGATCAACACCACGCGCAAAATAATTGCGCCGAAAACACCCCAAAAAATTCCAAGCTTTCGCTGATGCTCTGGTAACCGCCTACAGGCAAGCGCAATAACAACGGCATTATCACCACCCAACACGATATCGATTGCGATGATTTGCATGACTGCAATCCAGAATTGTGGATTATCGAATCCCATTTATTTTTCCCTACAAAAGTACCAATCAATCAGATAAAAATGTCACCATTGTTTCAATAACAACTCCGGCTCCTCGGCTTTAACACCGATAAACTTCAAAAGATCTTCTTTTTGCTGCAATGTATCGTTATAACCCAATGCTATGAGATCTTGGCAAAAAGGCGCTTCAAACAACACGTAGCTCAATAACGTCGAACCGTTCGGTCCCATTGCACCGATCGCACGATATAAGTAACGCATGATCCTCGGTAAAGTATGCGCATACTTTTGTGCAATTTCATTGATGCCCTCACTGGGAGCTATCATCATCGCTTCAACAGGGCGTAATGATATGTTTGTTTCTTTAAATATTTCATGAGGAATCAGTTTAAGCGTTTCATTAATCCGCAACAAACGCTCCAAATCAACATCCAAACTATCAACAAAAATACTGTTGAGTGCATGTCCGGCAATCTGTGCAAAGGGGGGATAACCCGTAGCGCTGACACGTTTAGGTTCATCGGTCACTGGTTTACGTACGCCGATAATGAGTACCTTGTCAGCACCAAGATGTAATGCTGGGCTAATGGGAGCAAGCTGGCGCATTGAACCATCGCCAAAATATTCGCGATTCAACCTTACTGCAGGGAAAATAAACGGTATCGAAGAAGAAGCCATTAAATGCTCGATCCCAATATCAACCGGAATACCCAATCTTTGCGCTCTTTTCCAAGGCATTACTTCTCTTGCCGCTTGATAGAACGTTACTGATTGTCCCGAAGTATACCCCCAGGCGGTTAGTCCCAAAGCATGCAACGCACCCGAACGAATGCCATATTGAATGGAACGGAATGGAAAGCGTTTTTTTAGCAAAGCCTCTAACGGCGAATTATCTAATAATGAAATCGGATTATGTTGGCCATACTCACTTGATACCAATGACAATAAACAACGTAGTGTATTATGCAATACTCCCATAAAGTCTGATCGATAAATCTGATTAACATGGAAATTTGACCAGACAGTTTCAAGTTGCTGGATACCTTCAGCAAAGTTGTTAGCTGAAACTGCAATACTGGCAGCATTGATTGCACCCGCTGAAGTTCCACAAATTACAGGAAATGGGTTGCGTGTTTTATCGGGTAATAATTCGGCGATTGCTCGCAACACACCTACTTGATAGGCCGCACGAGCACCACCTCCGGTTAGGACAAGCCCTACCTTAGGCTTTGCTAGATTTGTTTTGTGTTCATGCACGGACCGAGAACTCAGTTTTTACTTTCTCCAGCGCATCTCGCAAAGTTTCCTCGGACAAACTATTCAATGAACTTGATAGTATCTTGGCCGCCTGACATGCACAATTCGGTAATAAAGTACTGTCTAGATTAGCCACAAAAACTGCCGCGGCACCTGCTGTACTCAACAAACTTTGACGCTCATGCATTAATATTTCCACCTCTTCCCTTAACATGGAAATCTCTTGTTCTTTCATTGTAATATGAGGCATATGATAATTCCTTATAGCGTTAAGACAATGTTTTTGTTTTACCCGCTAACCAATATATCAGAACTATAATTCATTAAAAATTTGAACTCTGTGCTGTTTGTCACCTTTTTCTATCATTTTTACCAAAATTTTACTCATTATGAACAACTATTTGCCTACAGAGCTTTACCCGGAAATCGAACCCTATTGCAAAGGGACATTATCTTTAGACAGTTTGCACACCATGTATTGGGAAGAATCGGGCAATCCCTCGGGAGTACCTGTTGTATTTCTGCATGGCGGCCCCGGTGCTGGCGCAACATCAACACACCGGCGCTTTTTTGATCCTGCATATTATCGTATTGTCATTTACGATCAAAGAGGCGCCGGACGCTCTACGCCACTTGGCGAAATACGTGACAACACAACACCCCATTTAATTAATGACTTAGAACTACTCCGGCAACATTTATGCATTGACCGTTGGCTGGTATTTGGCGGTTCTTGGGGAAGTACGTTAGCACTTGCGTACGGCGAGGCTTACCCAGAACGTTGCTTAGGTTTCATTTTGCGGGGTATCTTTCTATGCCGCACGGAAGAAATTAAATGGTTTTTATATGGATTAAGGAATTTTTTTCCGGAAGCCTGGCACCAATTTATCGCACCGCTATCCCCATCGGAACGCACTGATATTCTTTCCGCGTACTATCGGCGCTTAATGGACCCAGATCCTGCCATCCACATGACTGCTGCACGCACTTGGAGCACTTATGAAGGCTCTTGTTCTACATTATTACCCAATCCCGCGACTGTCCGTTATTTTGCCAGTGATACTGTGGCACTCGGGCTGGCGCGCATGGAAGCTCACTACTTCAGTCACAATATATTTTTACCCGAGAATTCCCTACTCGATAACGTACACAAATTACATAATATCCCCGCCACTATCGTGCAAGGTCGCTATGATGCTGTCTGCCCAATTATCAGCGCAGATGATTTACATCACGCATGGCCACAAGCTGAATATATCATCATTGACGATGCCGGACATTCCGTATGGGAACCCGGCATACAGACTGCATTGATAAATGCAACAGATAAACTTAAAACGTGCAGCTATTAAAGGTGCAAACCGCATTCGGTTTTAGGTTTTCCCATCCAGCGCCCGCTGCGGCCTTCGCCTTTTACCGTGCAATGTGTGCAACCAATGGAAGAATAACCCTCTCCCACGAGTGGATGAAAGGGTAAATTGTGCTCGCGAATATAGACATCACGCTCCTCCCGTGTCACATCAATCATGGGATTAAACTTGATAATACCGCGACGCTCTTCAAAAATATCCAGGCCTGCGCGGTGATCGGTCTGCCAACTCATCAGGCTTGATACCCAGATATCGTAATTGGGTTTGATCGCTTCCAATGGATTGATTTTATTTATCGTGCAGCAAAAATCCGGATCTGTTTCATAGAGTTTTTCTTTTTCGCTATATTGATGCTGATAATCGTCCGCTCGCAAATCTTCAACTTTGAGATGATAGAGTTTAGCTAGATAATTACGATACATCAAAGTTTCGGGAAAATGAAAACCTGTATCAATAAAAAAAATAATTTGCTCTGGCCTAATACGTGAAATTATATGTAGAAAATACGCCGAGGTTGCCGCAAAAGAAGAAGTCACCATGATTTTTTCAGGCTTGAAATCCCTATACAACCGGCGTAAACGTGCCTCAAAATTAATCGGGCGATAACGCTCATTTAGTTCACTAATTGCTTGCGCACTAAGTCCCGCGCTGTTGCTAGCGCTCTCTACTACTACCGCTACTTCAGACATAAAGAAATACTCACTTCAAAAAATATCCAGCATTTACACTGTGCAGGTTGTTTCAGAATTACTCAACATAACACCTATGACCGCGCTGACTCACAAAAAGATTTTATGGTCATAAGAAAATATGCGATCAATCATTGGCAAAACAAGACAAGAAGTCGTGCTGGTTGGAAAACACAAGACAATGCAATAATACCAATATCGGCTATACAACGAGAGCATTCAACAACACAGATTTCAAAAACATTAATCTTCTTACTTTCCAGCAATCTACCGAGTATCCCATTGATTGTCAAACCAGCCGGCTTACGCTATCAGTAGCTTATTATCCGGCTACCTGTTTCTTCAGCAGCACATTGATTCGCAAAAACTTAACATGATTGAAATACCCCTGACACTGGCATGTCATCAGTAGCTGATAGCATTCCTGACAGCATAAATCGAAGGTTGGACTTACGGCTTATGCACATTACAGTCGATGCGATGCACGAATAAATGCATTCTTAATGTAGTCGAGATGTATCGAATGACTGTGGTGTATTCGCGAAACTTAAACAACACTATTGGAGACACGTATGAAAATGCAAAAACTCTCATCAATGCTAGCAGTTGCTGTATTGTGTTTAATGAGCTTCAACGTCATGGCAGCCTGTGCACCACAAGTTCAGACGAAAGTAACACAAGCACCTTATGCAACCTTAAATGCCATTTTGACCCCTGCCAGAGTAACCAGCATCAAAAACAAATTGGATGCAGTCGCCAATCCAGCTACTTATAACATTTTACGCGCAGAAGCGGTTGCAACCGCAAATCTAATTGCTGATGGCCGTGTAGTGATAACGCTACCTGATGGAACTGTAGTTGTCGATACATCTAAAGGTGCGGCAAACACCTACGCCAACTTTCAGGCTAAAACAATTAATGAAAATCACAACACACGCGTAGCCATCCTGGATGCTCAAATTTATGACTGCGGTCTCGGTCTGGAAACAAAAACCAGCACATCAACGGGAGATGTGGAAGTCTACCTAGCCAAACGCCTTGGTGCTTATCTGGATAGCGCCGGAACAGTGAGGCTGTCACATAAATAATACTTAGAGGCTTCAATTAGTGGGCTGCCACTTGGCAGCTCACTTAATTTTTATACACTTACTGCTATCATTTTCATTTGCTCCATAAATTCCCTAAGTAGCCACCAACTTCCATCATCCAAGCAATGCCCAGATGCACCATCAACCCACCCACAATGGATTGTGTTTTATGCGCAATTATGCCTAGCAGCAGTCCCCCAAAAAAAGAGGAAATGCATTCAAGAATCGGTTTCCCAAAATGAATGCTGCAATAAAATGTGGCCATTGGCAAAATCGCTGCTACTCCCGCGTAACGTACAAATGCAAACACCAAGAATCCACGAAAAAATAACTCAATAGTAACAAAATCAATGCCATAACTAATTTCATAGAGTAATTGATACCCCAGCGGGTTGTCAGTATGGAATTCAATAAAAGCAACATGCTTTAGCCGTGGATAGGTATTTAAAAAATCCGCTTGTGTGCTCGCAAATATAATGAGTGGCAACATTGCTGCAAGCATCAGAAAATACGGCTGCCATTGCAATCCCTTAATTGTCATACCCCAAAAACTTTGCTGCTTGGGCAAGATCTTGTACATGACAACTAATGGAATCAATACAATCAGCAGCTTAAACGGTAACGTAGTGATGGCCGTAAAATAATTACCCCAAATTCCCTCGATTTTATTTTCCAGTGGATTGGCCGTACTGACCTTGAGTGCAAACAATGCGGGCGCAATGAGCAATAACAACCAAAATGTTGTGGAAGTCGTAATCAAATGTTGCCTAAACAGGATGACAAACAAATAGGGAATGATAAAAGCGCAGCAGTACATCATATAAAGTGCAAACCATTGTTCAATCCATGAATCCAGCTTTGCAATCCATTGATTTTCTATATTAAACTGATAGTTAAACCCCACCAGAATACTTATCCAAAGAATACTAAAAAGCATCAGCCCTTTATCAACAGCCAAAACGTACTCGCGCAAATAAAAAAGAATCTTTGTAAAAGACCACAAGTTTTTATAACGCGTTGTACATTCTACTTTTTTATTACCAATCAATCGATTTCTCTATTATTCTTTTCAAACGGGCGAGGAAATAATCACTTAATCCGTTTAATTTGCTCATAAGACACAATTTTCTTGTAACTGCTGTCTGAATAACCGGTCGGCATACAAATCAAGCAATCTTTTCAGACTGTATGTCATGGCAATTGACGCACTGGTTTCAACCACCAACAGCAAATCATTGACGTCAACCAGAGCGTGCTGCATGTAGCGGAATTCCGATTGGCCACCGTTATTAGCCATGATAATGCGCTCCCATATTTGTAATTAATCTGCTCTAACAATCCGCCTCAGGCTTACGCCGCTGTCAACCGGTTTCTAGGACACAAAGGCTTTGCTTTATTCAATAAGTGACGGCATTTTGGGAGAAAGTAGCATATTCTCTATCAGTTTGAATCTCAGCTACTATACGTGTACGCGGTAAGACTTTTAAATGACAGCACCATCTGCTCTGATATCATTCCCGGATACGCTGCACATAGTAGTGTGATTCACAGTCAATCTGCTCAAACGCTATGGCATAGCGCGCTTCTATCTTTCGAGTCGTTTCACCATTAAGTTACTCAATTTCTTACGCAAGCAATCTCCCCAATTTTGCACCAGAAGAACTATGCGTATCTATCAAGCGCGATGATTGCTCTTGTTGACCTGTCCAGTTTTTATCTCTCATTTTAGGCTGCACCATGTCCCTACTGCAAGACCATCGAAAATTACAAATTTAATGAACGACCCCACCCTACAAAATGCGACGGATTAAATCGAGAAAAGAATTTTAAGTAGTTGACTAAATCAATCGGGTATTATATAGTTGACGAAATTAATCAAGTATTCGAGTGATTAACATTTAAACCAGTTCTATCTCATTCAAAAAAGGAACAGAATTATGCGATTAACAACAAAAGGTAGATTTGCAGTAACAGCATTACTCGATCTTGCTCTACAGCAAAGTAGCAACCCAGTAACCCTAGCAGACATTAGTCAACGTCAAAAAATTTCTTTATCGTATTTGGAGCAATTATTTGCAAAGTTGCGTCAATCCGAACTTGTCGATAGTGTACGCGGTCCTGGTGGCGGATATTGCCTTGCTAAAGATTTAGACAAAGTATCGATAGCAGACATTATACTTGCAGTAGATGAACCAATTGACGCAACACAATGTGGTGGCAAGGAAAATTGTCATAATGATGGAAAGTGCATGACCCACGATTTATGGGCAAAATTAAATGAGCTTATTTTTGAATATCTGGGGGCAGTGACATTGAAAGAGCTAGTTGATAATCAGATTAATCATCGACAAAATGAAATTGTACCGCTGATCGATATGCGTGAATCAACAGCTGCATAAGCTATCAATTGCATTTCTAGTAAGTGGTACTTTTTTTATATATAAAACATTCCGCTGCAAGCATCAGATTATTAGCTGCGCTTTCCAATCTACGGGTTTTCAACCGGCTTTCTCTGCCCAAAGAGGCGGGAAATTGAACCCGTAGAGATTAAATATTAAGATCACCATTTACCTTATGCGACAGATAAATTATCTTAGAACAATTAAGTTGGCGATACTGTCTAATTGAGTCGATGATGTAAATTAAATTTATTAAAAAAGAATATTCACGCTATTGCCATGTCAATTACATTAACTGAAAACGCTGCAAAATACATACAACAGCAATTTACAAAACGGGGTAAAGGGATTGCATTGCGAGTTGGCATTAAAAAATCAGGTTGCTCTGGTTTTTCTTATACTTTTGATTATGCCGATGAGATCAATTCAACCGATCAGTTATTTGAATCTCATAAAACTAAAATTGTTGTAGACTCGAACACTTTACCACTCTTAGATGGATCTCAAGTTGATTTTACCAAGGAAGGCCTTAATAGTTCTTTTAAACTTAATAATCCAAATATCGACAATACATGCGGTTGTGGCGATAGTTTTAGCGTCAAAGAATCTGCTAAAGTTTAATTATAAAAACTTACCTACACACACATAACATAAATATAAAGTAATCTAGTTGCAGGTATTCTAAGTTACCTGTTTCAAACTAAAGATACTAAATAAAGGAATAAAACCAAATGAGCGCATTGCAAAGTCTGGTTAATCAACCGTATAAACATGGCTTCGTTACTGAAATCGAGTCTGACATCGCACCTAAAGGACTCAATGAAAATATTATCCGACTAATCTCAGGCAAGAAGAACGAACCTGAATGGTTATTGTCATTTCGTCTGAAAGCATATCAGAAGTGGCTGACAATGACTGAACCGACATGGCAGAATGTCCACTATCCAAAAATCGATTTTCAGGCAATCAGCTATTATTCAGCGCCAAAGCCAAAGAAAAAATTGGCCAGCATGGATGAGGTCGACCCTGAATTATTACGCACATTTGAAAAGCTTGGCGTACCCATGCATGAGCGAGCTGCGCTTGCTGGTGTTGCAGTCGATGTGATATTTGATAGTGTTTCCGTAACCACCACTTATAAAGAAAAATTGGCAGAAGTAGGTATTATTTTCTGTTCAATTTCGGAAGCAGTACATACTCATCCGGAGTTGATTCAAAAATACCTCGGAACAGTGGTGCCAGTTGGTGATAACTTTTTCGCAGCCTTAAATTCCGCAGTATTCACTGATGGCTCATTTTGCTTTATTCCTAAAGGTGTTAAATGCCCAATGGACTTATCGACCTACTTCCGCATTAACACGGAAGGATCCGGGCAATTCGAACGAACGTTAATTATTGCCGAAGAAAATGCGTCTGTTTCTTATCTGGAAGGTTGCACCGCACCGAGATTTGATACCAATCAACTGCACGCAGCCGTTGTTGAACTGATTGCGCTGGATAATGCGGATATTAAATACTCAACGGTACAGAATTGGTATGCCGGAGATGAAAAAGGTGTCGGCGGCATATACAACTTTGTTACCAAACGTGGCCTAGCTAAAGGCGTTAACTCGCGAATTTCCTGGACTCAAGTGGAGACCGGTTCTGCTATTACGTGGAAATATCCCTCATGCATTTTGCGTGGTGATAACTCAGTTGGCGAATTTTATTCGGTAGCTGTTACGAATAATTATCAGCAAGCAGATACTGGCACAAAAATGATTCATCTGGGAAAAAATACGCGTAGCACCATTGTCAGCAAAGGTATTTCTGCCGGACATTCAAATAGCAGTTACCGTGGTCTTGTGCGTATCGCTCCGACAGCAGAAGGCGCACGCAATTATTCGCAATGCGATTCCATGCTGATTGGCGATCAATGTGGCGCGCATACTTTTCCCTATATTCAAGTACACAACGCCAGCGCAAAAGTTGAGCATGAGGCTTCCACTTCCAAGATCGGCGAAGACCAGCTCTTTTACTTTTCGCAGCGCGGCATTAACGCAGAAGAAGCGGTTTCGATGATTATCAATGGTTTTTGCAAAGATGTATTTCAACAATTACCGATGGAATTTGCTGTCGAAGCCACGAAACTTCTGAGCTTCAAATTGGAGGGAACTGTCGGATGATTATCGAAAATAGCCCCATCATTCTTTCCGTTCAAGGATTACGAGCCAGTATCAACGGCACGGAAATCCTGAAAGGTATTGATCTCACTGTTAAAAGGGGTGAAATACACGCCATTATGGGTTTAAATGGATCGGGCAAAAGTACTTTGGCCAAAGTGCTCGCCGGTCACTCCGCTTATGAAGTGACTGGCGGATTGGTTCAGTTTGAAGGTAATAATCTGCTGGAATTTCCCCCAGAAGAGCGTGCCCGTGCCGGGTTGTTTCTTGCTTTCCAGTATCCCATTGAAATTCCAGGAGTGGCCAATACACAGTTTCTTCGCCTCGCCTATAATACGGTACAAACACAACGCGGCAAGGAAGAACTGGATCCGCTCGAATTTGACGATTTTGTGCGTGAAAAAATGAAATTGCTGGATATGAAGCCGGATTTTCTTGATCGTAGTGTCAATGAAGGCTTTTCTGGTGGCGAAAAGAAGCGTAATGAAATTTTACAGATGGCATTATTGGAACCTAAACTGAGCATTCTAGATGAAACAGACTCAGGATTAGATATTGATGCACTTAAAATTGTTGCCAATGGCGTTAATCGTATCGCCAACAAAGATAACGCAATAGTTCTGGTAACTCATTATCAGCGCCTGTTAGACTATATCGTGCCTGATTATGTACATGTCATGCAAGCAGGGCGCATTGTCATGACTGGCGGCAAAGAATTGGCATTAGCGCTGGAAACACGTGGTTATGACTGGATCAGCGCAAACAAACAAACAGCAAGTGGAGTTAGTGCATGAGCGAAATGACCCATTCGGATTACTTTGCGTGTCTGCTCAAATCATGGTCAGCTAAATCAGATTCATCGCAATCCTGGGTGGGGCAATTGCGAGCTGAAGCATTTGATCATGTCAGTGCGCAACACTTACCAACTAAACGCGATGAAGATTGGCGTTTTACCGATATTTCGCCATTAGCACGTCTGCCCTACAAACCATCGCAACCGCAAGACAATCTGCAAGCTAAAGAGATTGAGCACTTGTGCTTAAGTGAAGCAAAAAACCGCCTGGTGTTCGTTGATGGTCATTATGCACCGCATTTATCGATCATTGCTGATTCCAAAGCACTTGCGATTGGTAATTTACCGGAATTTTTGTCGACTCAAGCGCCTGTTCTGCAATCACATTTAGCTCAATACGCCAAATTTGACAACAACGTTTTTGCGGCGTTGAATACCGCATTCCTGCGTGATGCTGCACTGATTTACGTACCCAAAGAGGTCACTATTGCCGAACCCATTCATCTGTTATTTATCGCCACGCAAAATGAAGTCACCAACTATCCGCGCTGCTTATTGATTGGTGAGACAGGCAGCCGGGTTACACTGATTGAGGATTATGTGGCATCCGAGCAAATAAAGTATGTCACCAATTCGGTAACAGAAATTAGCCTAGCGGCCAATGCACAAGCAAAGCATGTGCGCATTCAACGGGAAAGTGAAAAAGCATTTCATTTTGCAAATTGTGCTGTCTCACTGGCGCACGCCAGCAATTATCAGTCAGTCAGTATCTCATTAGGATCTCAGCTTTCCCGTTACAATCTCGACGTTCGGTTGATCGACGAAGCGGCGGAATGCACTATTGATGGGCTCACGCTGATTGCAAATCAGCAGTTGGCGGATACACATACCTGTATTGATCATGTCAAACCAAACGGTACCAGTCATCAGCAGCACAAATGTATTGTTAATGATGCAGCGCATGCCGTGTTCAATGGGAAAATCATCGTACGCCCTCATGCGCAGCGCACCAATTCATCACAATCGAGCCGTAATTTGCTATTGAGCAAAACAGCGCAAATTGACACTAAACCACAACTTGAAATTTTTGCAGATGATGTCAAGTGCGCACATGGCGCAACAGTGGGTCAATTAGATCACGAAGAGATTTTTTATCTACGCAGCCGTGGCTTATCAGAACAAAATGCCCGCAATTTATTGACTTATGCATTTGGTGCAGAAATCATTAATCGCATTCCCATTTCTTCGCTGCAGCAACAACTAGAACAAATTGTTCTCAGCCAGACGCAGAGTAATGAATTATGAAACCCGCGAATGTTTCTTTAAAAACTGAACCTTCTTTCGATAGCGATTGGGAAAAGGTTCGTGCTGATTTCCCGATTCTTAATCTTAAAATCGATGAGAAGCCGTTGGTTTATCTTGATAATGCCGCATCCAGTCAAATGCCGCGACAGGTCATTGATCGCCTGGTTCGTTATCAAACCACGCAACATGCGAATATCAATAGAGCCGTTCACTATCTATCGGAAATCGCTACGATGGAATATCACCGTGCACGTAGCACATTACAGCAATTCATTAATGCACGTGAAGACCGTGAAGTTATTTTCACCAGCGGCACAACCGATTCTATCAATCTGGTCATGCACGGTTATGGTCGTAAGTTTATCAACGCCGATGATGAAATTATTCTGACTACTTTGGAGCACCATTCCAATATTGTTCCCTGGCAGATGCTGGCCGAAGAGAAAGGTGCAAAAATCCGCGTTGTCCCGATTAATGACAAAGGCGAGCTGCAAATTGATGACTATGAAAAATTGTTTAACGCACGCACCAAATTTGTAGGCCTAATCCATGTATCCAATGCACTTGGTACGATTATTCCGATCAAGGGAATGATCGATTTTGCGCATCAACATGGCGTTCCTGTATTAATTGACGGTGCGCAGGCAGCACCGCATCTCCCCATTGATGTGCAAGCGCTCGGCTGTGATTTTTATGCATTCTCTGCACATAAACTTTGCGGTCCCACCGGGGTGGGGATACTTTATGGTAAAGCCGCTTTACTTGAAGCTATGCAGCCATTTAAAGGCGGTGGTGACATGATTGCTTCAGTCACTTTTGAAAAAACTATCTACAATACCATTCCTCATAAGTTCGAAGCAGGTACACCGCCTATTGCTGCCGCCATTGGCTTTGGCGCGGCTATTGATTATTTGACCGCAATAGGCATTGAACGCATTGCTGCGTACGAATCTACCTTGCTTGATTACGCAACTGATTGTCTGGGTGAAATACCAGGTGTCAAGATCATAGGTACAGCCGCAAACAAAACAGCCGTACTTTCCTTTACGATCGATGGAATTCATCCACATGATATCGGCACTATCCTGAACCAGGATGGCATTGCAGTTCGTACCGGACATCACTGCGCACAGCCTGTAATGCAGTATTTCAATATACCCGCTACTTCCCGCGCCTCTTTTGCTTTCTACAACAAGAAATCAGAAGTCGATGCTTTGGTTGCTGGTATTAAAACTGTTCAAAAGATTTTTTTATGATGCACACCAATTCGTTGTACCAGGAAGTGATCCTGGACCATAATAGGAAACCGCGCAATTATGGCAAGCTGGATCATGCCAGTCACCAGGCTGTAGGCCATAACCCGTTATGTGGCGATCGCTTGGACATTACGCTGCAACTTGAAAATGATCAGATCAATAACATTGCATTTCAGGGTGAATCCTGCGCAATATGCAAGGCATCCGCCTCAATGATGACTACTGCAGTAAAAGGAAAATCGCGTTTGGAGGCGGAAACACTTATTCATGAATTCCGTGAATTAGCGACAGGTAAGCTGGATATTAACCACCCGCATCATCTCGGGCGTTTAACAGTTTTTTCCGGTATACGTGATTTACCAACCAGGGTTAAGTGTGCAGTACTACCCTGGCATACATTGCACGCTGCATTAAATGCTATCACCAGCACATCGACTGAAACGAATGACGATCCGGTTCAAACAGTCGTATCAGGCAATTCCTAGTTTATGAAAAGTGGTATCCATGCTGGATTACATGCATCTATTAATTAATTCATTCGTGCACACTTACTTACAAATAATATTCTTGAATAACAATTTCATGATCCGGTATTGCTAAAAACCAAAATGCCAAAAATTGCTGATATTGAAGGAACGCCTAATAAAAATGCTTTGAAGTTTATCCTCAAAGAACCTTTGACTTGGGGAATCGCGCGATCATATGATAACGCTGAAGCCGCCAAAGATGATCCATTGGCTTCCGCCTTATTCGATATTGATCATGTCACCAATGTTTTTTATATTGATCACTGGATAACGGTTACGCAGGATGGAGAGGCCAACTGGCAAGACCTCGCACGGGAAATTGCCGATCCCATCCGCGCAGCGCCTGCTGCTTCAGCGCAATCTGCCGAAACAGTTGCAGCTGCAAATACTACACTCGCCAATTTAAGTCCGGAAGATCAATCACGCCTGGAAAGAATCAATATCTTACTTGATGAAGAAGTACGCCCCTATCTGCAACATGATGGCGGTGATCTCCATATCCTGGGACTCGAAGGCAACATCTTGCGAATACATTATCAAGGCGCCTGTGGCACGTGCCCTAGTTCAATATCAGGTACCTTGAGAGGAATTGAAAACATGCTAAAAACTATTGAACCTGATATACAAGTCATTGCAAGCTAACAACGACGGAAACAAACACTCAAGCAGCGGTTTTAGGAGATTGCATTTGAAATTTCCCGGATGGAAGAAAACAGCTTAGAGATCTTGTCATAACTATATTTTTTCAAGCGAGACTGATTATTCTCAGCCATTACGACTAAAACGTCACATTCCCCGCAACTAATCCAGTGGCATCATTGTGCGTAACCATACCGAGAACTTGGATATCCGATGCCGCAATCGTATCGTCACCGCCGGATCCTGCTGTATATAGCAGCAATGCAGCTTGTGTAGTGGAAAAATTAATGATGAACAGGTGTTCTTCATTCGTCGATAGATTCGAAAAATCGATTTCCTCTTCCAATTCTACTAGAACATTGGTTAGTCCAGCCGTCGTAAAGTCGGCCAGTACGAGCTCGATTTCGGCATCAGTCAACACGGTGGCCTCTTGATTAGTGCCACCGGTAATGGCCTGATTTCCCAAATCCGTACCGTTACTGGCTGAATAATCGAGTGAAGCGTCATTATCGTCGTTGAGCGCCGTTTTGAGCGATCCTGAAAATTTAATGAGATCATCGGTAGCGGTATTGGCATTCGCATCAAACTGAGCAATTGTGTCCGCTCCACTGTTTGCACCCGCTGCAGCACCGTCTGAAGCGGCACTGTAAATAACAGTCTGGCGGGTATTGTCATTGGCACTGGAACCCAACGTTATTGTATCGGCGCCGGTACCACCCGTAATGTTGTCTGTGCCCGCGCCACTTGCCATGACGTCATTGCCCGCGCCGCCGCCAAGTGTATCGTTGCCTGTTCCACCCGAAACCGTATCATTACCGGAACCTCCGGTAATACTGTCATTGCCTGTGCCGCCAGTAATCGTAAGATTACTATCCGTTTCGGCGCTGCCGTCAAATGTCAGCACACCTGAGTTGGCAGCATTTGATAACGTCAAGGTAGCACCTGCCGCAACCAGAGAGTCTTGGGTAGTAATCGTAACAGCAGTAGTGGTATTGCCGAGAGTAATGGCTTCGATATTTTGGACATTATCAAAATAGGTGGATGCGGCAAAAGCCGTATTACCTGTTAACGCAACCGTGTCCGTTCCTGTTCCACCGTCTACCATATCCGCGTTCGTTAAACCGCTAACCGCAGCAAATCTAAGCGTATCATTACCGGCATCGCCGCTGAGTGTGTCACTGCCTAATCCCGCTGTCAGGCTGTCGTTACCGTTACTTCCGGCTAGCGTGTCATTACCCGCACCCCCGGTAATACTATCATTGGCTGATCCCCCGGTGATGTTAAAGGTGCCGTTGGTTTCGGCAGAGCCAATAAATGTCAGTATGCCGGTTGTCAAAGAAGTGGCTTGAAATGTCAGATTCGCGCCCGAAGCGACCAATGTATCCAGCGTGGTAATGGCGACATTGGTGGTTGTATTGGCAATCGTGATGGTTTCGATATTGCGGACATTATTAAAATTGGTTGCTGCAATGGCCGTATTGCCGGTCAACATAACGGTGTCAGCTTCGCTGTTGCCATCCACTACATCCGCACTAGTCAAACCCGTACCTGCGGCAAAAATGAACGTATCACTATCTGCACCGCCGGATAGGGTATCGTTGCCCAAACCCGCTGTCAGCATATCATTACCGGCACCACCGGTGAGCATATCGTTTCCCGAACCGCCGATGATTGTGTCATCCGCAATGCCACCGCTAATAACAAAAGCGCCGTTCGACTCGGCAGCGCCGTTGAATGTCAATATTCCCGAATTATCTGCATTAGATAAGGTTAACGTCGCGCCCGATGCGACCAAAGTATTCAGGGTGGTAATGGTAATTGCTGTATCGACCACATCTGCCAATGTAATGATTTCGATATTACTGACATTGTTGAATTGAGCCGCAGTAACTGCTGTAGTGCCGGTCAGAATGACGGTATCAACACCATTGCCGCCATTGACCGTATCCGAAATCAATCCCGTTCCGGCAGCAAATGTAAATATATCGTCTCCATTACCGCCATTGAGCGTGTTATTGGCCGAGCCGCTGATCATACTATCGTTACCCGAACCGCCGGTAATCGTGAAATTTCCATCCGTCTCGGCACTGCCATCAAAGGTCAATACACCTGAATTTGCTGCAGCCGATAGCGACAACGTAGCGCCAGCCGCCACCAAAGTATCTTGCGTCGTGATGGTTACGGCTGTATTGGTGTTACCTAACGTAATCGCCTCAATATTCTGGACATTGTCAAAATCATCAGCTGCAGTGAAAGCGGTATTGCCAGTCAAGACCACCGTATCTGTGCCCGTGCTGCCATCTACCAGATCGGCATTGCTTAGCCCTGTAACCGCAACAAACGTAAACGTGTCATTTCCTGCTCCGCCTGACAGGGTATCGGTGCCTAATCCCGCTACCAGGCTATCGTTACCATTGCCACCATTGAGTGTGTCATCTCCGGAGCTGCCGGTGATGCTGTCATTTGCGCCACCTCCCGTGATAGTGAAGGCGCCATCGGTCTCTGCGGCGCCATTGAATGTCAGTATTCCGCTGGTCAGTGTAGTTGCTTGCAGTGTCAAGATAGTGCCGTCTGCAACCAAAGTATCCTTGGCGGTAATGGCCACAGCGCCGGTGGTATTCGCAACGGTAATGATTTCGATATTGCTGACGTTATCCAAATTGGTAGCAGCAACGGCTGTATTACCCGTCAATGCAAGCGTATCTGTTCCGACCCCGCCATTTACGCTATCGGCGGAAGTCAAACCCGTACCCGCGGCAAAACTGATCGTATCATTATTATCACCAGCAGAAATGTTATCCATGCCGCTACCGCCGGTTATCGCATCAGCGCCACTGCCACCGGTAATCGTGTCATTGGAAGTACCGCTGCTGGTAATGTTGAATGCGCCATCCGTTTCCGCAGCACCGTTAAATGCCAACCCGCCGGTATTGGCTGTCGATAATGTCAAGATAGCACCCGCCGCCACCAAGGTATCTTGCGTCGTAATGGTAACGGCCGTATTGGTATTACCCAGGGTAATCACTTCAATGTTTTGCACGTTATCAAAATTGATTGCTGTGGTAAAAGCAGTATTACCCGTTAAAACAACTGTATCCGTACCGGCTCCGCCATCCACGCTATCGGCATTGGTTAAACCCGTAACTGTAGCAAATCTGAACGTATCATTATCGTCACCACCGTTCAGCATGTCATTACCTAACCCGGCTGTCAGATTATCGTTACCGTTACCGCCATTCAAGGTATCACTTCCCGATCCGCCGGTAATTACATCATTAGCACTGCCGCCGCTAATAGCGAAGGCGCCATCGGTTTCTGCTGCGCCATTAAATGTCAATACCCCGGCATTAGCTGAATTTGATAATGTCAACGTTGCGCCTGCTGCAACCAAAGCATTGACCGTTGTAAGAGTAACGGCAGTATTGATCATATCCGGCAATACAATTGCTTCAATATTGCTGACATTATTGAACTGCGTTGCGGTAACCGCTGCGGTACCGGTCAGCACCACCGTATCGGTTCCCGTGCCGCCATTGACGGTATCCGTAGTTAATCCGGTTCCGGCAACAAAAGTAAATGTATCGTCGCCGCCACCGCCATTGAGCGTGTTATTGACAGAACCGCCGACAACATCGTCATTGCCCGAACCACCGGTAATAATGAAATTTCCATTCGTTTCCGCACGGCCATCAAATGTTAATACACCAGAATTGCCGGCATTCGATAAAGTCAAGGTGGCTCCCGCCGCGACCAGAGCATCCTGCGTAATAATGGTAACCGCGGTGTCGGTATTACCCAAAATAATCGTTTCAATATTTTGAACATTATCGAATTCGTCCGTTGCGCTAAATGCGATATTACCTGTCAAAACAACCGTATCCGTGCCGGCTCCGCCATCCACAATATCATCGCTGGTTAATCCGTTGACTACCGCAAACGTTAACGTATCATTGCCTGCGCCGCCAGACACTGTGTCAGCACCCATCCCTGCGGCAATACTGTCGTTGCCGTTGCCTCCGGCAAGCATGTCATTGCCTGAACCACCGGTAATGCTGTCATTAGCGGCGCCGCCGGTAATGTTGAATGCACCGTCGGCTTCAGCGGCGCCATTGAAGGTCAGCAACCCGCTATTAGCCGCATTGGATAACGTTAAAACCGCTCCCGCCGCCACCAAGGTATCTTGTGTCGTGATGGCAACCGCGGTATTCGTATTAGCCAGCGTAATGGTCTCGATATTGCTGACATTGTTAAAATTAGTGGCTGCTATCGCTGTATTACCGGTCAAGATGATGGTGTCTACACCCCCCCCTGCATCCACCGTGTCCGCACTCGTCAGACCGGTGCCTGCCGCAAACGTAAGGCTGTCATCGCCTGAGCCGGTCGCGATGTTACTAACCGCTATCCCGGTAGTGATATTGAACCTGCCTGTTGAACCGGCAATGGCTCCCGTCAATACCGATCCGGTAAATCCGGTAATTGTTACGGTATCGCCATCTGCAACATTGCTAATGGCTAAATTGGATGCGCCTGCTGTAATGGCAATGCCGTTATCCACTGTATTATCCGCCACGGCAACATTGATTGAACCGCCGTTCGGGTTTGAAGCTAGTAAATCCGCAATCATACCCGTAATGTTGACCGATCCGGCCGCCGCGCCACCCGCAGTAATGGTTAAGACGGTATCGTCGGTTAATGCCGTTGCATCAACATTGACGATATCCGATGCAGCGCCTGCAGCCACATTTATCGAAGTTGCGGCCGATCCCGTGGTTATAGCGACATCATTATCTGCTGCATCAGCAGTGGTTATTGCAAGCGTACCTGCAAGATCGGTTGCCACAAGATCTCCCGCCAGGTTATTGACAATCAATGCCGAAGTGCTTATTCCGAGCGTTAAAGCCATATTTTGCGCCAATGCGGCGGCATTTACAGTAATGGTATCCGAGGCATTATTGGCGATCAGCGTTAATGCATCTGAACCCAGGGTCAAAGTTCGCGCATTGGTGGAATCATCTTCCAGCTCGTAAATTTCAATATCCGCCAGTGCGGTGACATTGCCGTCACCCGCAATAGTAATTTTTTCGCCATGAATACCTGTACCCGGTGCAGTGATGGCGCTGGCAAGACTCTGGTTTTGCGTGACTGATAACCGTACGGACGCGCCTAAGGCCAATGTCAGCGCTTCTACATTCGTAATCGTGCCTGCAGTGATATCCGCGCCTGTGCCTAAAGTAAGCGTATCATCAATCGTGCCTTCACCCGTGATGGTGCCGGTAAAAACTATCGCACCCAGATTAAACGTCACGGCATCGGACGCGGAGTTTGCCGTGACATTTGTTGCCGGATCTGTGATAGTAACAG
>CADEDJ010000005.1:3807-43080 GCA_902826055.1 uncultured Nitrosomonas sp. | reverse complement strand
GATTCTGCGCAGCCGACAATTGAACGGATGCGCCGGATGCCAACGCCAAAGCTTCTACATTCGTGATGGTGCCGCCGCTGATATCCGCGCCTGCGCCCAAACTCAGCAAGCTGAGCACATCGTCGACCGTGCTTTCACCGATGATGGTGCCGGTATAAGCCAGCGCACCTAGACTAAAGATTATCGCATCGGATGCGGAGTCCGCCGTGACATTTGTTGCCGAATCCATGATGGTTACAGTGCGCGCATCGCTGGAATCGTCACCGATAATGTAATTTTCGATATTGGCTAAAGTGGTGACAGCGCCATCGCCAACAATAGAGATCGTTTCGCCATTGATACCGGTACCCGATGCGGTAATAGCGCCGGTAAATCCCTGGTTTTGTGCAACCGACAATTGAACGAATGCACCGGATGCCAACGCCAACGCTTCCACATTCGTGATGCTACCGCCGCTGATGTTCGCGCCTGTGTTTAAATTAAGCGTATCATCAACCGTACCTTCACCTGTAATTGCACCCGTATAACTTAGCGTTCCCAAATTAAACGTCACCGCATCGGACGCGGAGTTTGCCGTGACATTTGTTGCCGGATCTGTGATAGTAACAGTGCGCGCATCGCTGGAATCGTCACCGATAGTATAATTTTCGATATTGGCCAAGGTAGTGACAGCGCCATCGCCAACAATGGTGATCGTTTCGCCATTGACACCGGTACCCGGTGCGGTAATGGTGCCAGTAAATCCCTGATTCTGCGCAGCCGACAATTGAACGGATGCGCCGGATGCCAACGCCAAAGCTTCCACATTCGTGATGGTGCCGCCGCTGATATCCGCGCCTGTGTTTAAATTGAGCGTATCGTCGACCGTGCCTTCACCTGTAATTGCGCCCGTATAACTTAGCGCACCCAGATTAAACGTCACGGCATCGGACGCTGAATTTGCTGTAACACTCGTGCCCGCTTGGGTAACGATAACTGTCCTGGCATCGGTTGTATCATCGCCGATCGTATAATTCTCGATATGCGCTAAAGTAGTTACCGTGCCATCGCCAACAATGACAATTTCTTCACTGTTAGCACCCATACCCGGCGCGGTGACAGTGCCGGTAAAATTCTGGTTTTGTGCCGCAGACATAGTTGCAGTGTGGGCTCCCACAACGCCTGTCGCATCAAAAAATAAATTGGGAAAATTGATAACGGTTGCAGCTGCAATGCTGGAACCGTCTTGCACGCTCAGCGTATTGGTACCTGCACCGCCATCCAATACAACTGCTGTCATAACCAGCGGCGTCCATGTTGATGCCGTAGAAATTGACAGAACATCATTTGCCGGAGTACCGGAAAACGGCGTGGCATTGGTGGCCAGATAATGCTTAGTAGTTGGCGGAATAACCGGCCCTCCGCCTCCAGAAGATGGCGGTGATGGCGCAGCATCTGATTTACCGTCACCATTTACATCGCCTATGTTTGCACCTGCCGCACGGATAGTTCCAGCAAAAAGTGATCCCGTTGTACTGACTACCGTGCCACTGATATCTCCCTTTGTAGCGCCTGCCCGCATCGCTGCTTCAATATTCTCAGCAACCAATTGGACTGCGGCCATACTCGTAAGAATTTTTGTTTTACTTCCATTACTTTCTGAAATTGCGGTAATTCTCTGATTTAAATTAGCAATAGTTTGTGAGGCATCCGCCACTAACGCGCTTATTTTAAGGACTTCAGGTGTATCAGCACCTGCGAGTAAACTGGCATTCTGAATCACCTGCGCAATGATGCCCCTCGACGCCATGTCGATGCTAGCATTTGCATTGGCAAATAAGTCGGTCACTGCTTGATAGGCAAAAGTGATCGCTGAAGCCTCAGTAACCGTTACTCCGGCGCCCATTAATAACGCAGCCACCTGGCCCGCAAGGGTATTTATCTTGATTGCTGCCGCATGTACAGCTAAAGCCGCATCATTTGCCGGCGTATGGGAATCCGTGCGCACAATCTCTTTAATTGGATCGAAGTGAAGCAGGTCAATTTCGGTATTCAAATCCAAGGATGTCAGTACGCGAATCGCGGCTTCTTGCGCTGAGAGATTATCGTTGTTGACGATATTGCTGATGACTGTAGTCAGTGGATTAATTACCGATGAACCTGCCGGAGCCATCATAACGCCTTCAAAAGGCTTGCCTGTGGCAATATCAATCCCTCCGGATGCTATAAAATCGCCAAACCCAACAACTGCAGAAAGGGAGAAATTACCTACGGCATCCGTGATTGCATTAACTTCATCCCCATTGAATTGCTGATCACCGTTCAAATCAGCAAAGACTTGAGCACCTTTGATATAGCCATCCATGACTTTCCCAGTGACACCGGATTCCAGCAATAACTTTGCCGTAACAACGCTCGATGGATCATCGGTGACATGCTCGGTTACACGTTGTAAAACAGACAAACTGGTTGCTATTGCACCTAAATCAATGGAATAGTGGGCTGCCACAGCCACTTTATTATTAAACTGCCGTGCTGCCGCACCCCAATTGAGATCTCTTTCATCCACCGATGCAAGTGCCGTGGCTGCCCAGTAAATGACTTCCCCGCGACTTGCGCCTGCATCAAGCAGGCGCTCTACTTCTGAAACGGCCCATGCTTTATCATCTTCATTTACCAGAGTAGTCACTGAATTTTCAATAAACTGAACAGAAAAATCACGATTGGAAAGCGCATTTGAATAGATTGCTTGTTGAAACACACCGGTCTGTGCAAGCAAGGAAGCGAGATCACTGATCGAATTATCGGAATTATCAACAAATTCAACAAATTCGTTCAAATAAGACGCACCCGGAGCTGCTTTAAACATCATCACGATTGTCCGTATAATTTCGAGCGACTTGTTTTCCATATTCTTTTCAGTTTGTTCCAGAAAAAGCTTCTAGCTGGATAGCTTTCTTAACCCCATTTACTTATTGCTGAACCATACTCTATATTACTCATCAACAATCGTTGTAGGAAATCATGAAGCACACTATGCAATAAATCTTTACAAACAGTGCAGTAGAATAAGCCGACTTTTGCCTATTAATTATTGAATTACAATAAGTAATTGTAATTTTTAAAAATGACCCGCATTCAATGAATGACAATTTTAATATTTGTGGTATAAACGATTGTCAATGTGATTCTTTAGCGCTACAACCGCACATTTTCTATTTTTCATACATATTCAACCATGCCCTTTAGCCCGATTATTTTATGGACCGATGCATTGATCTACCTGCTTGTTGCTATTGTGGTGAGTTTTATTGTCTATGTACGCCATCATGAGCACTTGCTGATCCCTTGGAAACGCGTCGCGCACAGCGCGAGCGGTATGTCCGCTCTAACGATCCTGCTATTTTTCCTAATCATCGGTTTGCTTGATACCGTGCATTTCCGTCCTGCGCTGGACCATACCACCGACCAAGGCAAAAAGGTTTATAGCGTTGAAGTATTGAGTGTGCTCGACATTCTGGTAACACCGCTACGTATTCAAGTTGAGAAAACTTATTCAGCGCCTCTAGCGTCACATCTTTATGCTAAGGAAACTGTTGACCTTCCCAATGGGGAACAGGCGCGAGTTTTTGCGCGTTTGGAGTACGGCGGCGCACACTTGCAAAATCCCGAACTGGACCGAATGCACGATATCGTATGGCGTTGTGCCAAAGGATTGGCTTATGGATTGATCATTTGGTGTCTGCTGAGCATTTGTCTAATATTCGTACTGACCCGCCGCAACGGGCAAAAATTTACCCAAAATTTCGCGGCTGTCTGGCAGCGCACCACGGAAATTCCCTGGCATGCCATTTTGATCACGTTATTGATTCTGTTGCTATTAATAAGCTGCGCTGCGGCGCTGGCTACACATTATCATGTGCTGGGCACCGACAAAGTCGGACAGGATATTTTGTATCAATCGCTTAAAAGTATTCGTGTAGCGCTAATAATCGGTACCCTCACCACACTAATCATGCTGCCCTTTGCATTATTATTGGGAATCACCGCGGGTTATTTTAAAGGTTGGATCGATGATGTCATTCAATATATCTACACCACATTAAACTCCATTCCAAGCGTGTTATTGATTGCGGCTGCAGTATTAATGATGCAAGTCTACATAGAAACCCACCCGGAATTATTTGAAACGATTGCTTCCCGCGCAGACTTACGATTGTTGTTTTTGTGTATCATCTTAGGAATTACCAGTTGGACCGGATTGTGCCGCTTGCTACGCGGTGAAGCTTTGAAATTGCGGGAACTGGAATATATTCAGGCCGCGCATGCTTTTGGTGTATCGCATTGGCGCATAATCACCCGTCATATTCTGCCAAATGTCATGCACCTTGTTCTGATCGCAACGGTAATGGATTTCAGCGGTCTTGTGTTAGCCGAAGCAGTATTATCGTATGTTGGAGTAGGTGTTGATCCATCGATGATCAGCTTTGGCACGATGATTAATGCGGCACGCATGGAAATGGCGCGCGAACCGATTGTATGGTGGGCTTTGCTGGCAGCATTCGGATTTATGTTTACCCTGGTACTCAGTGCCAATCTGTTTGCCGATGCCGTGCAACATGCGTTGGATCCGCGCACTCACACCTTGAAACAAAGAAAAAAATTATTACAACATATTGATAAATCAAAAGAAATATCCGGAAATACACCCGCAACGATAACAACACCGGAATCAGCGTCCCGTTCATGAAAACGTTATTGGAAATAGACCACCTCCAAACTGTTCTGCATACCGGTAATACACCGGTGCGGGCCGTTGATGGCATAAACCTGCAAATTTCAACGGGCGAAACATTTGCATTACTGGGTGAATCAGGTTGCGGCAAGTCCATGACCGCGTTATCGATTATGCGGTTACTGCCCGATGTCGGCGAAATTGTTGCGGGGCATATCAAAATTGATGGCAAGGATTTACTGCGATTGCCTGAATCCGAAATGCGCAGGATTCGGGGCAAGCGCATCAGTATGATTTTCCAGGAACCCATGCTTAGCCTGAATCCGGTGTTGACGATTGCGGAGCAAATCGGTGAAGTACTCGGGCAGCATTTCAATCTATCGTACCAGACAGCGCAAACACGCATCCAGCAACTACTGGAGCAAGTGGGAATTCCGGATGCATCGCGCCGTATGCACGAATATCCGTTTCAATTTTCAGGTGGCATGAAACAACGCGTAATGATTGCCATGGCGCTTGCCGGTGAACCTGAATTGCTCATCGCAGACGAACCAACCACTGCGCTGGATGTAACAATCCAAGCACAAGTACTCGATTTGATGCGGCAAATTCAACAGCGCAATCACATGGCCATCTTGCTGATTACACATGATTTGGGTGTGGTAGCCGAAATGGCGCAGCGGGTGGCTGTCATGTATGCCGGAGAAATCGTCGAACAGGCGCCTCACAATGATTTCTTTACTCATCCTGCACATCCGTATTCGCGACAATTATTTGCATCGCTGCCGGCAAAAAAGAAACGTGATCAAGCCCTGAACGTCATTCAAGGTAATGTGCCTTCATTATCGCAACGATTCAATGGCTGCCGCTTTGTTGATCGCTGCAATCAAGCGCTATCACACTGTCATGATACGATTCCGCAGTGGCACGCATTAAGTGATCAACACCAGGTCCGTTGCCATTTATTTGCACCAGAAACCGATATTTCAGCTCATTCACCTAACAATAATGCCACCGGCAAAACAAAACACACGGCGGCGATGGCTTTCGCCGTAGCTGATTCACCGTTATTGCAGGTATTTGACCTTAAAGTCCATTTTCCAGTCCGCAAAGGATTATTCAAACGCACGGCCGGCTATGTCAAAGCGGTAGATGGCGTATCTTTTCAGATTGCTGCAGGTAAAACACTGGCGTTGGTCGGCGAATCGGGTTGCGGCAAAACCACCATCGGCAAAAGTATTTTGCAACTCATCAAGCCTACCGCCGGCAGCGTGCGCTTCAAGCAACAAGAACTAGTATCGCTGAAGCGAACGCAGTTACAACAGATCCGCTCGCAATTTCAGATTATTTTTCAAGATCCCTATTCTTCGCTCAATCCCCGTATGCGGATTATCGAAATTTTGCGGGAAGGTATGGATGCATTGGGTATTGACAAGGTGAACCACCTCACTTTCGATCAACCGGATTCTTCTTGCACCTTAGAAAAAGAAATTGATGCATTGTTGCAGCGCGTCGGCCTGCCTGCTGAGGTAAAATGGCGTTACCCGCACGAATTTTCTGGAGGACAGCGGCAGCGCATTGCGATTGCCCGCGCGTTGGCAGTGAATCCAGATTTATTGATTTGCGATGAACCTACCAGCGCCCTGGATGTATCCGTGCAAGCACAAATCTTGAATTTGCTCAAATCGTTGCAAAATAATTTGGGACTTGCATTTTTGTTTATTACCCACAATATTGCTGTTGTTGAATATCTGGCTGATGAAATTGCTGTGATGTATTTAGGACGGATTGTAGAGCGCGGGCACATTGATGAAGTATTGGACAGTCCCAGGCACCCGTATACCCAGGCACTGTTGTCTTCTGTTCCGCAGATTCAAGCTGATGCTAACCGGCAAGTCATTCACTTGAAAGGTGATTTGCCTTCGCCTATTGCACCGCCGCAGGGCTGTCATTTTCATCCGCGTTGCCCGCATGTGATGCCCATATGCCGCGAAAGCTACCCGTCCGTCAGTGCATTGAGCGCAACGCACTCCACCCATTGTTTTCTTTATCAACCGGAACCTATTTCGAAAAACCATGAGTATTCCTGAAGAAGTAACGCGCCGCCGTACTTTCGCCATTATTTCACACCCCGATGCGGGTAAAACTACGTTAACCGAGAAGCTCTTGATGTACGCCGGCGCCATTCATATTGCCGGTAGCGTGAAAGCGCGCAAAGCAAGCCGTCATGCCACTTCTGATTGGATGGAAATCGAAAAGCAACGCGGCATTTCGGTTGCCAGTTCGGTAATGCAGATGGAATACCGCAATTGCGTTATCAATTTACTGGACACGCCCGGCCATCAGGATTTTTCTGAAGATACCTACCGCGTGCTTACTGCCGTCGATGCTGCCTTGATGGTTATTGATGCCGCCAATGGCGTGGAAGCGCAGACATTGCGGCTGCTTGAAGTGTGTCGCGCCCGTAATACGCCGATTGTCACTTTTGTCAATAAAATGGATCGTGAAGTGCGTGAACCGCTCGATCTGATTGACGAGATCGAACGCACATTGGGGATGGCAACAATTCCATTTACATGGCCTGTCGGCATGGGTAAAAATTTCCACGGTGTATGTGATTTGCAACACAACAATATGCGTGTTTTTCAACCAGGATCGGACCGTGTGAACGATGATGAATTGATCGCGCATTTCGACGATCCACATATTCACGAACGCTTTGCGCCGGACCTGTCTACCGCATTACAGGAAATTGATTTGATCAAAGGGGCTTCACCCGCTTTTGATCACAAACAGTTCCTTGCCGGTCAGCAAACCCCCGTTTTTTTTGGCTCAGCTATCAATAACTTCGGTGTTAGAGAAATTCTTGACGCACTGGTAGATCTGGCGCCACCACCTGAATCACGTAACGCCTTACAACGAGAAGTTTCACCGCATGAGAAGAAATTTTCCGGTATGGTATTCAAAATACAAGCCAATATGAACCTTGCCCACCGTGATCGCATTGCATTTGTACGGGTTTGTTCCGGACATTTCAAGCGCGGCATGAACTTGAAGGTGGCACGTAATGGCAAAGATATTCGCACCAGCACGGTGGTGTCATTTCTGTCACAGCGCCGCGATATCGTCGAAGAAGCCTATCCGGGCGACATTATCGGCATACCCAATCATGGCACATTGCAATTAGGCGATACCTTAACTGAAGGCGAAGTATTGCAATTTACCGGTTTGCCTTTTTTTGCACCGGAAATTTTCCGCACCGTGGAGATTGCCGATCCGTTGCGTAGCAAGCAGCTTAAACTGGGATTAATGCAGTTGGGCGAAGAAGGCGCCATCCAAGTATTTCGACCACATTTAGGCAATGTGTTGTTGCTCGGTGCGGTTGGCATTTTGCAATTTGAAGTTGTGACACATCGTCTGCAACATGAATATGCTGTCACCGCTCGCATCGCTCCGGCCAAATATCAATTGGCGCGCTGGGTCACTTCTGATGATCCACGTGAATTGCAGCGATTTATTGAGGCCAATTCTCATCGTATCGCATACGATGCCGTAGACGCACCGACCTTCCTGGCAGCATTCGGTGCAGAATTGAATGTCGCCGAAGAAAACTGGCCTGCCATCCGCTTTCATAAACTGCGTGAACATGCCGGTTTGGTTTTTCAAAGCCATATGAATGCGGTGATTTAAGTGATTAAATCGCTAGTATTTCCCATTTTGCTAAGCGTGTGGCTCATGCAGGCATTTGCCCAAGAAATACCGCCAGTGGCAGCATCAGAAAAATTAATCCGGTTTGCCGTGATCGGTGATATGCCATACAGTGATAATGAATATGCATTACTCGAACATCCCGACGGCGCCATTGCCAGAGCCATAAAAGCACTCAATCCATCGGTGTTGATTCATGTGGGAGATTTTAAGCTTGCTCGCTCAAGCTGCACCAATGAACTATTCAAGGATCGCTACCGACAAATTGCACATTTAAATCCACACAAAACGATATACACGCCGGGCGATAATGACTGGACAGATTGCGACCGGCTCACATTTAATCTTACAGGACGCTACGATGAACTGGAGCGACTGGCTTATCTGCGGCAATTATTTTTTCAGCAGGATGAATTACAATTAGCCAGAGATATTCCCGGGTTAATCCGGCAACAAGGTTTTAGTGAAAATGCACGATGGAAAATCGATCAAGTAATGTTCGCTACTTTGCATCTACCGGGCACCAACAATGGCAGAGCCCAGATCCATCGCAGCCATAGAGATGACGCGCTTAATGCGGCTGATGATCGCGACAAATTTAACGAAGAATGGCTACTCCAAATCTTTGATACGGCAGAATCGCTACCAACCATTCAAGCGATTGTAATTGCATTCCACGCCGACATTTACGAATACGAAAATGACAATAAGCCGGCGTGCACATTGGAAATTCGTTCAGACTGCAATGGCTATCACACAATCCGCAAACTGATTAACCATAAGACATTACAATTCAGGAAGCCCGTTTTAGTCGTTCATGGTGATAGCTTGCCTTATTGTTTACAACAACCGTATGAAGACATCCCTAATCTTTGGCGTTTAAATGCGCCTGGAGATCGTGTATACATTGATGCAAGCGCAGTCATATTCGATCCAGTCAATAAAAACATGCCTTTTTCGGTAACTGGCTTGCTTGACAACAAACCGGCACCATCATCGTGTGGTTTGGGATCTCTACTTGATGACCTGCTGCCTTCTTTAACCTTGAGACCAGAAAAACCATTACCATGATCTTCAGTATGACAGGCTACGCAATAACCTCCCAGGATACACCTTATGGCTCGCTTAGTATGGAGCTTCGTTCCGTGAATAACCGCTATCTCGATATCCAGTTCCGGCTACCGGATGATTTTCGCAAACAAGAAATTATTATGCGCGAACTGATAACTACTCAACTTAGCCGTGGCAAAATTGAATGCCGTCTCAATTATTCTCCTGTCGCAAATAATACCAATACCTTGCAACTTGATAATGCCATCTTCGAAAAATTGTTGGAATTGGAACAGACCGTTAAAGCACGATACCCTACTGCACAATCGCTAACAGTTACCGAAATATTGCATTGGCCGGGTATATTAGGTAATAACAATTTGCCCCTCGATACCCTCGGTGAGATCGCTATTGGATTATTACAAACCGCGCTTGCCGATTTGAGAGATTCACGTACCCGCGAAGGCAACAAACTCAAATTTGTTCTGTTGGAACGCATCAATCAAATGCGCCAACTCCTGCAAAGCGCAATTCCTCGTATTCCAACGCTCATTGCTACTTTTGAAGAAAAACTCCGTACCCGCATAGAAGAAGCGCTTGGCAACCTGGAAGATGACCGCATCCGTCAGGAAATTACCCTATTTGCTGGTAAAATCGATGTTGATGAAGAATTATCACGATTACAGGCACATCTGGATGAAGTAGAACGAATTCTGAAGAAAGGGGGATCTGTTGGCAAACGACTTGATTTTATGATGCAAGAACTCAATCGCGAAGCCAATACCCTCGGTTCAAAATCTGTCGATTTGGAAATCTCCCGAATTTCGATGGAACTCAAGGTAATTATCGAGCAAATGCGCGAGCAAGCACAGAATATTGAATAGCATTTTATGCGGTATGCAGATTTTTGTGGAATCCGAAGTTCCATGAAATGGAGGATGGAGATGGAACGTGACTTCACAAAAAGTGCGCGACATATTTCACCAAGAAATAGCTGATAAGATACGGTTTGATTGAGTTACAGCTTACACTTTACCGTATTTGAATATTGCGCAAGAAGTTGGCGCTGCATTATAAGCAAAACCCAAAATTTAAGATGATGAGCAGCTCTAAACGCAATCTACCAACTGCTCTCAATATTTTAGTACGCTGGAATTTTTGTTGGTGCATTTGTTTATCTTGCACTAAGCTTTACCCAATAGTCGAAGATAAACCCTCTGATTTTATTAGTTATTCAACGGTGGCAACACAGTTTCTTCAACAAACAAGTTGAGTTAATACCTATAATCTAATTCTTCTTCAACCAGTTGGCTGCTTCCAATGCATAATAAGTCAAAATTGCATCCGCACCTGCCCGTTTAAATGCGAGTAAAGATTCAAGCACACAAGCCTCTTCGTTTAGCCATCCATTCATTGCGGAAGCTTTAAGCATGGCGTACTCGCCACTCACTTGATATACAAATGTAGGTGCGCCATATTGATCCTTTACACGACGCACAATATCTAAATAAGGCATGCCAGGTTTAATCATTACTATATCCGCACCTTCGTTGAGATCCAACCCTACCTCCCACAATGCTTCATCCGAATTTGCAGGATCCATCTGATAGCTATATTTATTGCTCGCCCCTAGATTTACTGCAGATCCAACTGCATCACGAAATGGTCCATAAAAACTTGAAGCATACTTAGCCGCATAAGACAGAATTCGCGTATGAATAAATTTTTGACTATCCAAAATATTCCTAATCGCCGCAATACGACCATCCATCATATCTGACGGTGCCACAATATCAGCACCGGATTCTGCATGGACCAGTGCCTGCCGACAAAGTATCTCCACAGTTTCATCGTTCAATACATAACCACTTTGATCAATTAAACCATCTTGTCCATGACTGGTATAAGGATCCAATGCGATATCGGTAATTACGCCCAACTCAGGAAAATTCTTTTTTAATTGTCTAATGGCTTTTGGCACTAATCCATCAGGATTATAAGCTTCTTCTGCAGCAAGGCTCTTATGCACGGTATCAATAACCGGGAAAATTGCAAGCGCAGGAATGCCAAGCATTAAACATTTCTCGGCTTGAATCATTAAATTATCAATACTTTGCCTTACTACGCCAGGCATAGATGTCACAAACTCAGTACGTTTTTCTCCTTCTAAAATAAACACCGGGTAAATTAAATCATCAACTCCAAGATAGGCTTCTTGCACAAGTCGACGAGAAAACTCATCACGCCGCATACGGCGCATTCTTCTTTGAGGAAATTGGCTATGTGAAATCATAATAATTTTGGGAAATAAAAAATAAAAGCTACTCTTGGGAACTAATTAAGTTATTCCTATCTCTTAGAAAGGGACGATGTATATCGTATCCCCTGTCTTCCCTCCCTGAGACAGGGCCTTAAGGTGATATTAAGGCAGCTCCCCCCGGTTTTACTCCCCTTTAACCGGGGGTTTTTTATTATATAAAGTAAAAGCTAACTTACTATTATTGTACTGTAATGCCGTGGTTCAATAAAGTAAAGCCAGATACCTTGTTAAGAGAGTTAAACGGCCAACTCTCGAGGTTAAGGATAAAAGAATCAGAAAAGCGAAAACTCTGTTTATTCTCCCCTGCAAAATTTACGCGGTTACGCTGGCATATGTTGTTTTGAATAAAAGCGATTGATCAGCTAAAGCAACGCGAGTCGCAATAAAGCATTCTTCAGACACTCAAACGGCGTATTGCCCTCATCGCCCAACGCTGATTTTAGTCTACCGCACATAGTACTGCATGCAATGCCCAACTTGCCTAGTAATAACTAGCAACGACCTAAACAATGAAGCGATTTCATGAGTCTAAGTCCGATTGCAGATTTTACGGTTTGCTGGCGCTTGAACTAACACCGTTGCGGTTTTGTCAGCTACTTGCCGATGCATTCGACCTCGTCAGGGGCGTGCAATGGTGCATAAAGCTTGTTCTTGTCCCGTGGCTGCTGTTTGTGAATCTGTCTCACCTGTTCCAGTTCAATCGTTGCCTTCAATCGCCTTTCCACACCAGATTCACCAATATCAGTGCGGAAGCAGCCAAATTGCGGCCAATCGCTATCTATTGTAACTGCTTGATAAAACATTATCGGTTAGCTACCACTTCACGATATGAACTGGATATCAATATACATATCATTATTTACATAATAGTACATAATAGCTAAATAAATCAGAGTGCCATAAGTTGCCTTTTAATATTGCAGAATTACCGTTTTCCAGGCCGCTTGTCATGCTGCCACATTGCTTATGCCCCGATCAATAAAGACCCAGAATAACCGTGCGATGGAGTTTGTGAAATTTGAGTGACAACACTATAGATAGTGATAGCACAATGTGAGTTTTCTCACATACTTCCTATTTGCCTATATCTATTATTGCCGTGGTGGAAAATTTTGTTTTACATATTTTTCAAAATTTCCATTCAAGAAGTAAACATTAGTATAGAATCCTCCGCGTCTAGTAATGCTTTATCTAGACCGCATTGGATAAATCAAGGCAATTTAGAATTGATCATATCTTTTTAAATTTTATTCATTAATATCACAAAAGAAGGAGCATAGCTGTGAAGAAGAACACAATCTTGAATCTAGCTACCGTGTGTATATCTCTGTCTATCTTTGTTACTACCAGTCATGCAGCAATTCCTGGCGGCAAAATAGAAGAGAAAGGTAAAACGACTGTATTAACAGCTCCAGCTAGTAATCTCCAATCTCAAATGGCTACTATCAATTTTGCCAATGCACGCCCAATGCATATGCCCCAGCCACCGCAAATGGCACCGACTGCTCTGGAAGTATTACAAGGAGTGAAAAAAACTATAAAAGGTATGCCAGGTTTTTCAGCCGGAGAACCTGGGAATGGCAAGGAAAATCCTATGTCACTTCCTAAATGGAATGCAACCGAATTGGATGATGGAATTTCGACTCTAGAATATGGAACGGAACATCATCCTTTTACAACATCGCGTGCCGATGCTAAAGCAGGACAAGTGTCTAAAGAATATCCTTATCGCGCAGCCGGAAAACTATATTTTAATATAGGTGCAAGCACTTTCGTTTGTTCGGCTTCATTAATCAAAAAAGGGATCATAGTAACAGCCGCTCATTGTGTTGCAGGATACGGTAGCCGTTCATTCTATAGTAACTGGCTTTTTGTACCTGCTAAAAACGATCGATTTACTCCTAACGCACCTTATGGAGTCTATAGTGTTTCAAGAGCTGTGGTTATGACTTCATGGCTCAATGGAACTGATGGATGTAATGTCGTGTGCCCACATGATGTTGCCGTATTAGTAGCGGCTCCTGTTAATGGCGTGTACCCCGGCACTCGTACAGGTACTTTAGCGTATGGATGGAATAACTTTGGCTTTACTTCATTTGCAGGACTTAATGCAACCCAAATCACCCAACTAGGCTATCCTGTAGGATTAGGTAATGGCGTTTCGATGCAACGTACCGATTCTCTTGGCTTTACGATCACAGACGCCGGATGGTTTAACAACATCCAAATCGGCTCAAGAATGGGAGGCGGTTCTAGCGGCGGTCCTTGGATCATAAATTTCGGCATCGATCCTTCGGCAACTCCCGATCTTCCAGGCTTTGGTGCTCAGAAAAATACTGTTGTGGCTGTAACAAGCTGGGGTTATATCAGCCCTGATCCTAAGGTATTAGGAGCCAGCCCTTTTACGAGCAATAATATTGTTCCGCTCGTCAATACAGTTTGCCCCAGCCCGGCATGCTAATTAGATTCACAATGTAATTATTCATCATCTAAAAAGGCTCTCGGCAAATATCGAGGGCCTTTCTTCAGCAACACCAAGTTGTGAGAAAGTTAGAATCTGCATAGCTTGGAAAAACCTGCAGCGATTATTTCCGCTATACCATCACGCTTCTGGCGTGAACTCTAAAATCTCAATGTCAAATTGTTGTAGATCATAAATAAATTGTCTTCACGTACCCTGCATCTACTCCGTAGCAAGACTGCGGAAACATCAGGGCAAAAAAACTAAAAACGGCACTCCCCGTTAACTTCAAAGCTCAATCATTGGTGTCATTTTTGGCAGACCGCGGGGAATTACGGGTTAAATCGATAATAAACAACTAAACAGTCGCTTTGCTTCTTCAATGCTCCAATTTTTCAATCGCTTAAAATCATCATAGCAAATTTAAAAATGCATATCGTAATCTGCAGTTGTTGGTAAATTTTAACTTATAAACAATCGCACACAATGAGTTTCTAAGCTTGCTTGCAGTTCTAAACCATTATGATTAATTGAGGAGATAGATATGTTGAGCTCTATGGACGATAACTTCTTAGATGTTTTGTTCTCTAACGCGAATTATGACACTCCAACTTCTGATAATACCGTACCACCCATCTATGACACTCCAACTTCTGATAATAACGAACCACCCCTCTATGCTGCTCCCACCCCCGATAACAACCCGCCACCCCTCTATGCAAACCCAATTCCTATCGGTGGCGCGGAGATCTTAATAAATCATCCAATTATCGACATTACATTAACTCAAATTCTATAACTGCATTCACGTTCTAATTGTTTTGTGCAAGTGTATGAATTACCCCATGCAAAGATCATGGGGTATCTTAAAAGCTAGCGTATTAAAGTCATTGACCTAAGATAAAGAATTTTGCACAAATATCATGTGACGTCATTCCAAAAAATATATTTTAAACAAGCTTTGGTAATACACGCTGTGTTATCAATTCTTCTTGAAATCATCAAATACCCGCCCTTGATTGCACCACCGTAGCAGATCTCTTGAAATTGGCCATAAAAGTTTGCACGGTTTCATTGTGATCTATTCAGCCTTCATTGCGCCACCTTGCCGTTCCAAATGCGCCTCCACATCTTTCTGGCTAAACCCAATAGCACTGGCGACACGATCTGCATGGCTGACTTTTGAGATTCCTGCAATCAGGCGGTGTGTTGGACCTTGCGGCATAAACTCAACCTGCAGATAGCGGCCAATACCGTCTTTCCGCAGCAATTCACACAGCTCGTGATTATGCGTCACCAATAACGTGCTGGCACCCAGTTTATGGAAACCTTTGAGAATATATTCCGAAATGGTCATTTTTTCTTCAAATGTTGTGCCTTCGGATAATTCATCCAGGACAACAAGGCTTCGCGAGGTGGAATTAAAGAATATTTCACGTGTGCGCTGCAATTCATGGCCAAAACGCCCCATTGCGGCACTCAATTGACCAGGATCGGGGACTTGATAATAAATATGTTCCACGGGTACCAATTGTCCTTGTGTGGCGGGGATATAACAACCGATTTGCCCCAATAGCTGAATTTGCACGACAGTTTTGCAATAGGCGGTTTTGCCGCCACTATTGGGTCCGGTAATGATTAGTACACGCCCCTCTTGATCAAGATGAATATCGTTAGGTACATAATCCGGAATGTTCTTAACCAAGAGCGGATTCCTGGCTTGGCTGACAATCAGGCGATGCTGTTTTTCAGCAATAATGTCCGGCAATACTTTATCACCTGGATGCGATTGACCATAACGGTAAAACGACAGCAGTTCATCAAGTATTCCCACAGCCTCGATAGCCTTGGCTAGCTCCAAACTCTGGCGGAACTGCTTACGTAGCGGATAAATGATCGAGTCACGATCGGACACCCCCATCGCCAGCAACACAATTGGAAAAACCGGCGCAGTGAGCGCCAGAATGCCATAACCGATATAAGACGCACTGAATTGCGGCATGAAATTTTCAAAGAAAAACAAAATACCATAAGAAGCGGCAAAGAAAATCACCGTTGGCATGATCTTGAACAATGAAGGCTGAAAACGTGAATACAAGTCAAAAGCCGATTTCTCCTTCTTCGTTCTGAACTTACTAGCGGAAGCATAAACCGGTCCTTTCATTAGTGCATAGATGCGAGATTGCCCGAAATCACGGATGGCTGACAACAATGTGCGTAAATAGGCGGATTGCGGTTTCGGAATTTTCTCAACTCCTTCAACCACATCCACAACAAATTGCGTACCATCTTGGTACTGCCGGTAACCATAACCGCCAAATTCGAGCTTATCTGTGCGGCTGCTTGGCTCATCAGTCGCTAATCCGCCTGAGAATTCTCCATACAGCAAATACTTTAGCGATTTTTCCCCGGTAGCGGCTTTGTCTATAAGGTCAATTAATGCATCACGAAATTGTGGGTTTGATTCTAATTCACGTAACGCAACTTGCTTTTGTTGCAATACCTGCGCATCGTGAGCAGGGCGCGCAAGTGAACGGTAAAGTGTCAATCGGCCAATCTCGGTTATGGTGTTATCAATCGCATGAAACAACGCTTCGGTTTCTATGGCTTGAAATGTTTTTAGGTCAAGCACCTCAGAATTTGACTCAGCAGGACGAAAATTATCAAAGCTCGCGGGCTGATCGGAATCGGATAAGATGAATTTTTTGCGCCAAATATCAATCATAGAGAAAATTTTCAAAGTTATTGTGAATCGACTGCAAGCAGCTTTAAGTATTGATGAACGTGTAAAATACGCATATTTACAATGAAACACAACACAATGTCACCTGAATTCTCACTGTCTTCGCACACTCGATAATGTTGTTACTCAGAAAACCATTACGATTAATCAGCGTTATCATTATTTCCGGCGCAATCGCGTTTGTCAGCTGGTTTTTTGCACGCTCAAAACCACTGCAAGTCGATCTAGCCACAATCACTATCGGCAATGTAGAAGCTACCGTTGTCAACACGCGTGCAGGCACGATTAAATCCTGCCAAAGATCGAATCTGGCACCTATTTCCGGCGGTCAAATCACTAAAATCTGGATAAAAGAAGGCGATCACGTGCAAAAAGGCCAAGTACTACTGGAGTTATGGAACCAGGATTTACAAGCTCAGCGCGAATTGGCGCAACGTCAACTGACAATGGCACAAGAACGCCGCCGTGAAACCTGTATCTTGGCAGACAATGCGCGGCGTGAATCCATCCGCGTGCAACAGTTGGTAACAAAAGGCTTTGTCAGCTCACAGCGCGCTGATGATGCCAATGCCAATGCGCGTTCGCGCCAAGCCAGTTGTGAAGCGGCCATCTCCGACATCAAACGTGCCGAAGCACAGATTCGCGTAGCGCAAGCCGGAATTGATCGAACCATTATTACTGCACCTTTTTCCGGTGTTATAGGTAAAATTACCGGCGAATTGGGTGAGTTTACTACGCCCTCGCCACCTGGCATCCCTACACCACCGACCATTGATCTCATTGACGACCGCTGTTTATATGTCACCGCACCAATGGATGAAGTCGATGCACCCAAGATCAAAGTGGAACAAGAAGCACGCATTACACTCGATGCCATGCCGGGAAAGATCTTTCCGGGTAAGGTGCGACGTATTGCACCGTATGTCACTGAAATAGAGAAACAAGCACGTACCGTAGATATCGAAGTAGATTTTCTGCACATTCCTTCAGATGCCTTGTTGGTGGGTTACAGCGCTGATGTCGAAGTTGTCCTGGATCGCAAAACCGATGTGTTACGTATTCCGACCCAAGCTATCCGGCAAAATAACAAAGTATGGGTAACTGACGCTGACAATCGCTTAGTTGAACATCAACTGGAAACCGGTCTAAGCAACTGGAGTTTTACCGAAATCCGCAGCGGCTTGAAAGCCGGTGATCAAGTGTTGATGTCTTTTGATCAGGACGACATCAAGGCCGGCGCTACTGTTCAATCCAAGCACAACTGAACATGATCCGCCTGATAGCTATAACCCGCACATTCCTTATGGGTGACCAAGCAGTTTGTGCGCTGAATAACATCAACTTGCACATCGCTTCAGGTGAATATGTTTCTATCATGGGGCCATCAGGATCCGGAAAATCCACGCTGTTGAATATTATTGGATTGCTCGACAAACCTAATAGCGGACGTTATGAACTGGATGAAAAACTGGTCACCAACTTATCAGAAACCGAGCAAGCAAAAATTCGCCGCGAAAAAATCGGTTTTGTCTTCCAGTCGTTTCATCTTGTGCCGCGTCTCACTGCTGCTGAAAATATCGAGCTACCTTTAATTCTGAGCGGCGTCCCACCTGAGCAACGGCAAATACGCGTCAATGAAGCTTTGCAGGCCTTTGAGCTCAAACAACGCGCGCTCCACCGACCTGCCGAGCTTTCCGGCGGACAACGCCAACGCGTGGCGATTGCACGCGCAACAATCATGCAACCCAGTGTCATTCTGGCAGACGAGCCGACTGGCAATCTGGATCATCAAATCGGCGCTGAGGTGATGTCATTATTGGAAGATCTACATCACCGAGGCACCACATTGATCGTAGTTACACATGACCGTGAACTGGGTGGACGCGCGCATCGCCAGATCGGCATGCGCGATGGCGGGATTTTAATGGATCAATCCGATGACACTGGTTGATACACTGCGCACATCATTTAAAACCGTGATGAGCTATCACATCCGCTCCTTGCTGATCATACTGGCAATGGCATTGGGCGTGGGCGCCGTGATAGTACTGACAGCATTAGGCGATGGCGCAAGAAATTATATTATTAATCAATTTTCTTCCATCGGTACCCATTTACTCGTGGTTCTGCCAGGTCGCGCGGAAACATCCGGTTCTTTCTTAGGCGCAGTACTCGGTCAAACGCCACGCGATCTCACGCTAAAAGATGCACAGTTGCTCGGCCGGCTGCCGCAAATCCGCCGTTATGCGCCACTCAATGTCGGTGCTGCGGAACTCTCTGCAGCCAATCGTCTGCGTGAAGTCACTGTGCTAGGCAGCACAGCCAATTTGATACCTATCCGGCATATGAAATTAGCCCAAGGAAATTTCCTAATGCATGGTACAGAACGCAATGCCCAAATTGTTTTAGGTGCAAAAATTGCTCGTGAGTTTTTCCCACGCAGCCAAGCTGTCGGACAGCGGGTACGGCTGGGTGATAGCCGATTTTTGGTCTCGGGTGTGCTAGCATCACAAGGTGAAACAATGGGATTCAATACCGATGAAATCGTCATTATTCCAATTGATTACGCGCAAACGATGTTTAATACTACATCATTGTTCCGTATCTTGATTGAAGCCAAAAGCCATAGTGACATTGAACCGGCTAAACAAGCAATATTGGCAGTCTTGCGCCAAAGCCATGATGGTGAAGACGACACAACGGTCATCACACAAGATGCCATTCTTAATACCTTTGACCGGATTTTGCACGCCCTAACGTTGGCAGTTGCCGGAATTGCAGCAATCAGCTTGATTGTGGCCGGTATTTTAGTCATGAATGTGATGCTGGTCGCAGTAACTCAACGCACTGCGGAAATTGGTTTATTAAAAGCCATCGGTGCTACATCCACCGACATTCGCCGTCTGTTCCTTGCTGAAGCTGTCTGGTTATCTGTAGTCGGTGCTGTTTTAGGATTGTTACTGGGACAATTGGGCAGCTTATTGATACGACTCGCCTATCCCCAACTACCCGCATGGGCACCGAGCTGGGCATCAATCGCCGCAATTACCGTTGCCTTGTTGGCTGGTATTCTGGCAAGTATGCTACCTGCCAGCAAGGCAGCACGCATGGATGCTATCAACGCATTGAACAAAAAATGACATTGTCAGATACCTTGCAATTTGTTTTGCGTGCGTTGGCGGCACATCGTTTACGCACCTTTTTATCAGCTTCAGCCATTGCTATTGGCATTGCAGCGGTCATTCTACTAACCGCAATTGGCGATGGCGTGCAACGTTTTGTGCTAGCTGAATTCACACAATTCGGCACCAATATCGTCACGATTACACCCGGGAAAATCAATACCCACGGCGGTTCATTGGGTGCTATCGGCAGTGCGCGATTATTGACGATCGAAGATGCGATTGCATTAAAACAAAGCCGTTATGCGCAATATACCAATGCCAGTGTAGTCGGAAACGCAGAAATCCGCGCACAGGGCCGCAGCCGGCGAGTAACCGCTTATGGTCAGGGAGCGGACTTCTCTCGCGCATTTAATATGCAAGTCGAGATCGGGCAATTTTTACCTGATGATGACCCACGCAATCCACGTGCCTATGTGGTGCTTGGAGCAAAAGTGCGCAATGAATTGTTCGGTGATGCAAATCCGCTCGGTGCATTATTGCAAGTCGGTGGAGCACGCTTCCGGGTGATTGGTGTGATGTCATCAAAAGGTAATATTTTAGGTTTTGATTTGGATGATACGGTTTTTATACCCACTACCCGAGCATTGGAGGTATTCAATCGCCAGGGTGTCATGGAAATTAATTTTTCCTATTTTCCCGATATACCCATCGAAACAGTAACCGACGATATTCAACGTATTCTGATTGCACGGCACGGACGTGAAGATTTTACAGTTAAACCGCAGAGACAAATGCTTAGCACATTATCTACAGTGTTGAATGTACTAAAATTCGCTGTTGCGGCTTTAGGTGGAATTTCATTGTTGGTAGGTGCAGTGGGTATGATCACTTTGATGCATATCGCAGTTTCCGAACGAGTCGCAGAAATCGGTTTACTGTCTGCGCTCGGCACAACACGTGCACGCATTGCCATGATATTCTTGCTGGAATCCACTGCACTTGCCACTGCCGGAGGTTTAATAGGATTAATAATTGGAACAAGTATTGCATGGTTCCTTAAATTATCAATCAGTGGCCTCCCTGTTAATATCCCCTGGAATTATGTCATCAGCGCTTTGTGTATTTCGATGGTGATTGGACTTGCAGCGGGAATGATGCCGGCAATACGCGCTGCCAAATTAAACCCGGTTGATGCATTGCGCACTGATTAGCAGCAAGTGTTATTGCAACAAGTACGCTAGCTCTCTAATTTTTCTTGTTCTGCCAAAAACTCATAAGCGGGTGACGGCCTTCCAACGTAATATCCTTGCGCGTAATCGATATCTAGCTTTTCAATTAACGCAAAAATTTCAGCATTTTCAACAAATTCTGCCGTAATTCTTTTCCCAAAACCTCTGGCCACACTACATAAGGCATTGACTAAAATCAGATCATCGCTACCTTCGGTTAAATTCCGTATAAATGATCCATCTATTTTTACCACATCGACCGGTAATTCTCTCAAGTAATAAAAAGATGAGAAACCAACGCCAAAATCATCCAATACAAAACCACATCCCAGTTCTTTGATTTCCTTCATCAACGCACGCGCACCCGGCAAATCTTCCAATGCCGCCGTTTCTGTGATTTCAAACATTAAATTTTCCGGACCTATTTGATGTAACAGTAATTGTTGCTTGAGAATAGGTAGCAATTCAGGATCATTAAAGGCATGCGCTGATAAATTAATAGAAAAATTAACTGCGTAGCCTGCCTGATAAATTTTAGCGGCCTGTGCAATAGATTTACGTAATACCATATGATCAATAGCATGAATCAATCCTGTATGTTCGGCTGCAGGAATAAAATCAGCCGGCGAACGCACTGTACCATCAGTATCCTGCATGCGAAGCAGTACTTCATAGTGGGAAATTACTTTTGAACTGACAGTCATAATGGGTTGCAAGTACAACATGAAATTATCATGTAAGTGTGAATACTCAATTTTTTCTTTCCAATAAACCAGCGTGTGAATACGTTCACGGCTACGGTCATTATCTGAGAACAAATACCACGCATTGCGTCCCATTGCTTTGGCCTGATACATGGCAAGATCAGCGGCTGCCAGCAGATCATGGATATCTGCGCCATGCTCGGGAAATAATGCAATACCGATACTGGCTGAAATTTTATGCGTACGATTATTGATCGTTAACTGGGCCTGATCCAATTGATTCAGCACCTTCTTAGCAACCTCGATCGCACCATCGGCATTGATCTCCGGTAAGATAATGGCAAATTCGTCACCACCCAGCCGGCCGGTTATATCATCTGCACGAATGGTTTGCATTAGCATGCTGGCAACAATTTTAAGCAAAGTGTCACCTGCTTGATGACCACTGGTATCATTAACATATTTGAAACGGTCTAAATCAAAGAACAACAAAGCGCCGGGGTGATGATAACGTTCCGCCCGACTCAATACTTGTTCCAATTCTTCACTAAATCGTCTGCGATTGAACATATTTGTCAGCGGATCATGATCTGCTAGCCACGCCAGATGACCCTCAACTCGTTTATATTCGGTAACATCCAAGCCTACTGATAAAATGGATGGATCTTCTTCAGAATGCCAGCTTAAGTGCGAGTGTAACCAGGCAACATGGCGTGTTGATCCATCTTTACAATGCGTGATCGCCTCATGTCTAAGCTGCATTTTCTGTCCGGTGTGTATTTCTTTAAAACGGGCCAGCGCATCTAGTGATTCATATTCAGGAATTAAAATACTTAAAAAAGATTTACCCCGCAGCTCTCTTTCGGTATAGCGGGTTAGCATTTCCCCATAGGCATTGAGTGAGATAATCCTACCTTCAGAATTCTGCGTCAGCACAATTGCCTGCGCAGTATCCAGCAGATTCTTTACGAAGTCTCTTTCCTTACTAAGCTCATCTCTTTGTTCAATAAGCATTTTGGTTCGGGTAGAAACCTTATGTTCCAATTTTTCCAATTGCAAGGATAACGTAACAGCGGCATGTGACAATGTATCAATCTCATCACTGAAACGATAGACCCGGTCTGTCGAAGCGAGTGATAACCGGAAATTCTCAAATTGCCCACTCGCGAGAAGCGGCAGTGCATAAGCGACATCCTTTAAACGTGCCAGTAGTCTTGTAAAGATCAAAAACAACAAAACTTCGGAAATAATCAACCCCAGCACGCCAATGAATGCAATTTTCCATATCGAATCATGAATATTATTTACTATTTCAGTAACATCTGTAATGACAATCAAATGTGCATTATCAGGTTCAACGGAATCCAGATAAAACAATTTGATTTGTTGAAAATGATCGCTCCAGCGAATCTGCGCGCCTTCTTTTAATTTCTCAAGATCTGGATATTGGCGCGAAACCTTTTTTAAGAGCTGATAATTCCTTTCCCGATTTGTCAGTGCAGTAATTTGAAAATCCCATTGCAATGCTTCACTAGTATCTTGCAGTGGCAAGTCATCCTGGTTCTTGACCAATAAACCAATATCAGCACCAAAAATCCGCTTAAAGGCTAAAAACACATCCGCCAGTGAGATACCCAGAATCACTACCCCTGCCTTTTTACCTTCTACCAGTAACGGCGCAACGATAAACTGGATACAACTTTCTCTACACAATAAGGGATTAATAGGCAACTCGGAACGATTGACATCATTGACCCAACTTAACAACAAATTCTCATCGTTAACTGTCAATTCTAAATTATCCCAGGCCGCATTAAGCTGATTCGAAGGATTATAAAAATGTGCAAATTCAACACCGTTATGAAATTGCAATAATGCCCAGTGCCGATCGAAAATTTCGCTAATACTTTCACCATCATTCGTTAGCAAGGCTTTCTTCATACCATCTAAAAAAGGAATAATTTCTGCCAAACGATGCAAATTTTGCGATGTATTTTTTATCAGATTATCCAGTTCTCTTTCATAGCGGCGGTTGTCAGTATTATGCTGATTCTCAAAATTCACCATTAAACTCAAATAGCTAACAAAGCAAAACAAGGTGACCACAGCGATTAATATCAAGCTGCTACCTAGTGAAATTTTCCACCGTAGACTACGAAATTTGGGTTCCTTACGACCCAATGTCGAGTGGATTTTTTCTAATTTATAATCGGAGCTTTTAGCCATTAAATTCTACTTAGAAACGAAAAGAAGCCTGGATTGCAAAAAGATCCCAATTCTTATCTAGTGGCCCTTCACTTGCCGGGTTGTCTAATCTTGACAACCATCCGGTACCATTGACATGATGATACTCTGCACGCAACATAAATTCAGGAGTAACGTTCCAACGTAAGCCCACCATGATATCCCTGGCATAACGGGAATGAGGTACACTGCTGCTGCTACCATCCCGATCGGATCTATTAAAGAAATAGGCATCATAGCGTACGATTCCTTCCCATTTCGGAGTAAATCGATACTCACCTTGGAAATAATAACTTTCACCAATAACATCCAGACCATTGAGTGGACTGTTAGGGCCAAAATTACGATCATATGTTAAGTGACGAATTGCATACTCGGAAGTTAAGCTCCACCGTTCCGTATTATATTGAGCAGAAAAATAAACAGGGGTAAACTGGAACGATCCCGGTCCGATCGGATCATTTGACCTAAAAGAAGGATCATAGGAGGTATTGAGCCAGATGCCGCTGACCCCGAGACGAAGCCGCTTATCGTTCGTTTCAAAAATGCCGCGGCCTATGTAAGACGCCTCCCGGTTTAATTGCCCACGGGGTAACTGTGAGAGGATTGAGAATTCCGTATCCTTGTCGTTTACAATTGGCCACCACACGCCAAATTGCGTAGAAAGTGTACCGAGATGAGCAACAGCGGTTTCACCATACAATTGGACAGAATCTCCCGAAAGACCGAGATTTCGCGTGCGGTCAAAATAAATCGATTGTGGCAGTAAAATGCCGGGGCGAGTATGCGCAACATCACGTGTATCATTATAGAAACCAAATGGATTTTTTAACCGGCCTACCCGAATGCCAAATTGATTCACCTCGTGAGAATAAATACGATAATCCAAGAAACCATAATCAAGGCGCGGCATGCCACCATTACTTCCTTCACCGGCACGCCGGGATAACACTTGTGCTGAAACCTGTAATCTAGGTAAAGGTCTCATTGACGCATTCAGACCAGCCTCTGTAAGTCCAAAACTACCGCCATTATCGCTGTTTCCGAATACATCATTACTTGAAGTAGCAATATATGCCTGACTGACAAAACCATGAATTTGCAAATCTCCAGGAAGTTCAGTAGTACGAAACCAATTTAATGTAGAACTAACTAACCCTGGCTTTTTCTTTGTATCCGTTAACTCCGTTGCTTCTGCAGGCAATTCAGACGCTTGCAACCATTTGGTAGGCGATTTTGTCACTTCTACCTTCTTTTGTGATGAGTTTGATTCCTCGGCTTGAACAGACAATCCCGCAAGAAGGAATAACAAAACCAACCATTGGCTTATCCCTTTGATAGAGTCCATTAAATAGCTACTTAACTTGGAGCACGTGAACATGTTCATTAATTTTTGCTCTCCATAAATAACCTATTGCCCCGGGCGTACTAGCAACCTTGGCAAGCATCTCCTCAGCTGAATTTACTTTAATGGGTGCTTGACCAGTTCCAGAAAATACTAGCCGATCCCACGTCGATCTAAGTTGATAAGGAAAGACATTTAGTTTTTCCTTAGCAACACTTTGATGCAATTGATCATCATCGGGTAATACAAAAACCCTGATCTTGGTTCCATCTGACCAGGTTTTTAGGCGCATGCTGAAAATTGAGCGTAGTGAATTAACTGAAAGCTCTCGCTCACTCACTGTTGGATTGATTATGATTTCGTGGAGATCGTTCGCCCATATTTCAGTTTTTACGAAAAAAAGAAGCATTAGCAAGACGCAGCTAAAACTCGTCTTAGCAGTTGTCACAAAATAGCTGACTCTTATTCGTACAAAGAATTGGAATAACTTCAAAAAAGTCCCTAATTCAATACGGTCCCATTGGTTGATAAAAACGGATCATATTTTCCGCAGTCTGTCATTACTTCCCATGCATCATGGTGTTCTGCATACATCCTTTGCAATACATCCTTTACTTTTACAAAAAATGGGCGGCGCATTCCATGATAGTTAACAGGAGGACCAATTGGAATAAAGTCCAATCCATCGAAACTCAGTAGTCTATTCAGCGGCAGATCCATCATAGAAAGCCAACTCCTGATATCGTGCTGTACAGACATGCGCATAACTCCCGCCATCAGTACCAGCGCAATATTGAGCCCAGAACGACGATCAGAAGAAGATCGCCGTTCTGAGGTAACGGCATTTTCATTTCCTCCGGCATCACTTCTGCGACGATTTTCTCTACGACGATTAAACCGATTTACCACTACAAAACGCGAAACCTCGGCAGTATGTTTTCGCTGAAAATTCTCTGTATTGTAAAATTCGGCGTTGAATTGGGTATTTTGCTCAACTGGGAATAATTTTTCAGGTTGTGATGGATTGAACAATATTAACCGGACAGTACCAATAAATTCACCTGACGAACGAAATCGCAATAATGCATGAATAGAGTGACTATCATAATCATCTTTTTCTAATCCATCGGGATAAAACGAAGGATCAAAACCCGGAATACGCTCTTCTAGACACAATACCTTATAGCGTACTTTATAAACATCCTGACGCAGTTCATCGGTATCGGCTATTACAATCTCAAAATATTTCTGAAAACTGTTATACAACTCATTCATAAAATCACCCGATTTTATTCTATTCAAAAATATGCACTATTAAACAATCGTCACAAGTTGACTTTCCAAGCACAAGAACAACAGCTATTTCAATTAACGGTAGAAATATAAACTAGATCATTTTTGGAGCATGCACTAATTAACCCAAAAACAACATCATATTTTTCGTATGTTCAAAATTCCTTCCCTACACCCTGCTATCAAAAAGCAAATTCCATGATCGAATAAACATGTGTTCATTCAAAAACTAAAACAAACCAATTATATTAGCTATTTAAGCGAGATATTCAACTGATCTATATCAATTAGCAGAAGAAATACGATAAAAAAACCAGTTTGTGCACAATAAGCAACAACTATTCTTAACTATATGATTTTAATAGAGTCAACCAGAGTCATTAATTCCGCACCCATAAGTAATCTGTATACTATCAGCGCGTTAAACTAATACCTCCATAGGTAGAGGATGATTAAGAAATGCAGTCGGACTCGCTGTCAGACCGTATGCACCGGATTGTAATACAACCACCAGATCACCCGCAGAAGCTTTGGTCATTCGCATTCGTTCAGCAATCACATCCAAAGGAGTACAGAGCGGTCCTACCACAGAAACAATTTCTGTATCGGAGCCTTGTACTTTATTTCCGATAATCACAGGATAGTTTTTCCGCACCACTTGACCCAAATTACCCGATGCTGCCAAGTGATGATGTAGCCCCCCATCGGTTATCAAATAAACTTGACCACGTGATTGCTTGCGTTCCAAAATCCGACACACATATATTCCCGCCTCCGCTACGAGATAGCGCCCTAATTCAAGTGCAATACGGGTTTCTGGCAATTGCTGCTGCAGATCCGACATCAAGTTTTGCAAATTCTCACCAATAACAGCAAGATTCAACGCCTTCTCCCCAGGAAAATAAGGAACACCGAAGCCACCGCCGATGTTTAGCAAACGTATAGGAGATGGCGCATGGTCTGCAAGTCGTATGCCTAGCTGAAAAATCTTTGTATGTGCTTCACAAATGGCTATTGCGTTCAGATTTTGCGATCCGCAAAAAATATGAAATCCAACGAAATGAAGTCCCAATTTACCAATACGCATCAATACCTCAGGCACATTTTCTGCATCGATACCGAAAGGTTTGGGACCGCCGCCCATTTTCATGCCAGACGATTTAAGTTCAAACTCCGGATTAACACGGATGGCTACTTTGGGAGCAACGCCTAATTGCTCTCCCAATTGCGCAATTAACTCGATCTCCAGCTCGGACTCGGCATTTAAAACAATCCCGGCAGCAATAGCGCAGCTTAACTCATGTGGTTTTTTTCCTGGTCCGGCAAAACTGATACTTTCAGCAGATATAATCGTATCCAATGCAACCTTCATTTCCCCAGTGGAAGCAACGTCGATACCATCCACCAAGCTAGCCAGATGCTGCACCACTGCCGGCATTGGATTGGCTTTCATCGCATAATGCAACAAAACATCAACAGGCAGGTGTTGCCGTAGCAAAGCGATACGCTCAGTGATTTTTTGCCGATCATACGCATAAAAAGGAGTCACCCCTACACGCTGCGCGAGCCAGATCAATGGTATGCCGCCAATTTGCAAACAATTTTCCTGCACCGGAAATTGTGTAAGCGGCGCATGTTGGGGAAATTGATCATTCACTGCTGTTGGCTTTTTCCATAAATAGATCCCACATTTCCTGCGCAAGTAGCTTGCGGTCTATTTTACCGTTTTGGTTACGCGGCAAATTACCTTCGCGCACAGCTATCTGCTGCGGCTGCATATAAGCAGGCAAGCGATACTTGCATTCTGCCAGCAAGGCATCAACATCCACATGAGTCTTCAGCCGAGCGACGACAATCACGACAACAGCTTCTCCCAACAAAGGATGCGGAACACCTACAGCAGCAGCTTCTGCAACACAGTCCGTAGCATAGATGACTTCCTCTATTTCCATCGGACTGACTCGATACCCTGAAGTTTTAATCATTTCGTCACGGCGTTCAATAAAATATAGAAATCCTTCTTCATCCATCCGTACGGTATCGCCTGACCATGCTGCCAATTCAGTAAGAGGCAATTCATTTTGCACTTTGAGTGGCTTGAAACACAATGCAGTTCTCTCTACATCATTCCAATATCCCATCGACACTAAACTTCCTCGATGCACCAATTCACCCGGTTCTCCCGGCGCGCAATGTGATCCGTCTTCACGCAACACTAATATCTCAGCATTGGGTATGGCTTTTCCGATTGAATCGGGGCGCCGTTCGATCTCTTCCGGCGCCAGATAAGTTGAACGAAAAGCTTCGGTAAAACCATACATTAGAAAAATTTTCGTCACCGGTAACGCCTTGCGCAATAAATTGAGTGTCATGCGCGGCATGGTTCCACCTGAACTGGTGAGATAACGCAATGAAGAAACACCGCTCCAATCCAATTGCGCCAATTGAATCCATAGTGGAGGCACGGCAGCAAGTCCCGTAATTTTTTTTTCCTTGCTGATATTGATGATATCGCGTGGTAACAGATAATTCATCAAAACATTCTCTGCTCCTACCTTAAAGGCAGTGGTCAATTGATTTAACCCATAATCGAAACTCAATGGCAAAACCGTCAGAATGCGGTCATCCGCCCGATTTTGCAAATACTGCGTCACACTTCTCGTACCAGTCATGAGATTGCGATGCGACAACACAACACCCTTAGATTTACCAGTGCTGCCAGAGGTATAAACAATTGCAACCATATCACTGTCAATGGCAATGAATGATCGCTTCATTTTTCCTTCGGCACGAAACGTTTCCCAACTGATGATCAGAAAGCCTGCAATGGCAGGAAGATTATCCTTAGCATCTACCACAACGATGGTATGAAGATCATGACAAAATGACAATCCGGCCTGCAGAACTTTCAATCGATCTAGTGAAGTAACCAATATCCTTACATTACAATTGATTAGAATATAAGCAACTTGCTCAGACTTTAATACCGGATTCACCGGGACGAATACGCCACCCGCCGCAGAGGCTGCAAATAATGCAATTACCGTCTCAATACGCTTTTCAAGATAAACTGCGACACGCTCTCCCCGGCCCAGTCCTAATGCCAGCAACCCACCCGCTTTCATTTCAACTTCACTCGCCAAGATGGCATAACTGATTGACTGATCCTGATACGATAGCGCTTGTGCATCGGGCGATTGTTCTGCTGCCGTGAAAATCAAATCATGTATTAAATCAGTCATTAGTGAAAAAACCATTCCCTCTGTTCATAAAAAACTCAACTGCAATAAGCAGTTAGAGTATAACCCGCTTCTGATAGTTTGCTTAATTTCACAATACGAATCACATCATAATATTTGGGAAAGAAACACTATTATTTCAGAATCGCGTACACTAATATTTTTTAATACTTGGCATATATTGTTACCAAACACAGAAATCATGATAGTACGCACACGATTTGCACCCAGTCCAACCGGCTATCTTCACATCGGCGGCGCCCGCACGGCACTTTTTTCTTGGGCATATGCGCGCCGGCATAACGGAAAATTTATTTTACGCATCGAAGATACTGACCAAGAACGCTCAACTCAGCAATCTACTCAAGCAATTCTTGATGGTATGGCATGGTTGCAATTAGATTATGATGAAGGTCCATTCTATCAAATGCAACGATTGCAACGCTATCACGAAGTTGCCGAACAATTATTACAAAATAATCAGGCCTATTATTGCTACGCCACTAAAGAAGAATTAGATGAAATGCGCGAACGGCAGCTAGCCGCTGGACAAAAGCCCAGGTATGACGGACGTTGGCGCAATTCAAAACAATCGCCACCCGTTGGAGTGAAACCCGTTATTCGATTCAAAAACCCGCTGGATGGACATGTTACCTTCAATGATCAAATTAAGGGCCGTATTACCGTAGCTAATCATGAACTGGATGATTTGGTACTATTACGCAGCGATGGAATTCCTACTTATAACTTCAGCGTAGTGCTGGATGATCTGGATATGAATATTACGCATGTCATCCGCGGTGATGATCATGTCAACAACACGCCACGGCAAATTAACATTCTTAAAGCGCTCAACGCTCCGCTACCAGAATATGCGCATGTTCCCATGATCTTGGGCGCTAATGGCGAACGTCTATCTAAACGTCACGGCGCTGTTTCCGTCATGCAATATCAAGAAGATGGTTATCTGCCTGAAGCCTTGCTGAATTATTTAGCAAGGCTCGGCTGGTCGCACGGCGATGAAGAAATATTTAGCCGGGAAGAATTGATTGAGTGGTTTGATTTATCGTCAATCAGCCGTTCCCCAGCCAAATTCAATCCGGAGAAGCTGCACTGGATTAACCAGCAATATCTCAAGAAAACTGATAACTCACGCTTGGCTGAATTGGTCGTCCCTTTTCTCAATAAGGATAATTGCGAGATATCGGGCGGCCCTAATTTAACACGTGTTGTCGATTTACTGAAAGAAAGAGTTAACACAATTGAAGAGCTGGCGGATGCAGCCGTTTACTTCTATCGACCACTGGAACCAACCGATGAACTGAAAGCTCAATATTTCAATGCCGAAACAAAATCATTATTGGCTGATTTAATCGAGCGACTCAATCATATTGAATGGACACGTGAATCTATACATCAGGAAATTAAAACGGCAGCCAAAAACCTTGATGTCAAACTTCCTAAAATTGCAATGCCTTTGAGAGTGATGGTAACAGGCGAAATACACACGCCATCGATTGACGCCGTACTTGAGCTGCTTGGCCGTAGAGAAACACTTTTGCGCATAAACACCTACTTGGCTAATTTTCCCAATTGATCTTTCCTTTACAATAAATGGCAGCATCAGTATAATCCCTGTTCCTTTGATCAAGGGGGTATAGCTCAGCTGGGAGAGCGCTTGCATGGCATGCAAGAGGTCAGCGGTTCGATCCCGCTTATCTCCACCAGTTAATCTTAAAAAAGCGAAGCTGTGCCGATATAACACTTGTCCCCATCGTCTAGAGGCCTAGGACATCGCCCTTTCACGGCGGTAACAGGGGTTCGAATCCCCTTGGGGACGCCACTACAAAATTAGATTTTATCAATGCATTTGGTTTCTTGATAATAAAAGAAGGATCTTAAGCAACTATGAAGTATTACAGCTTAGTGATTCAATTATCCTTATTCATTTTCAATCCTATTAACACTAGTAAATACAAATTTTAATTTTATCAGAACATATTGTATTAATTTCGCCTATATACTTGTAACTACTTATCATCAGTTATTCAGTCACTCCATATAAAGTAAATGGCGGTATTGATAATAATACGGTCAGCTTTAATTCAGGCATAGGCGGTATTGGATATTCATCTACACCAAGAATATATAAAGAAATATTATTATTCTGTAGAACTACTAAATCTCGTTCGTCAAGAGCGGTACAGTAAATCACTCGTTCCATTTTTGTTGGCACTCGAGCAGCGCAAGCTTCGGTATCCAGCTTCCCTGGAAATTTAGTTAAAACAAAGTCAATATTTTCAGGGTATTCTTTACCAAAGTAATGAAACAATCTTATATAACTTTGAAGCGAATGCTGACCAGCAAAACTGGCCTTTGGCCATAACAAATAAGCGAAGTGACCAGAAGAGTTTAAAAAATCCGCAATTTCTCGTACTTTCAAATATTCTAAAGTCCAACGTTCAGATATTGGTCGAATAAGTATGCCGAGCCTTGAATCTTGATCTTCCATAGCTGGCCCAATAGTTCCTCTTTTTGCCAAAGAAGGAAATAAGTATTTCTGAATTTCCGGTGGCAAATAATTTATTGCCCAATTACGAGATTCTTGCATGACTAATGAGTAAGGAGTAAAAGCCAGTATCATCATAAAACATGTAGTAATGGCTAAAGTACGAATTTTATGCTCCTCAACAAAATTTCGTACCATCCAAATCCACCCTTCAGCAGACAAAATCATTAACGGTGGAACAATAAAAAAAGCCATACGTGTCTGAACTGTACGACCACTGAAACTATCAATTATTAAAGGTAACAATGCTAATCCAAGCCATGTGATAGCAAAACGAACTACAGAATCACGCCACAACATTGAAATTGCCATAAAAGCTCCCACCCATAACAAGCCACCCGCAATTGCAATAGCAAATAACCCCTTGGCAGGAACTCCTGGAAACATTTCTTTTGCGGAACTGGAAAAATCCGCTAAGGATTGCGGATTGACTAGCGGAAAAAACCACCATGCATATATCAAATAAAATACTGAAGCAGTCAAACCTGCGCTAATGATGCTTGGAACAGCATCAAATCTTTTCAACCTCGCCATTTCGATTAATAGCAGCAACAGAAAAAAAACACCTGGCAATACTGCATCAATCCTGATAAAAAAGAGTACAAATAATAAACAGCCTGCAAAAATTCCCAAGACCATTGACCGTCGCTCAACTGCACTGAGTAAGACCAAGGTAAAGAATAGCAAGGTTAGAAAAGCCGGAGGTTCGCTAATTAAATGGCCTTGAAGTCCACGGTAACTGTCTGAAACGACATATGTTACTGCTGCAATAAAATACCCTATTTTCCAAAAAGGATCTGGTTGTTCAATCCGAAACTGTTTCACCAAGCGTATCCCAAGAACTACACAAAGTGTAACACTTAACGCCATAAAAACTCGGTATAACCACTGCATTGCAACAAGCGCGGTCTCAGTTGCCCCTAGGAACTTGGTGATTTCACCGAGTAAAAGTATGTGACCAATTCGCGTAAAATACCAATGCACATCATCACCTGCACCCAGGCGAATGTCCCGAGCATGCGCATGATAGTTAGCCAAAGTATTTGCTTCTGCCGCTCGTTTGGAAAGCTGTACATAAATTGGCGCATCCCAATGAGTCTCTTCGAGTGGCGCAAGATCAGAATGAAACAGCAATGCAAGAAAAAAAATTGCTAACAATAAAAAGAACGTAGAAGGAGAGTATTTTAAGGATAATTTGCTTAGTTTATTAGTATCACGCGACGAATATTCGGGATTCAAAGCAGTATTCTTCCTTGTTATAAATACTTAATCCCGAGTAGTATGCATTTACTCGAGTTGAGAGAGTTAACACTATCTAATTCACAGTTATTCATTAAGCTTAACTTAATTTTTTATGCCTCTAGGCCATTCTCAGTTTAATCTAAGTGGTCAGAAAACACACATTAACCAACTGAAATAGTAGCTCATTTTCAAATGTTATTCTGTTAAATTAACAACAAAAATTCACAAATACACTCGCTCGTAAGTACTCTGGTGATACGCCATAGTAAGTTAAAACACTTTATGGTTATTAATAACCATGTACCTGCCTCCCACAGGACAACCATTTGCCAGCCTTGGAAGGCAGTATCACCGGTGATACATGATTCTGAGTTTTGCTGGTTTGTGCCACTAAAAGCAAAATATCTTCAACTTGCAATTCCCCGTGGTCTTGCCAAGAGGAGCATTATAGTTTGTGTTTTTGAAGTCAGCGTATCGCGCGACTTTTGTTTTTCTGCGCCGCAATACCCCACGGTCTTGCCGCGGGGATAAGTGCAGGGCGAGCGGAGCAAATTTATTTTGTATGATCTTTTATTGATCAATATTATTCTGGGAGTCAGCAACTTTCTTTCTACGGTGAATACGCTAATATTCAATTAGAATAGATACTGATACGATATAGATTAGCTGCTCTAACAATAATACTAATAGTGGCGATGCGTAACATACCATCTTAAAAAAATTTAGATATCGGATAATAAAATAAAAGATTATAAATTATCAAATCTAAATCCCACAATCTAAACTTTGGTAAAAATTAGACACAAAAATTAGAGCAATAAAGATTTAATACAAGTGATATTAAGTGTACGAATACGAATTCTCATACTCGTTTTTTCAGGGTATCTGGTAATAACAAAGATTACCTATCCAATACTTTGAATAATTGATATTTATCATAATTTATACCAATGGAAGTAGCATTCTTTACATTCATTCGATTGCATCAAGTTAATCTTGAATTGCAAAAAATTTTAAACCATCAGCTTCAACATTTTTCATTCAACATTTCATCAACAACCTTACGAGCTAGACCAATCGTTCCGTTCCAAGAAGTAACTTCGGGGTAAACTTGAGCGGTCGTAGCCAAATATAATTTTCCTGGTAGTAAAATTGTAGGCGGTTTACGTTGCTGGTAACCTATTGTATAAAGTGGTTCAACGAATGGTGCTCGAAACACAAACCGATCAATTACATCATCATCCTGGAAATCTGGAAAAAGCCGTTTCAATCCAGTCGTATATGCTTTCAAAATTTCTTCATCACTTTGGTGAAAAAGTGGGTCTGTGCGATGCACATAATTCATCAAATAAACCAAATGTACTCCTGCAGTATCAGCTTTATCAAGCAAAGTAGTACTCTCCACTATGCCTTGGAAAGGAATTTCTTCATCAATCGCAGCAACCCAGTAATGTTTTGTAAAGCCTCGGCGCAACATGAATACAGCATTTATTACACCCTGCATATCGATCCCCGTATCAATTAGCGCAGCAGTTTTAGCCAATCCACCATCCTTCATTGCTTTATGCAAAAAAGAAATTGGTGCTGTAACGACAACGCGGTCATATGCTTCTGATTTTCCCTGCGTTTCACATATTACAAGCCGTGCATTTTCTGCAAAATCAAGTTTGCCCACCGGCGCTTGAAGTTTGACTGCTCCTCCATGTGCCTCAATTGATTTAACCAAGGCATCTATAATGCGCCGATACCCACCATGAATATACCCTTTACACTCACGTTTTCCACCTTTTTCACGATTAAAGCGCGTCCAAAACCATAATGCAGGAACTTCATGATAACGATCACCAAATTTAGCTTGCAGCATTGGCTTCCAGAAAGCTTCAAAGGCACGATTTCCAGATAGCCTACTCAACCATTCCACACAAGTTACATCATCCAATCCATTTGATGAACAAATACGTCCCCATAAACCGGTTAAACCAACGCGTATCCTATCCATCCAAGATAAGGGACTAAATTTCAACAATTCAAATGGAGTATTAAGACCATATAACTTTCCATTATGCATAAAACCGAAACTAGTCTCTTTCCAATAAGTCTCATCTGCAAGACCTAATTCATGCAATATGCCCAGCAAATGCCTATCACTTGGCAACATACAATGATAAAATCGCTCAAGAGAAACATTCCGATACTGAAAAAAAGTGCCTAATCCACCGAGCTGATCAGAAGCTTCATAAACAGTAACTCGTGCTCCTGCCTTGGCAAGCCAGTAAGCTACTACCAAACCACTGATTCCGCCACCTACTACCGCCACACTCCATGTCGAAGCTACAGATCTAGTATCATTATTGTTAGTTGCAGTATTACTAGCAACTTTTAAAACGGAAAAATCACTCATGTTTGGATGTTATTCTCCAGGTTATCGGTAAAAATCCACGCGTCAATGTAATTACGTAACGCCACATCGTACGAAAAATACGCATTTTACTGACACCCTCTTTAAGATCATAACGAAGTACGAGTGGTACTTCCGAGGCTCGAGCATGCAAAGTTCGCAAATTCAGTAATAACTCAAACATACAGGAAAAACCATTTTCTCGTATAAAATTGTCTCCAAAAATCGTAATTAAATTACGCAATGTCTCAGCTCGATAGGCGCGAAATCCACAGGTATAATCGCGCACTCCCGGATAACGAACTAAAGTCCGTATACCGGCACTCGAAAGATGACTCAGGAATACACGAAATAGTGGCACACCGATTTCTTGTGCGCCGGGTTGAAATCGAGAGGCGATAACTACATCAAAGCCTTCATCTAATCGTTGTACCATGGTTTTTATCAACTCTGGATCTTGTGAGTTATCAGCATCCAAAGTAATTACCACATCACTGCTTTGTGCGGCCGCTTTGAGGCCAGTACGCATCGCCGCACCTAGCCCCATATTTTGAGGATGCTGAATTAACTCCACCGGCATCTGCATCGCTGCATCTCTTACAATTTGTGCAGTGCGATCAGCAGAACCATCATCTACTACTACAACTTGATAATTAGCCCACTTTTCTAAAGCGTGCTGGATGCGATTCAACAATGCAGGAAGATCTTTTTCCTCATTATACGCGGGCAGCATTACTATAATTTTTTTGTCTAACATTTTTTCTCCTAACTAAACGGTACTAGCAGTATCAACTACCTGGCTCGACTTCCAATAAATTTTTTCGCGTGGCGACAATTGCAGCATGCTCACCTACTGATCGAACATCGAATAAACGCACAAAACTATCTAGGCACTTATTAATCAAAGAAATCTTATCTTCTCCTGTCATTTTCATCGATGGAAAAAATTTCAATCGAGGTACATCTTCACCGCCAAGAAAATCAAGTGGATGCAGTAATATCGAAGGCTCTACCCTGAACAATCGGCATATCCACAATGCTGAATTAAAATAAGTTTGTGCCAATACTGTGGAGAATCCTGCTAAATACATTACGTAGCTTAAATGAATCGGGACACGAAAACCTGGAAAAGTTGTCACTGGCATTTCCAATAAAGAAACACCATCAAAACGCCAAAAATAAGGTTTCAATGGTCGGAATCCATCTTTCCAGCTACCAAATAAACGATTCAGACGTTCGCGTTGCTCAGCATCAAATTGACCCGTAGCAAAATAATATGCGCGCGCAATCGGACCAATAAAGCTTGGTAACGAACTAGCATCGTAAATATAGCCTCGCCGGGCAAGTACGCGCAGCAAAGTTGATGATTGACTGTAACCAGGCCCTCGAAAACCTGTAGGCTTTTGGCCTGTCGCTGTTTCAATATATCGTTCAGCTTCTGCCAATTCCTGTTCAAGATCACATTCAGAAAATAAATGCAACCAAGGCTCATGACGTAAGGAATGATTTCCTATTTCGTGACCAGCACTTGCAATCTGCGCCAATGCTTTGTGATTATATTCAAGTGCTGCATCTTGACCTACCACAAATACTGTAATTTTTAGCTGGTGACAGGCAAGTACTTCAAGTATCCTCGGAACTACAACATCTAGATACGAAGGATAGGACTCCCATACTGGGTCTCCATGAGTTTTCAGATAAGCCCACTCATTATCTAAATCCAGCGACAAACTTGCGAGTGGCTTATTGCGTTGAGTAGAAGATTGTTTTTCACTCATCATGCCCTCCCTCTTTCAATGCAAAAAATTGTACAATAGCAGATGCTATTTTTTCCCCGGCATCGCCTTTACCAAATGGATTTTCTGCCTTACTAACTGCTTCAAACCATGATTTATCAATCAGAGCAGCCTCAAGCATTTTTTCTAGATGTTCTCCTGAATGACCTACAAGACGCCCTACACCACAATCGAGTACTTCTGGTCGTTCTGTCGTATCACGTAGAATCAGCAGCGGCTTCTCCAGAGAAGGTGCTTCTTCTTGAACTCCCCCTGAATCAGAAACAATTATCCAAGCTCGTGAAAGTAAATGCAAAAAATCGGCGTATTCAAGTGGCTCTATACAATGAATCCGTTCTATCCCTGTGAATTCCTTATTGACCACTGCACGCACTGATGGATTCGGATGTACTGGAAATACCAGCTCGACATCTTGATGGTGCTCCACAAAACGACGAAGCGCTTTCAAATGCGAAGACATGACCTGTCCAAAATTTTCTCGGCGGTGTGTCGTGAGGACAATCAGACGCTTACTTGCAATCTTATCAAGCAATCTAGAAAGTAACAAAGAGACTGATGAATGAGTAAGAATATGTTGAAGCGAATCTATAACGGGATTTCCAGTAAGGATGATGCATTTTTCCTGGACACCTTCGGCTTGTAAAATTTCGATATTCTTAGTAGTAGCAGCAAAATGAAGATCTGCCAATTGAGTAATCAGACGGCGATTCATTTCTTCCGGAAATGGACTTTGGCGATTACCTGTTCTCAAGCCTGCTTCAACGTGAGCCACAGGTATTCGCATATAAAAGGCTGCTAATGCGCCGGCAATTGCTGTTGTCGTATCACCCTGCACTAGGACTAAGTCAGGGCGTTCAACTTGAAACAATCGTTCTATTGCCTCAACAATTCGCGCCAATACCCCACTAGGTGTCTGTCCAGGTGTCATGACCGCTAAATCATGATCGATATTTATACCAAATTCACGTATAAATGGCCTCAATAAATCTGTATGTTGAGAGGATGAAACAGTAATACTTCGTAAAATATCTTTTCGTCGTTCAATTGCCCAAATAACCGGAGCCAACTTAATGATTTCCGGTCGTGTTCCAAA
>CADEDJ010000005.1:0-3707 GCA_902826055.1 uncultured Nitrosomonas sp. | reverse complement strand
GTTCAATTGCCCAAATAACCGGAGCCAACTTAATGATTTCCGGTCGTGTTCCAAAAAGTGTAAGAATTGTTTTAATTCTACTTGATGTTTTCGTCACTAAGAATTACCTCGTCTAATAAGGAAAGAAAAGAATCTTTATTGTGTTTCGCGTTGCACACTGATTCCACCAGATCGCAACCAGCATACTGCTCCAATAATCATATAAGGTATATTTACACAACACGTATAAACAACCGAAGCAGCAAAAGGAATTTGTGTTTCGTTTAATGAGAAAGAGAAACCGAGAGTAAATGCTAATTGAATTGTTCCTAACTGTGCCGGAGAAGATGGCAAAGTAAGACCAATCACCATAAGTATCCACACTGTAATTACCATTGCAAATGTTGCTGTATATCCAACCGCACTAGCGCTTAACCAAATTGCACCTACGATGCAACCCCATTGCAAAAGAGATAATAAAAAAGCATTCATTAAAGTAGATGCACTACCCAATGCTGAAAAACCTACTAGGCTATGCTTAAGTTGTTTTATGATAATCTCTGAGAATTTCTCAGGTAAAAAACGAACCAGCAACGCCGCTAGTTGTTTCCGCATTTTTGAAGGTATAAATAGTGATAGCATTATCATCAAACCCGCTATCACCAGGAATAATGCAATGAAACCTGCAGCAGTGACATATTCTGGAAGTTCAGGATTAATAATTAAAAGAACTCCGAACAATGTGACCACCACCATAAAATCAAAAACCCTCTCTACTCCAATTGATGCAAAAATGGCACTAGATGCAATTTTTGATCTACGCCCAACCATAGCAGCTCGAAGAACTTCTCCAGAATGTACAATAATAAGGTTAGCTGCAGTACCAATATAAACCGCTGAATGTAGTAAAGACATCTTCACATGAGCCACCGGTCCCAAAATAACCGACCAACGCCATGCTTTAATTAGCATAAATAGCAGACTCGCTATAATGGCTGCTATAGCCGGGAAAAACTTGACGCCAGCAAGGCTATCGAGTATTGAATCAACATCAATACCTCGAAGCGAGAACCATAAAAAAACCAAGCCTACGACAATACCGAGGATTGTCCACTTAAACTGATTCCGTATCGTCATAGAATTTCTATACGTTCTTGAATATTAATAATTTTAACAATTAATTTAGATAATTTATACAAGAGATTTGTCCATTTATGTGTAGTAGTTATCCTATAACTCAAAGCTTGAATGAAATCCTCACAATATGTAGTTATTCAAACGGCATTTTTCTGAAAATCTATATAGCCATAGATTCATAGATAGCAAAATGATATTGCTGCACCATATCGTCACTGGTAACGTAATAATCTGTGATATTCAAAAAAAGAATTTGATGCTAAGCAAGCAGCATCATCCACTAACATGAATAAATCGGGATTAAATCACAATCTTATTAAACGAATATTACTTGTTGCCAAGCAGTACAAAGCTGAACATCACACTGCAAATATCAGAATATCACATTAACTGTTCTCTTCAATTAATGCTCATTCGCGAGATAGGAAAGTGAAATCACAAAACAATATTATCTATATTTATTAGTCTAAAAAGCCTATCGATTACTAAAGTAAATCTGGTTTTACAACAACCAGCACTACGACCGCAAACAAAATTAACACTGGAAACTCATTGAACCAGCGGTAAAAAACATGGCCGTGCTGATTGGTATCATTTTTAAATGCAATAACAAATTTCCCACAGTAATAATGATAAAAGACCAGCACTATAACTAACATCAACTTTGCATAAAGCCAGTTACCCGAAAAATCGTAACCAAGCCATAACCATAGACCAAAAACCACCGTCAGCACTGCACCCGGCGTCATGATGCCATAATAAAGTTTACGCTCCATGATTTTAAAGCGCTCTTTACCTGGAGCATCTTCGCACAAGGCATGATAAACAAATAAACGTGGCAAATAGAACAATCCAGCGAACCAAGTAACCATGAAAATTATGTGCAATGATTTTATCCACAGCATGGCAATCGGATGATAATGTTAAAATTGGACGGATACCAAATCTATAATTTTAACATTTTCCCGTGAAAACAGGTGCGAATAAGTACGTACTGTCATTATTTTTGCAAACAAATTAAATGATTATGAACCTACATTACCAAACTTTAGTTCAAAAACTCGAAGAAATTGCTCATTTAAGTGGTGTCATGAGTACGCTGGGATGGGATCAGGAAGTAATGATGCCAGCCGGAGCCAGCGAAGCACGTGCTAAACAATTAGCAACGCTAGCTGGTGTTATTCACGATCGCATGACTGATCCAGCGCTGGGTAACTGTTTAAATGAGCTCAAAGAAAATTATTGTGAGGATTTGAATGAAGTCGAACGATGTAATATCCGTGAAGCACGGCGCAATTTTGAACTGGAAACCAAAGTTCCCAAACGACTAGTACAAGAATTAGCAGAATTAAGTTCACGCGGTCATAGCATTTGGGTATTGGCACGCCTGGAAAATAAATTTTCCGACTTTGCACCGGTGTTGAAACACTTTCTGGAGCTTAAAAAAGAATGGGCAAAATGTGTATCGCCCGGATTATTGCCATACGACGCAAATATTGATCTGTTTGAGCGCGGCACAACAACGGCAATGATCACACCGATTTTCGAACATCTAAAAGCAGAGCTTATACCCTTAATTCATACCATTCAGAATCATACTTATCAGCCAGATACGTCTTTCTTACAAGGAAAATTTGCACAACATAAACAGGAAGCATTAGCGCGAAAAATCAGCCAGGATATTGGCTTTAATCTTGAACAAGGGCGTATTGACGTATCAGTACATCCATTTTGTGGAGGTAGCCACCCAACGGATGTGCGCATAACCACGCGCTATAAAGACAATGATTTTGTAGAATCGCTATATTCCGTTATCCATGAAACAGGTCACGCTCTCTATGAACAGGGGCGGCCACACGAAATAGGTGATTTACCTGCATCAGAATCATTAACAATGGGTATTCACGAATCTCAATCGTTGTTTTGGGAGCGCATGATTGCCCAAAGCAAGCCATTTTGCTTACATTATTTTGAATTATTTCGCACAGTATTTCCTGAAAATCTTCAATCTGCTAATCCCGATTTATTTTATCGCGCAATCAATATTTGCAAGCCCAATTTTATTCGGGTGGAAGCAGACGAAGTGACTTATCCTTTGCATGTTATTTTACGCTACGAGATTGAGAAAGGTTTGTTTGAGGATTCGATGCAAGTTGATGACTTACCACAAATCTGGAACGAGTTGATGCAAAAATATTTGGGTATTCAACCTCCTAACAATACATTAGGAGTATTGCAAGATTCCCATTGGAGCAGTGGAGCTTTTGGGTATTTCCCTTCCTACACGTTGGGAGCGATGTATGCTTGTCAGTTTTACAAAACCCTGCTAAGTGAACAACCCAATACCGAAGAAAATATTGCAAAAGGAAATTTTGCACCAATTAAAACTTGGTTAAATGAAAAAATTCACCGTCAGGGCAAACTTCATAACCCACAAGAACTTGTCCAGCTCATTACTGGCGAAACTTTGAATCCGAATTATTTTATTGATTATCTTAAGAACAAATACAGCAAAATTTACGAAGTGGCCTTATCCTAATTCAGTGAAGTAAACCCCCGGCTTTGCCGGGGGACTCACGGTGGTTTGACCT
>CADEDJ010000004.1 GCA_902826055.1 uncultured Nitrosomonas sp. | reverse complement strand
CCGGAAAAGGCTTTTTTCAGGATGGATTGACGCAGGGCTTCGGCTTGTTGTAAAGCGATGGTGATGGTTTGGTCGAGTTGGTCAATCTCTGAGAACCTGGATTCAAGAGCCAGCAAAATCTGAGTCTGTTCCGCAATGGAGCAAATTGGTATTGCCATTCTTGTCAGTTTCTCTCCTGTCAGATGTTTGATGGTTGTCCCAGTAAACATCTTTTCAAGTCTGCGATTCGATGCACACAATTCAAAGTACATTTGCACGAAAGATGAATTCATGGAGCTAGTAAAACGAATTCGGTGCAATGCTTTTTGAATTTGCATACCCGAACCAAACTCTTTTCTCCAGACAGCGCATCGGCCAGGCTCACCACCTTCACAAACAACTAAATCATGATCCTCCAAGCCGTACCGAGTAAGCTCAAAATCTTCAAAGCGCATTTCAAGTAAATCGTCCAAAGCGAATTTGCTCCAGCGTACATTGATGTTTCTCAAATAAGATTTGAGCTCCCCCTTGTTTTTCTCCTTATCCAACATTTTACCCAGCACCGCTTCTTGGCAAATATTACCTATTGAAAACCACCCCCACCCCTCTGGCAATTCGGGCAATTCGGCCAGTTCTTCGGCGGTGAGCGGCGACAGGGATTTCGGAGCTTTGGGTTTGCTGCCTTGTTTGCCGGAGGCTTCCCACTCGGCGAGTTGTTGCTGATAGCGTTGCGCGCGCTCTTGTTGGATGCGCTTTAGCAAGGTGTCGGCGGTTTCGAGGGGTTTGTCATTCCCTGTCACCCTCGCGAAAGCGGGGGGGCAGGCGGGAATCCATGTCGTTCAAAGGCTGGGCCCCCGCCTTCGCGGGGGCGACGGATTGTTTGGCATGACGCTCCGCGCGCCATTGCGCAGTGAGTTTGCCCTCGAAAGCGTGTTTCAGCAGGGCTTGGCGATATACCTTGAGCTGTGCCTGGGCGGTTTTCAGGTTTTCGATACCCTTGTCCAGCTCGGAAAACAGTTCTTCGATTTTGGCGACGATGCGGTGTTGTTCGTTGATTGGCGATACGACAAAGGGTACTGACCTTGCCAATTCAGTTGCCGACACACTTGCCTGATTTACGTGTTTAACACAACCATGCAAAAAATAGCGGGCCATCCATAAATAATGAAGCTGATAAGCCCCGAACTTAGAATTAATGTCTCGGTGAAATTTCAACCGAGTCATATGATTTGAAAAAGCTAGACCATGGCCTTTTTGCGTGACATATGCAGTCTTGCCAATCAACTCAGGACTGTTCGTATTATTAAATAGAACATCGTCCTCCCTTAACCGACGCTCGTCAGAATCACTTGCTACATATTTGACAACCTCAAAATCTAACTCACCGTTTCGACTAATATTCATTGGCCTTAAATGAGGGACTCCAATATCACTGTCGCTATGCCTACCACATGCAAAGCCGCTTTGAATGCTATCGCAAAAATCACCCACGAAGGCAGCTACCCAACTAGGCGGCAACCTATCCAAATTAATCGGGTAGTGCATCCCAGTATCAATTTCGCTCATCACCCCACCAACACCTCATTCAATTCATCCAGTAACGGTTCCATTCTCGCGCCAAACAACTGATGCATCCTGCCCAATCCACCCTGCCCAAACTTCGCATCTTCCAAGTCGTCTCGATCAATATGGAATGAAATTGCAACATGATCGCGGATCATGCGTAACCATACCATCTGTTCTTCCGTGAATTTCTCGCCGCTGCCGGCGTGGTGTTGCATGATCCAGCTTTGGAAGTTGCGGCGCACGGTGTCGTCGAAGGGGGTTAGGGTTTTGTCCCAGCCGCATACCCGGCGGATCAGCGTAACCAGCGCGGTGAGTTCGTTGACCGGTTGCGCGCCGTTGTAGCCGTCCAACTGCCGGTACGCTTGCCATACGCGCAGTGGCGCAAGTTTAGGTTGATCGGTTTTGAGTTTATCCAGCACTTGGCGGATCAGCGCGTAACTCAGTTCGCGCCGCCGGTACGGCTGGCTGAAAAAGATCGTCAGCGCGGTGATCTGATCTTGATGGGTTCGCAGGTAATCGGCGAATTCGCCGGCCAATGCTTGCGCGTGGCTGGTGGCGTCCTTGTCCCATCCGGCGCGTACCAGTTCGTCCAGGTTGTCGTGGTCGATGGTTTGTTCCTTGTCGCGGCGGATGCTGTCGATCAGTTCGACCAGTTCGCCGTTCAGCACGCGGGCGGCTTCGCCGATCAGTTGCCGTTGCGCTTGCTCGCGCCAGGTATCGCCCGGATCGGTGCCTGCAGGTTGCTTGGCAAGTTGCAGCGCGATGGCTTCGATGTTGTCGGCGTCGATGGCGGCGAGCAGTTTGCCGGTCAGTTGCGTAAGTTCCATGCCCGCCAGCTCGCGGATGCGTTGCCGGTCGTCCGGGTCGAGCTGTTTGTTGAGCCGTGCCAGCCGTCCGGCGAGCGAGCTGACAGTGTCTTCGTCAACCCCACCCGCTGCTTCGCACATCATCACGGTTTTCAATAACCTAATTAGCGGCACGCTGGGCTGCGTGATCAACGGTTGGCTGGCGGTTTTGAGCGAACGGGTGACGCCGATGGCATCGATGATGACGTAATGCGTTTTGGCGCTGGTTGCGGACGGGGTGACTTTTTTCAGGTCGTCCAAATCCAGCGTGCGCGTGCCACGGCCTTTCATTTGCTCGAAATAGTTGCGGCTTTTGACGTCGCGCATGAACAGCAAGCACTCCAACGGTTTCACGTCGGTGCCGGTGGCGATCATGTCCACGGTGACGGCGATGCGCGGGTAGTAGTCGTTACGGAACTGCGCCAGCACCGACTTGGGGTCTTCGTCGATTTTGTACGTGAGTTTCTTGCAAAAAGCATTGCTCTCGGCGAATTCCTCGCGCACCGTTTGGATGATGTCGTCGGCGTGACTGTCGGTTTTGGCGAAGATCAGCGTTTTCGGCACTTCGCGGCGGCCGGGAAAGATCTCCGGCCATTTGTCGCGGAACGCGCGGATCACGGTGCGGATCTGGTCCGGATTGACGATGCTGCGATCCAGTTGCGAAGCCGCATAGGTTTCGTCTTCATCCTGCATTTCCCAGCGTTTCTTGCGCGTCAGCTTTTCGCGTTTTTCCACCTGCTGCTTGGCGGCAATCTGCGCGCCTTGCTGCGTGATTTGCGTGTCGATCCGATACACTTCGTTGCCGACATTGACGCCGTCAGCGACGGCTTTTTCGTGGCTGTACTCGCTGACGACGTTTTTATTGAAAAACCCGTAAGTACGGTTGTCCGGCGTGGCAGTGAGGCCGATCAGACTGGCATCGAAATAATCCAGCACTTGCTGCCACAGGTTGTAGATCGAGCGATGGCATTCGTCGATGAAAATGAAATCGAAAAACTCCGGCGGGATTTTTTCGTTGTAAACGACGGGCAACGGCTCCTTGCCCAGCTTCAGCTCGGCGGGATTGATATTCTCGGCGGCTTCGTCCAGTTCGCTGCCTTTGAGGATCGAGTACAGCCGCTGGATGGTGCTGATGCAAACCACGCTGTTGGTGGGAATGTAAGATGATTTCAAGCGTTGCGTGGCGTAGATTTCGGTAAATTTGCGGTTGTCGTCGAGCGGCACGTACGACATCATCTCCTGTTCGGCCTGTTCGCCAAGATTGCGGGTATCGACCAGAAACAAAATACGCCGGGCATCGGCATATTTGAGCAAGCAATACATAGCGGTAATGGCGGTGTAAGTTTTGCCCGCGCCGGTCGCCATTTGAATCAGTGCGCGCGAGCGGCTTTCCCGGAAAGAGGCTTCCAGATTGGCAATGGCGGCTTCCTGGCAATCGCGCAGATGCAGCGCGCTGGCGGGCACATGTTCCAGATTCAGCGGCGGTATGCGTTGCAGCCGCTGACGCAAGCTGGGGTCTTGCGCGAGCCATGCCTTGAGCGTTTCGGGGCGGTGAAAATTGAACACTTCGCGGGAACGCGGCTTGGGATCGCGCGCATCGGTAAAGCGCGTCACAATACCGGTGCTCTCGTACAGAAAGGGTAATGGCTGGGTGTTGTTGATCCACTTCAGTCTGGCAGCGGCGTAGCCAGCCGTTTGCAATTCCACCTCAGTGATTCTGTGACCCAGGTCTTCACGCTTGGCTTCAATTACGCCAACAGGCTTCTTATCCACGAACAACACATAATCAGCCGGGCCAACATCCGTTTGGTATTCGCGCACGGCTTGTCCCAATCCGGCATTCAGATCGATCTTTCGAGCCGATTGGACCGTCCAGCCTGCTTGGCTCAGCAAGGCATCGATGCGGTCACGCGCTTTCTGTTCGGGGTTCTGGTTTTCGGTCATTGCACAATGATGTCAATTTGCGTAAGTGTTCGGGCGGCGACAATTACAGGCAGCACAGTAGATTCTGATTTGATTATATCTTTAAGGAAACTCTGAATAACGGTCATTTCGAGCATGGCGAGAAATCTATAGTATTGATTATCAATGATTCCTTACTTTGTTCGGAATGACATTGAGGGTTATTCAGAGTTTCCTTGAGGAAGAAGCATGCGGCGCCTTGGGGAAAAACCCGAATAGTCTCGAAGGTAATGTCCGGTTATTGATTATGATATGATTTTGAATCATAACGGGGGGTTTCATGCGTGCTGTTTTTTTTGATTTCGGTTCCGTCACCCGTGGCGATATGGACTGTGCAATGCTGGAGCGGGCGATATCGCCGTGGCAGTATTATCATGATTCCTCCGAAACGGAGGTGCTGGAACGGATTTGCGAAGCCGAAGTGGTGGTCAGCAATAAAGTATTCATCAGCCGGGAAGCCCTTGCGGCAGCTACGCATTTGAAATTGATTTGCGTCGCTGCCACCGGATATAACAATATCGATTTGCAAGCTGCGACTGAATACCATATTCCAGTGTGTAACGTGCGCGGTTACGCCACGCCTTCGGTGGTGCAGCATGTGTTCATGCTGATGCTGAATCTGGCGCGCCACTTTGTGGATTATCAGGAATTGGTGAAGCGCGGCGGCTGGCAGGCAAGCCGGTTTTTTTGCCCATTGGATTTCGGAATTCAGGAATTGTCCGGGAAAATACTGGGTATTATCGGATTTGGTGAGTTGGGTCAAGCGGTGACAGAAGTTGCAAAGGTTTTCGGCATGCGGGTACTGATCGCGGAGCATAAAGGCAAAATAGCCCGGGCGGGCAGAACAGCGTTTGATGACGTGATTGGCCAAGCGGATTTTATTACGTTGCATTGTCCGTACTCGCAAGACACCCACCATCTGATCAGTTACCGGGAGTTTGAACTGATGAAACCGTCCGCGTATCTGATCAATACTGCGCGCGGCAAATTGGTGAACGAAGCGGACTTATTGCATTGCTTGTCTACCGGACGCATTGCCGGTGCCGGGATCGATGTGATACAAGAAGAACCGCCTGCAAAAGACAATGCGATTTTGCAGCAGCAACCGGCAAATTTGATTGTCACGCCGCATATCGCATGGGCTAGCCGGGAATCCAGGCAGCGTTTGTTGGATCAGTTGGCAAGCAATATCGAGCATTTTTTTCAACATCAGCCATTCAATCAGATTACCGACGCGCTGAATCAATAGCAAAGCGATCGCTGATTGTGTCATAGGGAAAGAGAGCAATGCAGCAATGGATTTTACTTGCCGTCGCGATTGTCAGTGAAGTGATTGCAACGTCCTGTCTGAAAGCAGCCGAGGGTTTTACGCGCTTTTGGCCATCCGTAATCGTTGTGGCGGGTTATTTACTGGCGTTTTATTTCTTGTCGCTGACGTTGAAAACCATTCCCGTCGGCGTGGCTTATGCCATTTGGTCGGGTGTCGGGGTGGTATTGATTGCGTTGAGTGGCTGGCTTTTTTTGGGACAATCGCTGGATATGCCTGCGGTGATTGGCTTGGCGCTGATCGTGAGCGGTGTGGTTGTCATCAATGTCTTTTCCCGGACGGTGACATATTGATAAATTTAACAATCGGTTAACAGTATGAACAAAGCATTTGTCAAAGAAAGCGATGAAGACGACGACCTGGATAGCGCGCCGAAATTGCCGCAAGGCGTGAAGAATTATATTACGCCGGCTGGCTATCAACGATTGAAAGATGAATTTGATCAGTTGTGGAAAATTGAACGTCCCGAACTGGTAAAAACCATTACCTGGGCGGCTTCCAATGGCGATCGTTCGGAAAATGGGGATTATATTTATGGCAAGCGGCGCTTGCGCGAAATCGATCGCCGCTTGCGTTTTTTGTCCAAACGGTTGGATAACGCCGAAGTGGTGGATCCCGGGCAGCGTGGCGAATGCGATCAGGTGTTTTTTGGCGCTACGGTGACGGTATGCGATAGCCAAGACGAAATGCGTACTTACAGTATCGTTGGTCTGGATGAAGCGGATCCGGGACGGGGCCGCATCAGTTGGATTTCCCCGTTGGCTAAGGCGCTGCTTAAGGCACGGGAAGGTGATTGCATTAAATTGCAAACACCCGCCGGAATCGAAGAGCTGGAAGTGGTGGAAATTCGTTATGAGGCGTTGTGAAGTAAGATTGCTTCAATTCTCTAAGATGTCGCCATCGACATAAAACCATATCCCTTGCTCGCGGACAAAGCGGCTGATTTCATGCAAGCGGTAAGCACGGCCGTTGATTTTGTAACGCGCGATGAATTCAACGATTGCATGATCGGCGTCTGTTTGCGTATGGCGCTTGACTGTGAGCCCCAGCCATTGTTTTTGTGGTTGGCCGGTTAGTTGCAGTGAAATTGGGCGGGTATCCGGGTGCCAAGTTTCCAATAAATAGTTCTCACGATCGAGTATGTACGCGGTATAGCGCGACCGCATCAGGTGTTCGGCAGTGACGGCGGCTTCACCTTCATCCAAGTAGCGGCCGCAGCATTGCCTGTAGGGTTGTTGATTACCACACGGACAAGTAGTTATTTGGATTCGTTGTTTGGTAAGGTTTTTCATATTTATTCACTTAAATAAGCGATTCAATCCATTTTATTTCACCTTATCCAGCCGAGTATTTTCGATACACTGCGCGTGAAGATGACAATAAATAACGTATTCAATTAAAACATAACCATGATGATTTTTGATCGTGACAATTTCTATCGCATTGCACCGTTTGCTGCATATGTATTTTTTATGCTGGTGGAAGACGCATTGTTGGCATTTGGCTGGGATGCCAATGATGTGCGGTTACTTTACGTAATTAAAATTACAGTTGTAGCAAGTTTGCTGTGGTTATGGAGAAACGCTTACAGTGAGCTGCGCTGGCCGACGGGGAAAAATTGGCGCACCTGGGTGATAACCATCACCGCAGGTATCGTGGTGTTTGTTGCGTGGATTAATCTGACTGCAGATTGGATGGTGATGGGGGAGTCCGTTGGTTTCGATCCGCGCGATGGCGATGCGCAAATGGATTGGTTCTTGGTGATCGTGCGGTTACTGGGTGCTGCATTGGTGGTGCCGCTTATGGAAGAACTGTTTTGGCGATCATTCCTGATGCGTTGGATTGCGCATCCCCATTTCTTATCCGTCAATCCGGCGCAGGTGGGTTTTAAAGCATTCTGCATTACGGCAGTTTTGTTTGCAGTTGCGCACAGTTTGTGGTTCGCCGGATTGCTTGCCGGAATTGCCTATAATCTTTTATATATGCGCAGTAATACATTGTGGTCACCGATCATCGCGCACGCGGTAACCAATGCAATTTTGGGTGTATGGATAGTATTGACTGGCAACTGGGGTTTTTGGTGAGCCAAATAAAGCGGTAGATGTAATGGGAAACGGCTTATTCGCTTTATTGGAGCGAATGTTAGTGGGAGTGTTGTATTTTTTGTGCAAGATTGCTTTACCCGTTTGTTTACGTTGACCATTCTAAGGATTCAGTGATAGAGTCTGTCCACGTAGGTGCTAGGGTTTTGTTTATGCTCTGATAGTGCCTATTTACATAGCGCGAAGAATGCTATGGCTCGTTAAATAATCGTTAGGGGGAGCAATGAAATATAAATTAAAAACGAATCGGATGATTCATGCAGTGGCGGGAGGACTGCTACTGACAGGCTTAAATTTATCCGCTGTTCATGCCAGTACGGTGACAAGTTCTACAGCAAAAAGTACCAGTAATAGTTTCATGGAGGCACTGAAAAGTACAGGCATTACAGCGGGTGGTTGGGTTCATGGCGGCGCTACATATAATCCCAGTTCTGTGCATGGATTCAATGGACCAGTAACGTTTTCCGATCAAGCCAATAGATTTCAGTTGAATCAACTGAATTTCTACCTGGAGCGTGCGGTAAAAACAGAAGGCAAAGGTTGGGATATTGGTTTCCGGGCGGATTTTTTATTCGGTACCGATGCGATTTTTACGCAAGCTTATGGTAATCCCGCGTTTGACGTGAATAATGGTAGGCCACTGGCTGATCGTGGCAATTGGGATTTGGACATATGTTGTAATTCCAGCCGCACCTATGGTATCGCCATTCCTCAAGCATTTGCGGAAGTTTATGCGCCTTTGGGTAATGGATTGAATGTTAAAGTCGGCCATTTTTATACGCCGATTGGTTTTGAATCGGTTCCTGCACCGAATAACTTCTTCTATAGCCATGCTTATACCATGCAATATGGCGAACCTTTCACGCATACCGGGGTATTGGGTAATTATACGATTACGAAAAATTTTACCGCCATGGCAGGTACGATTGGTGGAAGCGGAACGGGTGGATGGGATGGTAATTTCGATAAGCAAATGGAGAATTGGGGTGGTATAGGTGGCGTGACCTGGACCAGTGACAATCAAAAGACTTCATTTAATGTTAGCGGTACCGGAAGCACGACTTCGACTCGCAATAGCAGTTTTTGGGGAATGTATAGCATTGTTTTTAAACATCAATTCACAGATAGAACGCATTTGATTTTGCAACATGACCACGGTTTCGCGGATAACGTGTTACTGGCAAATAATGTCTATGCTGGTGTTGTCAAAGACGCGGAATGGTATGGCGTTAATTCGCATTTTTACTATGATTTGACCCCTGCTTTATCGGTTGGTGTTCGAGCAGAATGGTTTCGCGACCGTGATGGTTTCCGGGTTTTTGCACCGGGAAGAGTAACTGCAGCCACCAATCATCTTGGAACCAGTTACGCTAGCAACATCGGTTTACTTGGTACCAGTACACCTGCAGACTATTATGCGGTTACTATCGGCGCCAATTGGAAAGCGCTCAGAACATTGAATACAGGTTGGAAAGGATTCAAGCAATTGAATATTCGTCCTAATATTCGTTATGATCGCGTCGATGCATTGCATGAATCGCTACAAGCGTCTGCTTATCGGCCTTTTGGCGGTAATAAAGATCAGATTCTTTTCTCGTTGGACGCAATACTACCCTTCTAAAATAGCTATCAGTTGATATGTTTTATGAGACATGAAAAATGCGCCTATTGGCGCATTTTTTTTAAAATAAAGAAGCTGCTTAAAAGTAAAAGGCGGGTTTATTATTTTTTATCGAGAGCTCGTAACTGCCGGAGTAATTTTTCCATATCATCGGGTATGTTGATTTCCCATTCTAGACTTTGCTGAGTTTCGGGGTGAGTCAGTACAAGTTTTTGGGCGTGTAAAGCTTGCCGGGAAAAATTTGTAAGTATTTCATTCGCCAATTGGCGAATATTTCTAGGTTTGCCGCTATAAACCGGATCGCCTACCAGTGGATGTCCAATGGCATTCATATGTACACGAATTTGATGGGTACGGCCTGTTTCCAGGCTGCAACGTAACAATGTGCAGCCCTCAAGAACTTCTAGCGCTTGATAGTGTGTCCGTGCCGGTTTACCGCCTGCATGGATTGACATTTTGGTGCGATGAACCGGGTGTCGTCCGATCGGCGCATCAACGGTACCGCTTTGCTCAACTTTTCCCAGTACTAATGCGAGGTAATCCCGCTTAACCGTATGGTGTTGGAGCTGGCGTACAAGACTGATTTGTGCTGCAATGGTTTTTGCTACGACCAGCAAGCCGCTGGTGTTTTTATCCAAGCGATGCACAATGCCGGCACGTGGTATGTTTTGCAGTTGCGGTGCATGATGCAACAATGCATTGAGCATAGTGCCTTGCCAGTTACCATTTCCAGGATGAGTTACTAAGCCGGCAGGTTTATTAATAATGATCAGGGATTCATCTTCATAAATGATTTCTAAATGAATATTTTCAGCGGTGTGGACTGAGTTGGCGGTATAGTCCATAGGTAAAATTACAATTTGTTCGCTGCCCCATATTTTCTGTTTACTAGTAGGGGTTTTACCGTCGATAGTGACACAATTATTATTAATCCATGATTGCAGGCGGCTACGTGACCAGTTGGGTAAAAGTTTTGCTAGCGCTTGATCAAGACGAAGGCCTGCATGATCACTTGGAATCGTTAAATTGATGCAGGTTGGTGGCGATTCGGTGATGGGTGCTTGTGGCAATGCCTTTACGTTATAATCGTCAGAGCTATCATTGTCTTTTATGGAATTCGTCATGTTACGTCGTTTAGTGTTAATTCTCGTGTTTGGTTTATCAGCCTGTGGTTTATTGTCGGATCGCCAAGTAGATCAGCAGGATTGGTCTGCTAATAAATTTTATTCGGAAGCAAAAGAAAAGCTGAATGAAGGTAATTATACTGCGGCCATTAAACTGTATGAATCTTTGGAAGCACGGTATCCTTATGGTCGAATAGCCCAACAAGCGCAGCTCGAGACCGCCTATGCACACTATAAAAATGAAGAGCCCGCTTCAGCCATTACCGCAGCAGATCGATTTATCAAATTACATCCGAATCATGCAAATGTGGATTATGCATACTATATCAAGGGGTTGGCAAGTTTTAACGATAATTGGGGAATGATGGGGTTTTTGCTAAAAGGCCCGCTCAGGCAAGATATGAGTGAACGCGACTCCAAAGCATCACAAGAATCCTTTGAGAACTTCAAGGAATTGGTGGCGCGTTTTCCGGAAAGCAAATATGCAGCGGATGCTAAACAGCGCATGGCTTATCTGGTGAATGCCGTGGCGATGAGTGAAATTCATATTGCACGCTACTATATGAAGCGTAAAGCGTATATTGCTGCGGCTAACCGTGCTCAAAATGCTGTTAAAGAATATCCCCGTACACCTGCTACTGAAGAAGCGCTGTATATCATGGTCAAAGCTTATGAGGAATTGGAGTTGTATGATTTACGCGATGATGCCGAGCGTGTTATGCGTTTAAATTTTCCCGACACCCACTTTTTGCAAGAATTGCCAGAGATAGACACTAGGCCATGGTGGAAATTCTGGAAGTAATTGCCGGGCCGTTTGCAGCTTTTATTAATCTTTGATGTGGATTGCTAGCACATCGCAATTGGCGTGGTATAAAACATCTTTGGCGGTTGAACCCATCAACACACCCAGTCCATGCAGTTCGTGTGAGCCAACAATAATCAGATCAATATGTTCTTGTACCGCAAGTCTGGTGATTTCCTCTTGAGGTGCGCCCCATACCATCCAGCGGCGCGTAGGCGCAATGCTTAATTGATCAGCGAGTTGTATGAATTTGTTTTTCTTTATTTCTAATAGGTCGTAAGCTGAATCTTCTTGTAATGGAATCACTGTGCCATAAGGTGTATCAGGCATGGGGATATTATCTAATACATGAATGATGTGGAGCTGCGCGGAAAATTGGTCGGCAAACTGCCGGGCTTTTTGGGCAACATAATGACCATGTTCAGAGAAATCGATAGCAAGTAGAATATTCTGGTAGAGATTCATTATTTAGTCCTGGCATTAAATCCGTAAAAAATATAATGTTGCAATAGTATCTTGCCACTTTATCACAATCTTTTCGTTGGGGCTGGGCATATGATTTTGGGAGATAAATTTATTTAGTTAGTTATTGACCTGCGGACGTAAATATTTTGATAAAAAGGCACTAACCTGTTTCTCGTATTCCTTACCAATATAGCTATGCATATTGAAATGTCCAGCACCTGGCACAATCCATAATTCTTTAGGGGAGTTGGCTGCAGAAAAAAGACGCTCGGTTTCTGATTTTGTGGTATGGGCATCGTTGGTGCCGGAAATAAATAATAGCGGTGAATTTAAGTGATTGATGTGAGTGATTGGACTTAATTCATCTACCGGAACACCCAGGTAAAAAGATAATTGTGCCAGCATCAACGGCAAAAGTACGGATCCATATTGTCCAAAGTGAAGTTTGAGACGGTTATCGATGGCTTCTTCGATGGTTGGATGGAGAGATTCGAGAATAACTGCATGTAGTTTTAAATCCTGTTTAGCGAGTACTATAGCTGCAGCACCTAAAGAAGCGCCGATGGCACCTATGCGTTCGTGCGGGAAAGTTTCGCGTAGAAAAGCCACAGAAGCAGTGACGCTCTCTGATTCCCGTAAACCAAAGGTAATTCTATTTCCCATCGTTTCGCCATGAGCATGGAGATCAATGAGAAGAACAGTATAGCCCTGTGATCTTAGAAATCTGGCTCGGCTCAACATTTCAAGCCGATTACTACGCATCGAATGGATCAGTAGCACGACACTACCCCCGGGGATTCCATAAGATAGCCAGCCGTAAACTGTAGATCCATTCGCAACAGGAATTTGTATTGATTCAACCGGAAAATCCACTGAAAGGCTGCCCACCGCACTAGGCGCCGGTCCGGTCAATAATGCACCAATAGCAAAAATGCCTAACAGGATTGCAAGGAAACAAGCGAAGATTTGAATAGCAAGTTTATGCAACATGGCATTTTAAGATTGAAAGAGTGATGAGGTGGCGAGTAAGGTATTTTTAATAAGCAAAAACGATAAAGTATGGAACGAATTTGCATGTAATATCGCGGCATTTACCTCATTTTTTTGCCAAAGTAGCACGGTTATAGATTATGATAAAAATTATCCAGAGAAGGTGTTGAATGATGGATGTTTAGGTTTAAAGCAATAAATAAAGAGTGAGTCACTATTATTTTTATACAATCGTCCCCTGCGAAAGGGAATTATAATTGTGAAAAGTACTTAAAACTGTTGCTATACTCGCTATGGTTGCATCTACTATGAAATTGCAAAATACTGGAATTTCTGAAATGATCGCAGGTGTTTATAAACTTTGATCTCACGTAACTAATCGTTGGGATTGCACAACTCGGGCATACTATCATGCATACTAAAGAGCACAAAGAATTCCAGGAAAAAATGTGTTTGTTGCTAGATTCATTTGCACAAGAGCTACCAGACAAAGTAACTGAAATTGAAGTCTTGTGGAGTAAATTGCAAACGCAGTGGAATATGAGAACTTTGCAAGAACTGCATCGTGCTGTGCATAATTTAGTAAGCAATGGCAAAACATTTGGTTATCCTGATCTAAGCAATAAAGCTGGGATATTGGAACAAACGCTTAAAAGCTTAATGCAAAGAGAAGCATCAGCAGATCCCACATATGCTACTCATATCCTTCAGCAAATCCAGGAGCTTAAAAAAATCTCTGTTGAAGAAGGGTTGGTGCCATCCAAAAATAGTGCTGTCGTTATTGAAGAGCATGCATACTTACCCAATCCAAATGATTCAAATTTAATATTTGTGGTGGAAGATGATGCTGAGGCGGCACAAGAACTTGCATTGCAGTTGCGATATTATGGTTATGAAGTAGAAGTATTTAACCATTTAGACAAATTCCATACGGCTATTCAGCATAGGCCGCATGCGATCATTCTTATGGATGTTGAATTTCCTGAAGACAAGATGGGCGGTATTCATTTCATGGAAAAGGTTCAGCGCGATTTAGCCCTGCCGGTACGAGTGATTTTTATTTCCGTGCACGATGATATGGTGTATAGGCTGGGGGCTGTACGTGCCGGCAGCGTCGCTTACTTTACCAAACCGATCAATTCTACGGAATTGATCGATCAGCTTGATTTGATTACCGCATCGCAAATCCAGGAGCCTTTTCGTGTTCTGATTGTGGATGATAGCGCGACAGTACTGGCGTATTACACCGCAATACTGGAGCAAGCCGAAATGATCGTGAAAGTTGTATCAAATCCGATGGAATTACTGGAAAAATTGAGTGATTTTAATCCTGATATCATTTTGATGGATTTGTATATGCCTGGTTGCAATGGTATTGAATTGACAAGAGTTATTCGTCAAATGGATGATTTCTTCAGCACCCCTATCGTTTATCTGGCAACTGAGAATGATTTCAGTACGCAGCCTGAGGCCATGAATCTATGTGGTGATGATTTTCTCGTAAAACCGATTGATCCCGCGTACTTGATTTCATCTATTACATCACGTGTAACCCGAGCCCGTTCGATACGATCGTTGGTGATTCATGATGGCTTGACCGGTTTGTTGAATCATACTGCGATAAAAGAAGAACTGGCACGAGAAGTGGTGCGTTCGAGCCGGTTGAATACACCCCTATCATTTGCCATGATCGATATTGATTTCTTTAAGAAAATCAATGATACCTATGGCCATGCTGCGGGCGACCGCGTTATTAAGAGCCTGGCGAGACTGCTTAAACAGCGTTTGCGGGAAACAGATATCGTTGGGCGTTATGGCGGAGAAGAATTTGCTGTCATTATGAATGATACCGATGCAATTTCAGCCGCAAAAGTAATCGATGAAATACGCAATGTTTTCTCACATCTGCTGCATCTGAGCCATGATGATGAATTTTCAGTGAATTTTAGTTGTGGCATTGCGGATCTTGCACATTTTCCTGACGTCGCCAGTCTGAGCGAAGCTGCAGATAAGGCGCTGTATCAGGCAAAACAAAGAGGGCGCAATAAAGTGGTTGTCAATTCAGGTGATTAGAGACATTTTGAATAAGTGAGTTGCTGTGCCGTTAGATAGTGCCGGCGAATTTGCTAATCAATCCGCAGTAAATTTCTCTCACAGTACCCACCCAAAGTATTAGTATTAGCGAGGATCATCGCATCGTGTGTGCTGCAGGCGCGGTGTATGGGGCTTTGCGGCTGCAGAAAATTGTGTTTTGCTGAACGTGACCCGTGTTTGCGGATTTGGGTCGATAGCTTTAAGTGCTTCAATGACAGCAACTCTTGGGGCCAACCCTGCATAATTAGCCACTTGAATGGATAAGCCGGGACGGGCATTTAGTTCAATGATCATGGGGCCTTGATCTCGATCTAATACCAGATCTGCACCCAAGTAACCTAAACCTGTCATTTCATAACAAGCGGCGGCTAGCTGCAACAATTTGTCCCAATGAGGAATGGCTAATTCTGAAAAAGTTTTGCGCGTGTCAGGATGGTGCAAAACCGTTTCACCGAATTGGACAGCATGTAATGCGCCGCCCGTTCCAATATCAATGCCCACGCCCACTGCACCTTGATGAAGATTGGCCTTGCCATCGGACGCATGAGTGGTCAATCGTAGCATCGCCATGATGGGATAGCCGCGGAAAACGATAATGCGGATATCAGGAATGCCTTCGTAACTATAGTCGGAAAAAACCGGATCCAGTTGTATCAGCGATTCAATCATGACGCTATCGGGCTTGCCGCCCAGACTGTGAAGACCACTCAGAATATTGGAAACGTGACGTTCAATATCCGCTAACTGTATGGCATCGCCACTGGGCTTAAAATACAAATTATGGTCATGTTGGGTAATGACCAGAATACCCTTGCCGCCACTGCCCTTCACAGGTTTGATGACAAACTGATCATAAGGATGCAGTATTTCTTTCAGTAGTTTGACATCATGTTGATAATGTAGCGTGCCGAGCAGTTTAGGTACAGTGATACCCGCTTGTTGCGCCAGCAGCTTGGTTTTTAATTTATCATCGACCAGTGGGTATAAATGACGGGGGTTGTAACGGGAAATCAAACCAAAGTTTCTTTGGTTCATCCCGATGATGCCAAAGCTTCTGAGCTTTTTAGGACTTGCCAGAAACATTGCGTCTTTCCAGCGAATGAAAGCGGTACAGTTCGGACAGCCGATAACCGGTATATTGGCCTAGGAGTAGAATGAATGCGAGATTCACCAGCATCAATTCAGGAAAATTAAAACTCAGATATTCTATGGTGCGATTGCTCATAAACAGATAGGCAATGACAGCCGTCAGCAGGCTGCCGCCACCCTGGATCAGCACCTCCCTTGGACCGTCTTCTTCCCACAGTACCGACATACGCTCGATAGTCCATGACAGAATGATCATCGGGAAGAAAGTAACAGTCAGAGCTTGATCGAGCCCAAGTTTGTTACTAATGATACTGATGCTTGCCATAATGACGATTACCACGATGATAACCGCCGATATTCGCGCTACAAACAATAGATTCAGGCGTGATAAATACGAGCGGATTAATAGCCCGGTGCCGACTACAGTCAGAAAAATGACAATGCCGGTAAGTAATGTTGTCTGTATCAGCGCTAATGCGATCAAAATCGGCATGAACGTGCCGGAAGTGCGAAGGCCGATCAGCAGGCGCATAATGACTACAATCAGTGCGCCGATCGGTAGTAACAGAATCATTTTAAATGCGTTTTGCTGCTCAATGGGCAAACTGTAAATAGAAAAATCGATAATGCCGGCTTGTTTGCTCATGCTGTCGCGCACTACCAGATTTCTCGTGGATTGAAAGTTTTTAATGATGGAAAACGAGATTTGGGAATTCTTGCCGCCCACTACATCCAGCAAAGATTCATCGCCTCGCTGCCAGATCAAGAAATTTTCCGGTTTGCCATGTATGCCGGAGTTTTGATTAAACAGTAACCATTGTCCGCCAATATACACTTCTACAAAGTTGGTCAATGATTGCCTGCGCCGGCCATCTTCTAAATAAAGACCGCGAACGATGCGTGCGCTGATGCCTTCCATTGCAAGCAAATTAATAATCAAGTGCGTTTTGTAATCGTCACTGGAGCGTTCACTCAGCAATAGACTTTGATTCTGACTAGGCACTTTGGAATTTAACGCAGTAATCAATTCGCGCGTAAATATTTCTGTGTTTGCTGATCGGTTGCGTACTTGATCCAGCAATGTAATCGCAGCTGTATTGAGTACTTCGTCAAATTCCGGTTTTTCCGGTTCGGATGGAAGATCGGCTGCAATGGAAGAAGTGATTTGATCCGTTTCATACAAACTTAGGCGGTAATAAGTGGTTTGTGCACCTTTTACAGCCCTTTTGCTCCATTGCGCCCGCCGACCCGATGGGGAAGTTAATTGGCTAAAGCCGTAATCAGGCGAGGCAAAATCTTCTTTGATGATAACGATGTCCGGAGTTTCGGGAGGTAACGCAAACGACACCACCACTGGACCGCCGCGTGCACTAAAATCGATCTTGGCTTCGATCGTCCATACTGGTGTTTTGTCATCCGGTAATAATGGAAATCCCAAGATGAAATGTTTGTATAAGATCAAACCTACGCCAAGTCCCATGACAAGGATAACCAGAAGGTAGAAGCGAAGATTTGCGTGCATTATTTTTTACCCGTTGGGTCTGTACTGTCAGTTCTGGTGGTTGTATATTTTTTACTGACATCCACAATAGCAAGATCACTTAAGAAATTTCGCCCGATGAGTACCTGATGCTTGAATTTGCTGCGATTTTCCAATGTGAAATCTATCTGTTCATTAATATCAGCAAGCATAACACGCATTCTGACAACAGGCCGGCGTTGTGATTCTTTATCGCCGCGTTCCTTGATACGAACGTGACGGCGCAATCGGCGGGTAAGCTCGATTAATTCCCCGCTTTGTGGGTGATGCATTTTGAATCGCACAAAAGGCTTTCCGTCTCGTTCAAATTCAACAATATCCAACGCATGTAACGAAGATGTACGGGCACCGGTATCGATGCGTGCACTAAATGCCAATCCTGGTGGATCGAGATGCACATATTCGAGCTCTCCTAACAGTGTTTTGGTTTCAGTGTTAACTGGAGTATTTCGGTTGGGTTCATCGGCATTGGGTAGCTCACATGAACAATTATTGGAGGCGATTTTGCGGGGATCCTCGCTACTTTCGAGAATTTTATCGGACTCGTTCTTTTCCAATGACTTCTTTTGTTCTACCAATTCGGCAAATAACGTAACCAGCTCGGATTCTCTGGCACTAATGCGTGCTTCGCGTTCCGCCAGTCTTTGTTCATGACTATCGCAGGCCGAAAATAAGAGAAATGCAAAAATGCTGATAAGGTATTTGTAATTGATATGTGTTAATGATGAATGCAGCACACTAATTCCCATAAATAATTTATTTCAATTTTATTAGGTATGACATGACAGAATTATTACTAACTCGGCACGTTGCCTGATTAAATACATCGAGATCTGTTAATGAGGTCAAAGGAAAAGCCGCAATTGTGCCAAGCCAAATCGAGTTAAGGGGTTGTCAAGTCTATCGATAACGTTTGAGTTTTGTAGGTGCAAGCATAGCGATGGATTTCCAAACAATGCGAAGTAATAATGAGTTGATAGTTTCCTGGTTTTTCATCGCGCGTATCAAACTTGAATTCAAATCGGCCATTGGCATCGCTGGGATACGATTGATCGGCGGCAACGGCGCCATCCGGTCGCGTTAGTTTGAAGTTGAGTAAAACTTCCGGCGCGGGTTGTGCGTTATATTCAACCCATCCGTGCAAAGCGATCGTTTCGCCAACATGATATTGTGCCTTAGGATTCTCAAGAATAGGCTGGGAGATATGTGTTGCCAATACATTGCCGCTTAAAATGGCTAACAAGATTAATGTCATGAATAAGGCAGTAAATTTTATATTTGAGGTCATGATTTTTTTAAAAAGTGATGGTTATAATTGACCAACATTTGTCATTATTTCTGGTATGGATAATTTATTTCTTGGGTATAAAGAGATCGGTAATAGTTCCTTCCGCCATCTCAGCCGCGAACAGAGTGGTTTCTGAAAGCGTGGGATGCGGGTGAATGGATAGACTGATATCTTGCATATCTGCCCCCATTTCTAGCGCCAATACCGTTTCAGCGACCAATTCTCCAGCGTTGACGCCTACCATACCGGCACCCAGTATACGGCGCGTTTTTTTATCTAGCAGCAATTGCGTCAATCCTTCTTCGCGTGCCATGGATATCGCACGGCCGCTGGCAGCCCACGGAAAGCTGGCTTTGTCGTAATCGATGCCTTGTTTGATGGCTTCCTTTTCAGTCAATCCCATCCACGCGATTTCAGGGTCGGTATATGCCACGGAAGGAATGGTGCGGGCATCGAAGATAGCTTTATGTCCGGCAATGATTTCCGCAGCCAATTTGCCTTCATAAGTGGCTTTATGCGCCAGCATCGGCTCACCGACGATATCGCCAATTGCAAAGATATGCGGCACATTGCTTCGCATCTGCTGGTCAACGGTAATGAATCCGCGTTCATCGAGCTGTATGCCGATTTCCTCTGCACCAATCGTGCGTCCATTCGGGCGCCGCCCGACCGCCACTAAAATGCTGTCATAAGTTTGTGGTTGCGGTGCATGTTCACCTTCAAATGTGACAATTAATCCTGCTTTGCTTGACTCGATTTTAGTAACTTTGGTTTTGAGATAAATCGCTTCGTAGCGTTTACTGATGCGGCGGTGCAATGGTTTGACCAAATCGGCATCAGCGCCAGGAATCAATTGATCCAGCCATTCCACCACGCTGATTTTACAGCCCAATGCGTCGTAGACAGTGGCCATTTCCAGGCCGATAATGCCGCCGCCGATAACCAGCATGCGTTGCGGTACCGTCTGTAATTCAAGGGCTCCGGTAGAATCTATCAATCTCAGATCATCATAAGGAAAACCGGGAATGCGGGTAGGGCTGGAGCCGGCAGCGATAATACAGTTGTCGAACGAAACGGTTTTTTGCCCTGCAGGCGTGTCAACTAGAATTGAATGGGACGTAATCAATTTACCCGTGCCTTGGATGACTTCCACTTTGCGCTGTTTAGCCAGCGCCTTCAATCCCTTGGTTAGTTTACCGATGACTGAAGCTTTCCAGCTCCGCAATTTGTCTAGATCAACCTCGGGTTTATTAAAAACAATGCCGTGGGCTTCAACCGCTTTTGCTTCGGTAATGACTTTTGCCACGTGCAGCAAAGCTTTGGAGGGAATACAGCCAACATTCAGGCATACACCACCCAGTGTTGGATAACGTTCAATCAACACTACTTTTTTTCCCAGATCAGCCGCGCGAAAGGCAGCCGTATAACCACCGGGGCCGGCACCAAGAACGACCACATCTGCATGGATATCGCTTGGTGCCACGGATTCGGGGGATGCAGGCACTGTCGCAGCGATAGGCGCGGTATTTGGTGATGCCGGTTTTTCAATGATTTGTGTTTCGGTTTGGGAGCGCACCGAATCTTCAGGTTGCTCAGCCAAAGTCAAAGTCAGGATAACCGACCCCTCGGAAACTTTATCGCCCACTTTGACTTTGATTTCCTGAATGATTCCGGCATGCGGAGACGGCACTTCCATCGATGCCTTGTCTGTTTCCAGCGTGATCAGCGATGTTTCTTTTGCCACGGTATCGCCGGATGCAACCAGTACTTCAGTAATTGGAACATCTTTGAAGTCACCGATATCGGGAATTTTTATTTCAACAATTTGTGTCATAACAGCCTTCTTGGCAAAGCTTTCATTTTCCTGATGGGGAAAGCAACTTATTGTCTTAACTGGCCATCGCCCAGTACGATAAATTTCTGACTGGTCAATCCTTCCAGACCAACCGGTCCACGTGCGTGGATTTTGTCTGTTGAAATGCCGATTTCCGCACCCAGTCCGTACTCGAATCCATCCGCAAATCGGGTGGTGGTATTGACCATCACCGAACTGGAATCGACTTCACGCAAGAAACGGCGTGCCCGGCTGTAGTTCTCGGTAACAATCGCGTCGGTATGTTGCGAGCCATATTTCGTAATATGATCGATTGCTTGATCCAGTCCATCGACAATGCGGATACTCAGAATCGGTGCCAGATATTCTTCATACCAATCCTGCTCAGTGGCTGCGTTCATTTGCGGGATGATATGGCGGGCTGTTTCGTCGCCACGCAATTCCACGCCTTTATCGAAATAAATCGTGCTTAATACCGGCAATATTTTTTGTGCAATGTCGGTGTGAATGAGCAATGTTTCCATGGTATTACAGGTACCATAACGCTGGGTTTTGGCGTTATCGGCGATTTTGATGGCCTTATCAAAATCCGCCTGATCATCGATATACACGTGGCAAACGCCATCCAGATGCTTGATCACCGGAATGCGCGCTTCGTTGGCGATACGTTCGATCAAACCTTTGCCGCCACGTGGTACGATGACATCGACAAAATCCTGCATGGTAATCAATTCTCCAACTGCTGCACGATCGGTTGTTTCGATCACTTGTACCGCTGTTTCCGGCAAACCGGCCAATTGCAGGCCTTCTTTCACGCAGGCAGCGATGGCTTGATTGCTGTGGATGGCTTCGGAACCGCCACGCAAAATAGCCGCATTGCCAGCTTTCAGGCACAAGCCTGCAGCGTCGGCCGTTACATTGGGGCGCGCTTCATAAATAATGCCAATTACGCCCAGCGGCACGCGCATTTTTCCCACTTGAATGCCGGATGGACGATAATTCAATCCGCTGATTTCACCTACCGGATCAGCCAATGCGGAGATCTGCAGCAAACCTTCCGCCATCGTAACCACGCCTTTCGCCGATAAAGTTAAACGGTCAATCATCGCAGCCTCCAAGCCCTTGGCGCGTGCGTTGTCTAAATCCTTGGCATTGGCCGCCAATAATAAAGCCTCATCACGCCGGATGGCGCTGGCCATTGCAGTCAATGCCCGGTTCTTGGTCGCTGTATCCGCTTTGGCAATCAGGCGAGACGCTGCGCGTGCTTGTTGTCCGACAGACTGCATGTAAGTTTTGATATTTGTAGTGTTCATGAATTTACATTTAACCGCTAATCAGTAGTAATCAACTATTTGTACGGAATTATAGTACAAGATGAGAAATTTAATGAATGCAGATAAAGATCAGTTACTAACGTTAGTGTTATAGATAGTAGGTACAGAAAAAAGAGAGAGCAATATAAAGAAATAGCTTCGATAATCGGCTTTTTTTGTGAAATTATCCCGGCAGATATTGCGATAACCTGCAGGTTGTCGATGATAAACCAAGATTGAGTGGCTAAGGTGAGAAGGATATTTATGGAAAAAAGTGCGATATTGAGCGTATTGGCTGATGAAGTGGAGCAAGGAAGATTAGTTTTTCCGACTTCGGCCAACGCGGCGATCAAAATCAAAGAGCAGTTGGAGGATCCCGATTGTAGCCTTGATGCGGTGATTCGATTCATTCAGATTGAGCCGCTATTGTCCACTAAGGTGGTGGCCATAGCCAATTCGGTTGTTTTTAACCGTTCAGGAAAAAAAATCACCGATGTGCGCTCAGCAGTTACGCTGATCGGCATGCGGACAATACGCAATCTGGCGACGGCCATTGTCGTGCAACAACTTGCAGGATCGCAACTGAAAAGCCCGATAGCTACGCAATTATGGAAACACTCTGCACATGTGGCTGCGCTTGCGCAAGTGATTGCGCGCCGTGTTACCGCTCAGGACCCCGATACCGCGATGTTTGCCGGCATGATCCATGAGATTAGCTGGTTTTACTTGCTGGCAAGGGAAAAGCATTATCCTGGATTGATAGATGATAGTTTGGCTAGCGCATGGTCTAGCGATGAAGATTTGGAAAATGAAAGCGAACTGGAATGTGAAATCAAGATCGGTACCGCGATTCTTAAGGCACTTTTGGTACCACCGCCTGTGCTCGAAAGTATTATTTGTCTGTGGGAAGGCTATTTGGCTTTTCCACCGAGTACCCTGGGCGATACGCTGCTGTTTGCCGATCAACTGGCACCGGTCAAGTCTCCTTTTGTTTTGCCTTCGCATCAAACGGGCGAGGATATCGTCGGCAACTTTGACACACTCGCCGGACAGGAAGCATTGAGCAGTATCCTCAAGGATTCACAAGATGAAGTCAAATCGTTGACAGAAGCGTTGTGCGCCTGAGACGAATGCATCCGGTCACTTGCGTCATACGTACTTAAAAAGTATTTTAAAAAACCATCACATGATCCACCAGATATTCGCCGCTCTGGTGCACAAGCACCATTTCTGCAACATATTCACCGGGTACTTTTGTGAATGATTGCTTCCATATCATGGCTGCCGAGCCAGGGCGTCTGAAAATAGCAACGGGGATACGGATGGAAAAATACCCTTTTTCGGATTGATAGTGCTCACAGATGCCTTGAAAATATTCTGCGGTTACGATGGTTTTTAATCTGCCGGTAAAATCCCGCACATGATTGGCGTGATCGATATGGGTGGAAGCATCCATCAAGTTGTCCATGATGGGATCGGCGATATCCCATATCTCTTGGTCGTTCATTGTTTGAAAATTCATGATGATGTCGTTTTTACTTATTTCGGAAGCGATTGCTTTCGGTAAGTTTCATAAGAGGCACTTGCATTCGCTATGCAACGCTCGCGTTCTTGTTGGTCTAGCAATGTGTGACATTGATTGCGTTGCCATGCTTGGCCAGTGGAGTAAAGCTGTTGAGTTGAGCAGCCTGACTGAGTAATTGTTAAAATTGCTGATAGCATTGCAATGCTTATTAAACGTTGTCGTAAGCGGGAGTTTGAATGATGCATAAACCAGTAATAACAGTTACGCAGCAACGTTAATCATCCAGTGAATACCAAAGCGGTCGGTAAGCATACCAAATCGTGGTGACCAGAAGGTTTTCGATAGCGGCATTTGGATCTGGCCACCGTCCGATAATGCAGTAAAAAAACGATCGGCCTCGGTTTCTGTGGCAACTTGAATCGAAAGTGAAAAACCGCTAAATTGCTGGCCCTCTTCGCAGCCATCCGAGGCCATGAGGGTATTGCTACCGATACGAAAACTGGTGTGCATAATTTTATTCTCAAAGCCTGCTGGAAGCATGCCTGGCGGGGGCGGTTCGGGACTGTCTTGATAACGTATGAGTAAATCTACCTCCGCCCCTAAGGCGCTGCGGTAAAAATCCAATGCTTCTTCACAGCGGCCACCAAACATTAGGTAAGGTTGAATCAATGGGTTTGGCATGGTTGATGATCCTTCGTACTTGATTTAATGATCGACTAAGAAAATAGATTGCAGTTTATCTTCATTCAGGAACGCTTACTAAAATATAACATAACTTGTTACAAGTGATATTGGTGTGGCTTGTCACTTCGCCATAGAGAAAATCTGTTGGTGAAATCAATATACGGTTACAATGACTTTACATTAATCATTCCTTGGCGATCAAATCATGAAAACATTCGATTTCTATGACCGGGGTTCTAACCGTCCCTGGATTAATCCACTACTGACTAATGCAGTGATCGTTGGACATACGACAACGACGAGTACCAAATTGTGGATGCGCGCATATCAGGAAAATACATACCGTATGGTTATTTGTCCAGAGCCGATTCTGAGTGATACTGAAATGACCGCCGATTGGAGTCCTGAAACCAAGGTGGTCAATGGTAAAGAAGTCTTTTTTCTGAGAAGCACCTTTAACCAGGATATCATTCGTGAATTACCGGCTGCATTGCTCACGGAATCATCGGATTTGAAATATGCGCATGATATTACCGAAGTTTGGGAAGTTACCGGACTAAAACCTGGGCAGCGCTATTATTATGCGGCTTTTGCGCTGGATCAAACGATAAGAAAAACACCCTGGGAGATCGTCCCGGACAATCAATTCAATCGGTTCAAGACGCAGAGTGATGAACAAGAAGCGATAACATTCGGGCTTTTTAGTTGCCATATGCCCTACAAGAAAAATTCGTTCGATCTTGTGAATATTCATATGTGGGACCGTTTCGGCGATGAACTGGATCAGCGCAATGGTGATTTTATTCTCGGCGTTGGAGATCAGGTCTATGTCGATGGAAATTCCAAAGTAAGTATTTGGGAGTGGTTAAGAAAGAATCGCAAAGAATTTGTGAAAGAAGTAAAGCCAGAAGACCGCGTAGAAGTTATGCGCTCATGGTATCGCGATATCTATCGGGGGTATTGGGGACATCGTCAACTGCGGCGGGTATTGTCGCGCTTTCCCACCTATATGATGTGGGATGATCACGAGATTCTGGATGGATGGGGTTCTTACACGATCAAGGAAAGGCAGAATTTGCTGGATTCATGGTGGGATTGGGATGATGACAAAGAAAAGCTTTCTTTGTTTTATCAGATGTATGAAGCTGCAAAGTTAACTTTTTATGAATATGAACATGTTCATAATCCCACCACACCCGCCGATCAATTGGATTACGCGTTTACTTGGGGTACGTCGGCTTTTTATGTGCTCGATATGCGCGGCCAGCGAGACTATACCCGCACCACCAATGACCGTATTTTGGGTCAAGCACAAATGCAACGTTTTAAAGAATGGTTGACATCCGATACCTTTAAGAATGCTACTTCTGTTTTTGTGGTTTCACCCGTGCCCGTTGTGCATGTCAAGAGTTTTGTGGTCAATTATCTTGATATTCTCACGTTAACTGACGATATGCGCGACCAGTGGGAGCATGAGACCAATTGGGTAGAGCGTGATGAGTTGTTGGATGCGATCTTCAATGCAGCGCATACCCATGAAAAATCGCTATATTTACTCAGTGGGGATGTCCATATCGGTGCAGCATTTCGCATGACGCATAAAAAATATTCAGATACCCACGTTTACCAGTTAACCTCGAGTGCTATTACTTATGATTTACCGTGGGTGCAAGCTTCTGCGCTTGCATGGGCGGTCAAAAATCATGGCTTCTTGCAAAGAGATGAGGATGATAGCGAACCCAATGTGGCATTCCAGTTGCTGATGGAGCCTTGTAAAACCAACAATTTTGCATTGGTTAATGTACAAAAAAATGATCAAAATAAAGTACAAGTCAGTTGGGATCTTTATGGTTCTACAGAAAAAGATGCTGCTGTTACTAAGTTGCAGCGGCTAGTGCTCACTTAAATCGAGTGATTTGCTGCAGTGGTGATGGGCGTGCTGAGAGTATAACGTAATCCCAGTTGCAATAGCGCATCCCACACATCCCCTTGTGCGACGCCTTTAATCATGCAGTCAATCACTGCAGCATCGGATAATCCCTGTGTTAGCGATTGCAGGGTAATGCGTTTGACCGCAGTAGAAACTATTTTTTGCCGCTCGCCCCAGATTCTGGCCTTTTGTAACAATGGTACGAGCGATTGACCCGAATCTAATCCTGTGCGAATGGTTATGAGTTGACGAATGTGTTCTGCTAAAGTGGCGAGAATGAGTAATGGTGCGACCCCTTCGCCTTGTAATCCAATCAGGATACGAGTATAGCGAGTGGTATCGGCAGCGAGCATGGCGTCGGCTAATTGATAGACATCGTAGCGTGCGACATCCAGCACGACGTCCTTTACTTGCTCAAAGGTCAGATGGCCGGTAGGGTAAAGCAATGCGAGCTTTTGAATTTCCTGGTGCGCGGCGAGCAAATTGCCTTCTGTTTGGTCAGCGAGAAATTGTAACGTTGTTGTATCGGCCTTTTGTTGTTGCCGAGCAAGGCGCAATTCAATCCATCCGGGGAGTTGTTGCCGTTCGATAGCATAAACCGGAATTAAAGTCCCTGTATTTTCAAGTATCTTGAACCACTTGGCCGCTTGGTTTTGTTTGTCTACTTTGGGAAGCGTTATCAATGTGAATGAATCCGGAGGCAGGGCATTGCAATAAGCTTCAATGGTTTTGCTACCTTCTTTGCCGGGTTTGCCGGAAGGGATACGGATGTCGATGAATTTGCGCGCACTGAACAAAGATAAGTTATTTGTGGCACTGAGCAAACTCGACCAGTCAAAGTGCTGATCAATGATGAATAGTTCGCGCTCACTGTATCCTTGCTGGTGTGCGTGCGCGCGGATAATGTCAGCAGCTTCCAGAATTAGCAGCGGTTCATTGCCAAATAATGTATAGAGTGGTGCAGTTGCCTTTTGCAGATATTGCGGTAGCTGCTCCAGTTTTATGCGCATGGAGGATGGGTGGGTGGTTGGAAGAAAAGCGGAATCAACGCAAATCTATGTCGGAATTTTGATTGCCGCCAAACGCCAGAGAATTTGTTGAATGGCATCGCTTTGCATGTCTTTCTGCAGCAATCTTTCTTCCGCTTCCTTGGCTAAGATCTGGGCATCTAGGAAAGGAAGGACACGACTGACTGCGATTTCAGTATTGGGTACGATTTCCGTACCCTGGTTATCTACCAAGCGATAGATAACGCGGTAAATCAAATTAAAGTCACGTACGCGTCCGCCTGCGGAGAGCGACAAGATGGCTCTTTCATGAACAGCACTGATAATTTGCAGCGTTGCGTCGGCTGCTGTTGCATCGGTTACCACTTTAGTTGTCGGTGATGCATTGATGGCACGTTCCAGATCCATGCCTATGGTATGCCCATCGGGAGCAGAGACGTAGAGGGATTTGAACGGTAATGCTGAAATCTGTCCGCGCAATTTAAATCCGCAAGCTGCCAGTAAGGATAAAATTACCAGGATAATAATTTTCTGTTTATTCAGAATCATAGGAATTGCATGCTCGATTGGAAATGGATAATTTTGACAGTAAAGTTACACAACAATATTAACTAGCCGGCCTGGAACAACAATAATTTTCTTGATCGTTTGTCCTGCAACAAATTTCTGTACATGCTCGTTTGCTAACGCAGTATTTTCGATGGCATCATTTTCGGCATTTTTATTAATACGGATTTGTCCGCGCAATTTACCATTGACTTGCACAATCAGTGTGATTTCATCTTGTGCCATTGCAGCATTGTCAGCCTTGGGCCAGGGCTGATCAAGCAGCTCTGTTGCTGGCCTGAGTTCACGCCATAACTCATGACAAATATGTGGAACAATCGGCGAAAGCAATAGCACAATATTTTCCAATGCTTCCTGCATAACATTGCGGCTGACTGCATCGCTGTCCTGGATTTTTGCCAGGCTATTCATTAGCTCCATGACAGCAGCGATGGCGGTATTGAAAGTATGGCGTCTATCCAGATCGTCGCTGACTTTGGCGATGGTTTGGTGCAATTGGCAACGCAGCGCTTTGAGTTCTACAGAAAGTGTTGCAAACAGTGCCGGGTCAATCGTTATCACCCCCTGCTGAAGGTGGTTATGAACTTGCTTCCATAAACGTTTAAGAAAACGGTATGCACCATCAACACCGGTATCCGCCCATTCCAACGTTTGTGTCGGCGGACTGGCAAACATCATGAACAAGCGCGCCGTATCAGCGCCGTATTCATCCACTATTTTTTGGGGATCAACGCCATTATTTTTGGATTTTGACATGGTACCGATCCCGCCGGATTCAACGGGTTGATTGTCGGCCAAAAGAATCGCACCACAGCGCTTGCCTTGCGCGTCATACTGAATCTGTACTTCGGACGGATTGTAATAGGCGATGCGGCCGCTGCCTGTTTTGCGATAGAAAATTTCGTTTAATACCATGCCTTGTGTCAACAAATTGGTGAACGGTTCATCCAATTGTAGCAACCCGAGATCGCGCATGACTTTGCTCCAAAAGCGCGAATACAGCAGGTGTAAAATGGCGTGCTCAATGCCACCGATGTATTGATCAGCCGGTAGCCAGTAATTGGCGCGTTCATCGGTCATGGCGTGGTTTTGATCCGGACAGGTGTAGCGCGCGTAATACCAGGAAGAATCGACAAAAGTATCCATCGTGTCGGTTTCACGGCGCGCAGCTTTGCCGCATTTCGGGCAAGTACATTCATAAAACGACGGGGTTTTGACGAGCGGATTGCCGGAGCCATCCGGTACCAGATCCTGTGGTAACACTACGGGCAATTGATCGTCCGGTACCGCTACCACACCGCAATTAGCACAATGAATCAGCGGTATCGGGCAGCCCCAATAGCGTTGGCGTGAAATGCCCCAGTCGCGTAGTCGGTATTGCACGCGTTTGTTGCCGAGGTTTTTCTGTTGCAGCGAAGTGGCAATTGCGTCGACCGCTTGGTAGAAATCTAATCCGGAAAACTCGCCAGAATCGAAAGTAATGCCATGCTCCACATAAGCTTGGGTCAGCGGTAGTGACAGATCATCGTTTGTTGGTTTGATGACTGCCTTGATAGGTAATGAATAGTGTGTGGCAAACGCAAAATCACGTTCATCATGCGCCGGAACCGCCATCACCGCGCCTTCGCCATACCCCATTAACACATAATTCGCGATCCATACCGGCAATTTTTCACCGTTGAGCGGGTGAATGACAAACAAGCCGGTATCCATACCTTTTTTCTCTTGCGTAGCGAGGTCCGCTTCTTTGGCTGATCCCAGCTTACATTCGTGAATGAACGCTTGCAACGGTGGATTATTTTGTGCGGCATGCAATGCAAGCGGGTGTTCGGCAGCAACCGCGACATAGGTTGCGCCCATCAGCGTGTCTGCACGCGTAGTAAAAACTTTGATAGCTTGGGGCGTACCGGATACAGGATCGGCAGGAAAGGTAATATCGACGCCATAACTTTTGCCAATCCAATTGGCTTGCATGGTTTTGACCCGCTCCGGCCAGCCATCCAGTTTGTCCAGGCTAGTCAGAAGTTCATCGGCATATTGCGTTATTTTCATGTAGTACATCGGGATCTCGCGTTTTTCTACCGGTGCTCCCGTGCGCCAACCGCAACCATCGATGACTTGTTCATTGGCGAGTACTGTCTGATCGACCGGATCCCAATTGACTGTGCCGGTAGTTTGATAGGCTAACCCTTTTTCTAACATGCGGAGAAATAACCATTGATTCCAATGATAATAACTGGGATCACAGGTGGCGACCTCGCGCGTCCAATCGATGCTGAATCCCAGGCTTTTCAATTGCTTGCGCATGTAAGTGATATTGTCACGGGTCCATTTGGCCGGTGACACATTGTTTTGCATGGCGGCATTCTCAGCCGGTAATCCGAAGGCATCCCACCCCATTGGCTGTAATACGTTATAACCTTGCATGCGCCGGTATCGCGATAATACGTCACCGATGGTGTAATTGCGCACGTGTCCCATGTGTAATTTGCCGGATGGATAAGGAAACATCGACAAACAGTAATATTTAGGTTTGTTAGGAATTTCAGTAGCTTTAAATGCGGCTGTTTGCTCCCAATACAGTTGCGCGTTTTTTTCGATTTCCTGAGGATGATATTTCTCTTGCATGGAGTTTAGCTTTCTACTTTCTTTAAATAGCCGATTATACCGTGAAGTATTTGCAGGGATTGAATCGATTGATACGTTGATAGATGACTGCCTGCGGTCACAAAAAATAATTGCCAAGAAATAAAAGCGACGTGCGAGTAGAAACGTCAGTTCTACTCTGTCTACACAGCAAAATTTGGAGAACCGTTACCTTAATTCCACAAGATTATTCAGGTGGTTGTAGAGCATGAATAAAGAAGATCGCGATTCAATACAGATTACTAATCCAGGCGAAAGCCAATTTTTAGTTTTACCTGATAATGTGCAACTTTTGAGTCAATGATATGCCCGCGTGTTTCCACTACTTCGAACCAATCAAGGTTGTGTAAGGTTGAGCTAGCCTTTGCAATTGCTTGCTGGATGGCATCATCACTACTTTTGGTTGACGAGCCGACAATTTCGATAATTTTGTAAATATGATCACCCATTATAAAATTCCTCTTTATGTTGCTGAAAAAAGCGTTATATCATATTTTAAGCTATTAACAGTATTACCCCCATCATTTAAGCAAATTTTTGATGAATACGTACCTTATCCTATTGATTCATAAAGATGAGATAATATGTTTATTATAGAATTTCAGCGATTCATACTCATGGAACTGTTTATCATGAAACACCGATTGATACCTATTTTATTGATGATTTCCTTGCTTGCAGCTTGTGCAACTACGCCGACAGGTAGAAATCAACTGGCTTTTATGCCGGATGCCGAACTCGATGCGATGGGTTTGCAAGCTTTTTCGGATATGAAAAATGAAAAAACGATCAACCAGAATGCGCGTGAAAATCAGTTTGTCAACTGCATTGCAAGTGCGGTTACGCGTGAAGTAGGCGGCAGTTGGGAAGTGGTGGTGTTTGAAGATAAAACGCTCAATGCTTTTGCATTACCAGGCAACAAAATTGGTGTGCATACGGGTTTGGTTGATCTTGTGGATAACCAGGATCAATTGGCCTCTGTCATTGGGCATGAGATAGGCCATGTACTGGCTAGGCATAGTAATGAACGGATGTCGCAAAAATTGGGGGCGCAGATGGGTATGTCGCTGATTGCAGCAGTGGCGGCGCCGCAAACAGCGTTGGGGCAAACTGCACTCGGCTTACTCGGAGTAGGGGCGCAATATGGTCTGATTATGCCATTTAGTCGTTTGCATGAGAGTGAAGCAGATATTATTGGCATCGAATTAATGGCAAAAGCTGGTTTCAATCCTGCTGAAAGCATTACGTTGTGGCAGAAAATGGCACAAGCCAGTCAGGGCGGTCAGCCACCGGAATTTCTATCAACCCATCCCTCTCATGAAACGCGGATTGACGATTTACGCAAACACTTAGTAAAAGCCAGAAACTTGATGCAGCAAGCGCATGCAGCAGGCAAGAAACCGAATTGTAAGAAATAACTGATTATTGGATGGGTTCCGATTCAGTTGCCGGAAAATCCAACTCTATTTTTGCACCATCTGGGTCATAACAAAACAATTGCCAGATTTCCAAACCTTTCAGACGGTGTAACTCATATTTAATGTCAGCTTGCTTCAAGATGTTGATAACAGCTTGCAGATTGGATGCACTAAAAGCCATATGGTCAATTACGCCAGCAGCGTTTGCAGGCATTGGCCTACCTGCCATGATATGTAATATTGCATGCTCATCAACATAAAGCCATGTTCCAGGAAAAGCAAAAGGTGGGCGATATCCTTCTTTAAGTCCAAGAATATTGATGTAAAAAGCTTTGCTTCTTTCCAAATCAGAACTGAGTACCGTGAAATGATTCATGCCGACAATGTTGGTCATTTGCTATCTCCTTAAAAGCTCAATTTATAACATAAGTTTTCAATTCTGAAACTGCTTACGGAATTAACATGAGGAAGTGTCTCCAGCATCTGTGCTTCTTGCGCAAAAGTGGAAATAGTGAAAGGGTTTCCCCTTAAGCGGTGCATCTGATTATGCTTTGCAAGATATGTTGGATGAATTAAAAATGAAAATTAGATGAAATCTCATCTACCCTGATGCAAATGGCAAGAAAGGATATGTTCTCGATTGACCGATATGCGCGTAAACAATGGAGAAAGACGCAATAAAGACGCTATCTGTCTGAGTGATGGGGTATGGTCTTCGGTGACCTTGCAGACAATCCGGAAATAGAGCGCGTATGCGGTGGTATTCGGAAAGATTATAATAAATTTGGTGCTGGCAAGTGTTTGATCTTTATGGGCATAAAGTAGAAGATCAAATTGCAATCATCCGCAACTTATGCCATACGGATATTGAACAGCATTTATGAACCAACTTATTTCAATTGCGGAATTATCGTCCATAATAGTTGAAGAGTATTCCCCGATTTTTGTGTCTTTGTAGTTTCTAATCTCCCTGGTTTTGTTCCTCGCCCTTAAGGGCGAGGCTAATTTATTGATATCCTTGAATTCAAGAAATCTTAATCCTTTTTTTCAATTGCTTATGAAAAGTACATTGATACAATAATCAAAGCTGCTGCCACTGCACCTATGACTGCTAAATTGAAACCCAGTTTTTTAAATGTAATAACATCCTCTCTTTCTAACATCTCCATTATTACCTCCAAAATTAACGATTAGTGGAAATCGAATTTTTATTCGAATTAAAACTTCGGTTGTTGATTTAGATCAACAAAATCAATCGAATTAAGGTCAAATTTATTGATTTAGATCAAGAAAATGCAAGATTGAACTTGATGTCTATCTAAAAAAGGGGATTCAATTAATTACACTCAACAATACATCATATATTCATCTGGGTTGATGAAAGGCTAGAGCCTAATTTTTATTACTTCGAATTTCCCCTTTAAATTTTGATGAGTTTTGTTGGGATTGTTCTTAATTCCCGTTGACCGGCTTTTATCGATAAATCCATCACGGTACAGATTCTCAATGGGATCTTTGCACGGTTACAGTACCAGAACAATGAGTTATCAGAGATTGATCACGCAAACATAGGGATATTGCGCCCTCTTGGCCGGAAATGCTTGGTTTAGAATGATTATTCTTGGCTCATTTGTGGAAAAATGAGTAAAAATCACCCGATCAGTTAAAAATAAACTCGAAATTACGCTGAAATAGAAAATTTTCGTGATTTTGCAAAGATCTCATTTCAGTTGCTGCTTGTTGTGCTTTTTGCTAGTTTTTATAGAAGAGTGCAACAATCATTTTCTGTGTTTGACGTTCCATTAGCTTTCCAGTACATTCGTTTTTGACGAGAAAGTGTGTTTATTTTTACTACACGATACCAGAAACACGGGGTGTTAAACTGAACTCTGAAAGGAGCGGGAAAAGAAATTGACGGATTCGTTGATAGACGTCTATTGCTTATGGACTATGTGACGATAAAACATGCCCGCTAAGGCTTGCCATTCAATCAAGAGGAGAAAGATTATGAACAGAGGGACCAAGAGATTAGCGATGTTCGCAATGGTAACAGTTGCCGTCGGTTTGTTTTCATTGCCTCAATTAGCATTGGCGAATGGCAATTGTAAGAACTTGAAAGGCAATCTAAGCGTTGTCAATAACTTCGACGGCACGACGAGCGGAACAATTACGCAAGGAGGAAAACTCAACGGGACAACAAAAGCCACTTTCAGTAGTGCTCCGGTTCCTACGCCCGATACGAACACCATTTCTTACATAGATAATTTTTCTGTCACGACCCAAAAAGGAGTTTTGGGAACGAGTAACGTCGCAATCTATGATACTGTGAGGGGGTTGTTCAGTGAAATCGCACGAATTGATCCAAATGCCAGCGAAGGCGATTTTGCAGGTGCGACAGGTGTTCTCTTTATCATTGGCCAGACAACTGATGGTGGAGCAACCTTCCAGGGTAAAATCGAGGGCGAAATCTGCTTTATCTCTGGACTTTAATTCAGGACAAGTGTAATGGTTCACAAAAACTGGACAGACAGTTTATTAAATAGTCTTTATCCAGAAAATACGTTCATATTCTAGCGGTAAATAATAACCTAATATAGAGTGAGCACGTTTTCCATTGTTAAAAGCAGCATTAGCGAATAATGCTGAGTTTTTTTGCTTCCTTATTGTTGGATTTTTTTGCGTATTAATGGGGTCGGGTCTTGCAAACAATCATCTCAATTGGAATTAGCGGGTAATTTCTTAAGCGATATGCGTTTGGGTGGGTTGTTTTATCAAAGACTCAGTAGGAATACCCAGTTCTTGATGTGGCTTCTGGATCATCCTCTTAGTGTTAATGCGCGTTTGCGGTTTAAACCTTCATAGACGCGATTACTCTTTCCAATCATGGGTTCAAGGTCTTTCACAGTTAAACCTTTCCTTTCTGTTCCATTTCAAATTTGATGGCTTCCACAGGGTCTGGCACGTCTGGCGGAAAATGTTTGCGCTCATAGGCTTCGATCAGTGTGACCAGAACGTCCAGTTTTTCGCCTTCCAGCGTGTTAGGTTCGGTCAACATGAGCGATTCCATTTCTAAAATGAGCACAAATGTTTTGAATTTTTGATCTCCTGTCAGAGCGTTTGACACTCCATTTCCTTTCCTGTACTTTCATTTTTCATCAATAAGCGCTTTTCTTTTCCTATATCCCGAAACATTCATGAGTTCAGAAAAAATCGCACTTACCCAGACTGTGCAAAAAGGGGGTTGTGCCGCTAAGGTTGCGGCTTCGGAACTCCATCGGATTTTACGACAAGTGCGATTCCCGCCTGCGCATCCCGCTTTGTTAGTGGATGGCGGGCTGTTTGATGATGCTGCGATTTATAAAATCACTGAAGATACCGCCCTGGTTCAAACTTTGGATTTTTTTACACCTATCGTAGACACGCCAAAACTTTTTGGTGAAATTGCCGCCGCCAATGCGCTCAGCGATGTTTATGCCATGGGCGGCAAACCGACAACCGCTATGGGGATTCTGGCCTTTCCTTTGGCCAGCATGTCTGAACACATCATCGTTGATGTGCTGCAAGGTGCCAGTGACAAAATTGCCGAGGCCGGGGCCAATTTTGTTGGCGGGCATTCCATTGATGATGATACGTTGAAGTTTGGCCTGTCGGTCACCGGGTTTGTCAATCCTAGTCGAGTATGGACCAATGCCGGAGCTAAAATAGGCGATCATTTGATTCTTACAAAAGCATTGGGCACGGGAACCATGACGGCTTCTTTAAAAAGACAAGAATCCCAAGAAGAGGATATCCTGGAGGCCTTGCAGAGCATGGCTACCATCAATAACGCCATTGATTACATGACTGCGGATTTACAAGCAGCCGTTCACGCTGCGACAGATATCACAGGTTTTGGTTTTTCAGGTCATTCCATGCAGCTTGCCAATGCCAGCCAGGTGACTTTAAGCATTCAGGCAGAAAAACTCCCCCGCTTTACCAAGACTTTTTCCTGTTTAGAACACTCTTTTTTGACCAAGGCGCACAGGACAAATGCAGAATACACTGAGCCTCACATCGATGTTTCCAATCTGGATCAGCTTCACAGGCTTTTAATTCATGATCCACAGACAAGCGGAGGCTTGTTATTGAGTGTTTCCCCAGCAGTCAGTCACGCCATGATCCAAGCCTTGCGCAGCAAGTTTAAATCCGCCGGGATTATCGGACAGGTTTTGCCTCGCCAACACAAAGCGGTGGTCTTTGCGTAAACAAGCCTCAGCATGGATGAATTAACCGAATTATTCGTAACGGAAACGCCGCTGATCGATGTGCGCGCGCCGGTCGAATTCCTGCAAGGTTCTCTGCCCGGATCCGTCAACCTTCCCATCCTTGATAATGAAGAGCGCGCGCTGGTCGGGACTACTTACAAGCATCAGGGTCAGGAAGCCGCAATCCGCCTGGGGTATCAGATTGTTTCAGGCTCTGTGAAACAGGCTCGTCTGGATCAGTGGCTGAAGTTTGTGCAGGAAAACCCCCGCTCTGTGCTGTATTGTTTTCGCGGCGGCAAGCGATCACAGATCACCCAGCAATGGCTAAAAGAGGCTGGTGTTGAAAGACCGCTGATTGTTGGCGGCTATAAAAAAGTGCGTGCCTTTTTAATAAATGTTATTGATACATTTAGCGAAAATAAGCAATTACTGGTGGTTACAGGACCAACAGGCAGCGGAAAAACCAAATTGATCCATGCACTAAGGAGTCATTACCCTTGTGTTGATTTAGAAGGCATCGCCCAGCATCGGGGATCCGCTTTTGGGGGATTCTCCATCCCTCAGCCGACGCAGATTGATTTTGAAAACCGGTTGGCGGTCAATGTGCTGAAATTAGAAAACCAAACGCAATGTGATGCGCCGTGGTTGGTTGAGGATGAAAGTCGAAGCATCGGAAAAATTTGCTTGCCGGCAAATTTCTTTGTCCGCATGCGATCCTCTGACGTCATTTGGCTTGATGAGCCTTTTGAAGCAAGAGTGGACAATATTTTTGAGGATTATGTGCTTAATACTGCGATCGGTCATGCGCAACAAGCGCGGCAAGGAAAAAAATGGCCATCGCAAAATCCGCAGACGTTGCATGACCAAGCTCTGCTTCTGTTTGAAAAATACAAGCATTCATTGCAAATGATCAGCAGAAAATTAGGCGGCATGCGGTTCCAGGAAGTGTTGAACGATTTGGAAAATGCACAACTGGATTTTTTGAATATGAACGAGATTTTATCGAACAAAGGTTGGATCGAAAAACTTGTAAAATATTACTATGATCCGCTTTATCTGAATTCTCTTGAGCGCCGCCAAGTCATTCCCTGTTTTAAAGGTTCAAAAAACGATGTCATTGATTATCTTCAATACCAAAAACAAGCGTATTAAATGCTGTCGAGCAGGCACACGGCATTTGTCCCGCTTCGTTCAGTACACCGCTAGTCGGGGCTCAATGCCGGCCGGATGCATTCAACCTGGAGAGATTAAATGAAACGACGCACTTTTCTGCAAGCTGCCCTTGCGACCCCATTCATTACCGGATTGCCAGCCGTGCGCGGCGTGGCTGCCGCTGTACAAAATGAGGGCTGGCGCACTTTCGAACTGGCCACCAAACTGGAAATTGCCAATCCTTCCGGTGTTTCACGTGCCTGGGTTCCGCTGCCATACACGGTCAAGACTGACTGGCATACGCCGCTGGGCAACACATGGACCGGCAACGGACGGATGAACGTCATTATCGAGCCAAAATATGGCACGGAGATGCTCTATGTGGAGTGGATTGAAGGCGAGAAAGCCCCGGTGCTCGAGGTGACTAGCCGTTTCGCGACACGTGACCGTACCGTGGATTTCTCCAGATTTAATGCAAATGCACCCGGCCTGTCGCAAGCCGAAATGAAACTCTACACCGAGCCGACAGAACTCATTCCGACCGATGGCATCGTGCGCGACACCGCGCAAGACATCACCCGGCATGCCAAAACCGATATCGAAAAAGCGCATGCGATCTACGAATGGGTTGTGGACAATACTTTTCGCGATCCCAAGGTCATGGGTTGCGGCTGGGGCGACATCAAGACGATGCTGGAAACGCGCTATTTCGGCGGCAAATGCGGCGATCTCAATGCCTTGTTCGTCGGCCTGGCGCGATCAGTCGGCGTGGCGGCTCGCGATATTTATGGGATACGCGTCGCGCCTTCGCAATTGGGTTACAAGAGTCTCGGGCTCGGTAGCACCAATGCGAGCAAGGGACAGCACTGCCGCGCGGAATTCTTCGCTCAGGGCATAGGCTGGGTGCCGGTCGATCCCGCCGATGTGCGCAAGGTGGTGTTGGAAGAGCCGCCCGGCAATTTGCAAATCAACGATCCGAAAGTGGTAGCGATGCGCAAAAGGCTATTCGGCGCCTGGGAAATGAATTGGCTTGCTTACAACACCGCCCATGACGTTGTCCTGCCGAATTCTCGAACCAAAATCGCGTACCTCATGTATCCGAACGGGGAGACCGGTGGGAAAGCATTGAATCAACTGGATCCCGACACCTTCAAATACACGATCACAGTCCAGTGAATCAAGACTTGAGCGCGGGCTAAAATAGCTGTGCTTCAGACCATACTTGCTGCCGGAGCATCTTGCCGATCCAGTTAGTTCTGTTAGGAATCATTTGTGGAGTAGCGCCGGGTCATTAATGATTCTCCTAATATGCTCGGCAATCAACGCACATAACGCAAAAAAGTCTTCGCACAGTTAGTTCATGGCCGCTATAAGCGATACAAGATGCTGTAGTGGAAGATAAGAGTCGTTTTCTTTGAGATTGCAACTGGCAAAGCAACTTATTTGCCGTAAGCCTGCCGCTTGCTGAATGGAGCTATTTGATCGTAAAAAAGTTTAATGGGTAATCACAGTATGCGGGAATGCCAATGAAAACACCGTCTTTAGGGCGGTGTTTGATGTTATTGGGAGTATTATTGGCGGAACGGCGGAAATCGAACCTTGGTCTATTTCTAATATATCAATCATTTGGTATTAACCTCTGCTATTTTTGTGTCATTTTAGGTATTTTCTCGAGCTTAATATAAACGAATACTAATGTTAATGAGATTAAGTCTAAACTCATTTACTAAAGCTATCAAGAGTACTGCCACATATAATCATATGGTTATTCGTGGCAAAAGCATTAATTTTCTGTTAGCTTACTAATGAAATGTATTTGTAGCTCCCCGTGTTACTTGAACGGGACAACTGGAAGGTTTTAATCAAAAAATAGCCTAACTGTAGAAAATCGTAACCATCTGAAAAAGAGTAGCTTATGAAGAAAAAACCAAGAATATTTATTGCATCATCTACAGAATCTATAAAAACCGCAGAAGCACTTAACGTTAATCTTGATCGGCAAGCAGAAACAGTAATATGGGCAATACCCAGACCATCACAAAATTATATTGACACGCTATTGGAGCTAACCAGAAGCGTAGATTATGCAGCTTTTCTTTTTACTCCTGACGATTTGATAATAATGCGTGGTAATGAAAAAGGTGCAATCCGAGATAATGTCCTCTTCGAGCTAGGCTTATTTATGGGGTATCTCGGAAAGGAACGATGTTTCATTATTCAACCGAGGGATTCAAAACACCACATTCCATCAGACCTGCTTGGGATTACGCCATTAGACTATGATGCCAATCGAAGTGATGGCGACTTAACAGCTTCCACCAAGGCTGTGAGTACAACTATGACTAATGTAATGGATCGGATGGGATTCTTCCAAGTAACTCTTCCTAAAAATTCTGAAACAGAACTTCCTAAAAGATTTGAAACAGAACGTAGTGATTTTCAGTTAATAGATTATTATCCTAAGAAAGATCAAAAAATATCTACGGCTGATCTCAAAAAAGTATTTCTAAAATTTAATAAACCTGTGGATCGAAGCACAGTTCTATACATTGCAAACTATTATATTCAACAAAATATGATTGCTCAGTGGAATGTTTTTGGTTGGATAGAATTTGCCGAAGACGATACAAAGCTAATATGGCACATACACGAACATGTGTTGAATGATAAGGATACGCATGGCCCACTTGATATTGATTATCCACGATTTGAAATTCATATTGGCCGTGAACCGGAAGAATGGCGACTAAAGGATATTGATGGTAATTCTCTACCACAGATAAAATTACCAGTAAAAATAATAAATTAAGATAGCAAAATAATGGTTCGCCAGTGCCCATATTTATCTGTCTTGGTGAGACATTAAGGGCACAAATCACAATTAGCACTAGGTGGTTAATGTATTGAAGATTTAGGTGCAGTGTTTTATCAAAGACTCAGCAGGAATGCCTAGTTGCTGGTGTAGTTTCTGAATCATTTTTTGCGTTAATGCACGCTTGCGGTTTAAGACTTCATAGACACGGTTACTTTTTCCAATCATCGGTTCCAGGTCTTTTATCGTTAATCCTTTCTGCTCCATTGCAAATTTGATGGCTTCCAACGGGATCAGACAGATCGAGAGGGAATTGTTTGTGTTCGTAAGCTTCAACCTGTGTCACCAGAACATCCAGTTTTTCACCTTCCGGCGTGTTGAGTTCAGCCATCATTAGTGCTTCAACTTCCGTTAATGTCGCGCGATAATTGGTATCAGTTCTGATTGGTTTGATGTTCATAGTTGATTACCTCTGATGTTAATTTGTTCTAAAGTACCAATAAATATTATAATCAAATATTGGCGAGTTTTGCATGGAGGCTTTTATGCCGGTACAAAAAAATACCAGCGTGACGCTGGGTGAACATTTCGAGAAATTTCTGGCGCACCAGATTGAAACCGGGCGTTATGGCTCGGCCAGCGAAGCTATACGGGCGGGGTTACGTTTGCTCGAGGAGCGCGAAGCCAAGTTGGAAGCATTGCGCCATGCTTTGATTGAAGGTGAACAAAGCAGTACGTCTGACTATTCTTTGCAAGGCATTCTGGATGAATTGGAACGTGAAGGTTAGATGGGATCATTCACCCTCACCCAAAAGGCAAGATCCGATATGCTCTCGATTGGCCGTTATACACGGAAGCAATGGGGAAGGACGCAACAAGCGCGCTATCTGACTCAACTTGATACAGCCTTTCATGATCTTGCTGACAAACCGGAAATAGGGCGTGCATGCGATGATATTCGTGAAGGCTATTATAAATATGGTGTTGGTAAGCATTTGATCTTTTATCGCCATAAGGGCAAAGATCAAATTGAAATTGTCCGTATCCTGCATGGCCGCATGGATATTGAGCAGCATTTATAAGATCATTCATTTTGATTGCGGAATCCATCGGCCATAAATCTTGATGATCTGTCCCCAATCCTTATGACCCATTTGCTGAGCAACCCAGAGGGGATTTTCACCTCTCGAAAGCAGCATGGAAGCGAAAGTGTGTCGGGTTTGATATGGGTTACGGTATTTGATACCGGCTTTTTCTAGTGCCGGTATCCAAACATTCTTGCGAATCGGCTGATCGTTTTTCCAAGGCTTGTTAGTGTGTGGATCGTGAAAAACGGCTTCATTGAGTTTCCCGGTAAAATTTAGCTGATCGAGCAGCACTTCTTTGGCTTGCGATTGCAGCATGACTTCCCTTTTTCCCGATTTTGTTTTGGTTTCTTTCAATTGGCCGCGGACATGCGCCCGTTTGACAAATATCCGGTTTTGTTCAAGTTCGACATCTTGCCAACGTAGAGCGATGAGTTCGGAAGTTCTCAGTCCCGAATAAAAAGCAAACTGAATCAGATTTCTTGCTTGGCCTGTCAGCTCGTTCAATATCCTGGCGATTTCTTCCTGCGTAAAAGGTTCGGGTTCGCGAGTTCCGGCTGGAAGGTTTTTAACTCTTGTCAGCGGGTTCTTGTCGATGACCTCATCGTGATATAGCTCTTCAAACATTTGACGCAGCGGGGTCAGGATGTTGCTTTTGCGTTTGTTGGAGCAGGGGAGTTCAGACAACCATTCCTTGACTTTGCTGGCCGTTAGTTCGGCAATGGTTAGTTCGCCGAAGGTTGGAATCAGATGGTGATAGATGGCGCTGTTATAGTCTTGCAGCGTGCTGGGTTGCAATTTGACTTGGTTGCGCTGTAACCAGTTTTTTAATGCTTCGCCAATAGTGTAACGATCCGGACGGGTTTTGCGGAATTCGTGCGCTTTCTTGCTATAGGGAAAATGACGAAGATAATCAAAAGTGCCTATTTTGATTTCGTACTTGATGGATTGCAACTTAAGCGCCAGTTCCTTTTGCGCGGTTTTGGTTGGCGGTATGGGTATTAACTCGCGGCAACGTACACCATGATAGGTGAACGATATCTGGGCGCTTTTGCCGCGGATTGTTATGCCTCTTTGCCTTGCATCCATAGATTTGCAGCCTTCATGCTTATGAAAATTCTGCCATTTGCAGATTTAAACCAGTGAATTCCTTTTCTCCAATGTCCTTTCTTTAGATACTGTCGTATGGCGTTTTCTGTCAAACTCGTTAATTCCGCGCATTTCTTGATTGTCACCAGTAGCCGATCGGAGTGGTTCATTTTTTCTCCTCCTTTTCAATACCGGCTACATGGTCAGCGACATGACGTTCAACTTCAGATTGGCTTGCAATCATGCCTTTGTCAGCGACCCTGTGCTTGCCCATCACAACAGCCCAAAAACTACCTAGTTTTTCGGTGATGGCATAGCCCACGCTTTTTTGCTTGCCCATTTCTGTTATTTCCGGACAAACTTTCTTGAATTCAACACCAAGAGAAACAGCTGCGGCGCGACATGACGTGCGCGCGTCTTGCGCCACGCTCCGTGATGTCACGTCCTCGCTGTCCGCCGTGAAAAGCATCCAGACATGCTTACGTGTGCTATAACCCAATCCCTTCCAAACAATACCGGCCACCCGTAACGGTGCAGCGTCACCATAGCGCCCGGTCAGCGGTGAATACACTTCGCCGGTCTGCTGGTTGAGGGTTTTGCTTTCATCGTAGAGCGGTTTGATGGCTTGCCGGTTGTGCGGGGTCTCAGGGTCGCCCATCGCCAGCATGAAGGCCGCCCAGTCGCTGGCAGTTGCCGATTGGCGGATCGCTTCCAGTTCCGGGTCGTCGCATTTGTCGAGTTTTCTCAGTTGCCGCCAGACGGTGACGCTGGGGCCGCCGATCTGCTGGAATTGGCGGATACCCCAGGTATTGGCACAAGCGGTGATGCGTTCAGCCGCTTGAATCGCATCGTTACCGTATAAGTCTTGCTCCAATTGATAGCCGTCGATGTTCTTAGCGATGTACTTGGCAATGTAACCGACTGCTGAGCCTTTGGCTGGATCGATGGGTTCCACTTTGAAGCGGTGCTTCAATGCGCCGGGTTCATTGCTGCTATCCAGAAGCGCATAATGGCTCATGACCTTACGTACAGCTTCGCGGTGTTTATCCGGCATGAACAGCAACAAATGCCAATGCGGGGTGTCGTCGTGGTGCGGTTCGACGACACGGAAACCATAAGGGCGGATGTCTTGCCTATCGAGTTCGGCGCGGATCAGCGCCCAAAGATGCGTCAGATATTGGTGCGCTTCCAGGGTAGTAGTGCCGTCATGGCGTGGATTGGCAGCGCCGGTATGCAGACAGGCGTGCATGCGCGATGGTGTGGTGAGCGTACAGAATTCTCCAACGTGTCCTAGATGATTGGCGACCATTTCAAAACCACGGATACGAGTCATCAATTCGGCACGGCGAACAGCCGGATTGGATACTGAACGGTCGGCTAGGTTCTGCAGGGAAAAAATCTCGCCGTTCTGGTTGCATACGAAGTTCGAGGCCAGGTGCAGCCGGTTTCGTTCCTTTTGTTTGCGCTTAACATGAATGGTGTAATCGCTGGCATAGGTGCCGCGCAGGCGGTTGACGAGCTCGATATTGCGGGCAATGGTTTCGATCTTGCGCAGGCGCAATATCTGGATTCTTCGGTACCACCAGCGGTGACAACACATTCGATTCAAGGCCGGTTCGATATCGTCGCCTTTGATGGATGGCCGTTTGACTTGATAGTGATCGACGATGCGCAGGCAGGCTTGATAGGCATCGGCTGGAGATTGCGCACGGGCGCGGGCTGTTTGACATTTTCCGGCAAAGCGCTTGGCGGCTTCGAACAATTCCTCATTATCGCCGCATAGATTCAGATCTTCGATGCGCAGCTGGCTGTAAATATCCAGCAGTTCATGGTTGGCTTGCTCGAAACTGAAACGCTCGGCGGTTTTGATGTAGCGGGCGGCCAGGTCTCCGGCAATGGGGGAAAGCTCGGTGAAAATATGCTGTCGCATGCGGCGGCAGTTTTCTGTTCCATATGCTGCGGTGCGCTCATCGGCAAAAATGACTTGTGGCAATTTTGTGTCATTTTTGTGCCACAATCGAGGCCTATGAAGACCTATAGAGACTAATCGGTCTTCTTTGGAAACACAACTAACACCCTGTTTCTTATGGGTCTTAGTTGGTCTTGAGTGGTCTCGATTAGACCGCTTATTGGTGGTGGGGTGGAACCCTGCGCCAAACCTATGTAACTCAGCGCCTTAGAACCGCTGCGAACTCCTGCGGAAAGGTGCGGAATCCAGCCCCAACTGCCGACAATCCTACCAGTTCTGCCCGGCCGAGGTCATCAGCCAAGTGCCTAAGCCAGGACGCCAGTTCGATTCCCGTTTGCGGAATTGAACCCACGTCCGCAACTCCGGATCGGTTGGCATGACTTCACTCAGCCGAACCGGCTCCGGGAAGGACCGCGTGCTTCCGAAGTAAGCGCCGGAAGAATGCTTCGATCCGTTCAGCCGACCCGTGGCCGGTGAGCTCGTTGGCCCCGAAACGATAGACCTCGTACCCGGCGAGCCGGAGGTCACGATCGGCCGCCACCATGTCCGCGTACCTGGCGAGGGATGGCTTCCCGTCTTCGGCGAAGTGCTGAGATCCGTCAACCTCGACGACCACACGGCCTGCGTCGCTGAACAGGAGTGGGAAGTCCATGCGTTGCCGAGACAAGCGTCCAACCCCGCCGAGCTGTGCGAGCGTGTATGGGTCGTAATGCAGATAGACCTGCGGAATGAGGGCTGGCAGCCTATCGCCGAGATCCTTGAATGCCCGGTAGTAGACGCTGAATACGTTTCGTTCTCCGTCCGATGCGAGGGATGCCATCAGACGTTGAGAAAGCGATCGTCGTGCATCTGATTCGTCCTGGATGCCTTGCCGTTCTTTCCACCACGAGAGCATCTCCTCCTTGGTAAACCCGTTGGCCTGAATCGGGCGGTCGTACACGAGGCAGTGCTCTTCATTCCTTACGATTCGGATGTCGTTGTTGATGGCATCCTGGATGACGATCTCGGGCTTCGGACCTGTTGACGCGAAGATCAAATTCTTGGGCGCGCCAGATACGCCACCACTGATTCGATTCACCGCGAACGCCGAATGTCCTGAGATGCTCCCCGATGGCCTAAGCTGGAAGCCGTCCGCCTTGAGGAGAGTATTCAGTGTCTCAACGAGTTGCGTCTGCTCCTTTCCTCTGCGGGCATTCGGAGAGACGATCGCCTCAAGCAACTTGAAGAACAGTTTTCGGGAGCAGTTCAGTGCGCCCACCACCTCAAGCAATTCAGCGTTGGTCCAGTCGTCGTTGTTTACGCAGTGCCGTATGACGGACTCCTCCAAGTTTGCCTCGAAGCCCGTGCCACGCATTTCGGGTAATGGCCAGATCTTCGACAATTGCTCGACAAGCGGGAGTTCGCCGAAGAGATCCACGTCGTTCAGCACCTTGAGGATCGAGCGCCGCGTGAGTTCAGTGACTGTCTGACCGTCGCTCGACTCGTCCAGCAGTCGAAGGAATTCGCTCAGCGAAAAACTGACGTGATCCTGCTCGACTTGGCGTGCTAGTTGGAGAAGCTGATCGTTGTTCAGTCCTTGGAGACGGCTTCGCACGTACACGCGCTTGCTGGAGTGCGCTTCGCTACCTGTCCCGCTAGCCAATCCGAGCCGCTCGCATTCCGCCGGCAAGTCATACGCCTTTACTGAATGAAGCGTAGCCGCTATCAGTTCGATCAAATCAGGCCTTTTGCCCTTGAGCAGTGGGCTTCCGTCTCGCGGTTTGCTGCTGGGTACGTTATGCGACATCGAATCTATTTTCCTGATCAGTCACTGGCCCACAGCCGCTCGTCATCCTGGGTCGCGGCCCAGAAGTCATCGAACAGCGCCAGCTTGGCTTCGTCCTTGGTCGCGTAGGTCCTGGTGCTGAACCGGCTGCCGATCCGGTAGCCCCACCGTTTGAACTTGTTCATGTGGACGCCGAGGTTGTGCCCATCGACGTTCAGGAAGCTGTTCCCCTTGGCGGACACTCGCCACTTGCGCTGCAGCCATCGGGTCCGGCGTGCTGCTCGGTTGCGCAGCTTGGCCTCACGCCGTTTCGGCCCCTCGTAGTCGCCGCTCATCTTCTCGGCGCAGACGCACCCGACGCTGGCTGGCCATGCTGGAATCTGGCGAGGCGAAGTCGCTGAAGGAAATAGCCGCGCGGGAAGGAATCGACAACAGCTACGTGAGCCGGATGGTCAACCTGACGACGCTGGCGCCCGATATTGTGGCGGCCATCCTGGATGACGCACTGCCGAACCACATTACATTGTTCGATTTGGCGGTCGATCCGCCGGCGCTGTGGGATGAGCAGCGGGCAAGACTTGTGCGCGTTGAGAGCAATTAAGCTTAGTGAAGGTTAAGGCAGCATTTCTTGTATTTGCGCCCGCTGCCGCAAGGACAGGGGTCGTTACGGCCAATCTTGCGCGCTCGGTTTCGTCCCGTCATCAGTGTCTGAAGAGCCTGGTCGATCGGAACTGGCTCCTTCATATCTTTGGTCTTCTCATCCATCCGCTCATCTTGATTCCACGGGAAGACCAGCGAGACACCGAATCGCACGTCTGGGCCCGTTGAAGTCATGCAGAGACCAAACCACTGCGAAGCTTTCTCCCGGTATTTACGAAGCGTGCAGTATGACTCCAGTCGAGGGCCAGCTACGTTTGATGGCTCATCAGTGCAGTGGAAGGTAATGCCTGAGCCTTCTTTAAACCCAAACGTGACGTCATGCACCTGGCCATCAGCACGAGTCCGAGCAGCCAGTTTGTCTACAGCGCGACTCATTTCCGTCACAGCCTGCTCGCTCATTGCTAGGAGCAGGAAGCCGAGATCAATAGTTGCAGAGTCTGGTCGAGCTTCTATTTCTTTCACTATTCGCCCAACCGTCGTCTTCCCAAATCGAGTCAGAACGCCGTCGAGTGTGGCTGCCCCTTGCACGCCAGCTCGTCTCACCGCCATCGCAATGTCTAACCCGGCCGAAAAGTCATCGCACAGATGCATCAGGTTAACGTCAGACTGCACCCACAGGTTCTTCGTCAGGTGATAGCCAAGGATCGTTAGTTCCTGCGATGCCATGAGTTGCTCAGCGTAGTTGGCCCGTCGGTTCACATAGCTAAGAAGCTGCAGGGGCGACTGAAGCATTTCGGTCATGGCATCCACAGCAAACACGTCCATAACCAACGGCGCTTGTACCCGATCAATGGATTCTGTCTTCAGGAATTGCCGTGCCTGAAAGCTCAAAGCTGGGTAGTGATCACTGACGACACAGAAGATGTAAATCTCCTTGATTTCATCCGGCAGTACGACCTCGCGCCCATCAGCGGCCACGAGCCTGCATCCCTTCTCGATCAGGCTTTTAGCGCAAGCGGCACCTTGGTCATAGGCAACCTGTACCGCCTTCTGGAAGTCGCTGCGAATAACCTGATCATTTCCCTTTCTCGACTCAAGCGTGAGGCGCTTTGATTTTGCCTGAACGATGATGACCCGATTGCCCCAAACGACAAGCACGTCTACATCAGATACCTTTGTTGCCTTGGTCCTGAAGATATCTACATTCAAATGAACACGATCCTTCCCAAAGACCAAGCCGAGTCGCTCGGCTACAAAATCTTCAGTGAAGTCGCCACGGTTCTTCGAGAGTGTTGGACGATATGCCTCGTCCTGATACATCCAATGATGGGGCGCTTCGTATATCGCCTCGGCAAGTGAGTATGACTGCAGTGATAGGAACTCTCCGCTTGGCATCCGCAGCAGTGGCATGGCCGTAATGACGTTGAAGTCGTGCAGTGCGTTGAATCCTTCATTGCGCTCTGTTGATGGCAGTTCAAATGCCCCGAGCACTCGTTCCACAATGTCGGTAGCAAGATTCGCCTTTGCTGCAATTTCATCGGCAGTGAATGAGAAAAGAGGGAGCATTGTCCACTCGTCAGGATGCTGCTTTCGCATTCGCTCACGAATTGAGTCAAAGCGGTCAGCATGGACGCCCTCTACTGCTTTCGCGACACGTGTGGCGTGATCGATGGTAAAGCCGCGGTTTGCTTGCAGCCATTTCGAATCGGCTGCGTATTTACGAGTCGCCAGATCAAGGTACTGAAAGATGTAGGCCGCTTCACCGCTGTAGAAAATCGGTTCTCTCAACACCTCCCCCCGCTCAAACGGGTTGAAGCCACCTTCCACGGCTTCCTTGGTTAGACCGGACCAAAATTCCCCAGACAGACAATGGTGTAACTCCTCAAGGAGTTTCTCCGTTGCATCCATGTATTCCTGCAGAGTCCTCGGTGCAGGCAAGGTCCAGTCGATATCGGCCTTGATCATCAAGCCGAGCAAGGTATTGATCTCCGTTCGGATGAGCCGCGAGGGAGAGAACATCTTCCTCATATCGGCTTCCTTCATGTCACCTGCGTGGAGAATCACGTTGTCACGGAAGCATATGTGGGCTATTGCGTGCACGTAGCCAGGCTGGAAGCAAATCGCAGCCAGATCTGCAAAGACCTCTCGCTCTGTTCGCATGGGCTTTTCAGTCATTGTTCATCCTTCGATGGCTGCACTTTTCCTGCTGAGCCTCGCATGCGTCCACCGAGAGCATTGTGATGCGCTGGTTCATGACAGGCTTTCCATGTAGGGGCGCATCACATTGGCCACGCGGCACAGCGTGGCATAGCGCCAGAGTTCGTCCATGCTCATGCGCTTGGCACGCCAGGCTTCCTGCAGCGCTTCCATCGCCACATCGAGGCCGATCTTGTTGCGGAACTTGAAGCAGTCGGCCACGGTGCGAGCAATGTTGGTCACGCGCACGGTCACGCCATCGATCTGTTGCTCTTCAATCCCATCGGTCAGCGCGGGGCCAGAAAAGCGCACGATGCGCAGCGGCGGGTAATCCATCTTCGGCGCACGAGCCTTGTTGGGAATGGCGAGCCAGACCTCGAACGGTGACTGCGTGGTGAGGTCGTGCACCCGCAGAGCCGACAGCAGGCAGACGATGGCTTGCGGGTGTTTGCGTGCCACCTCGGCCAGCGTGCCATGCTCGGATACGCTGCGATCAGGACGGGCATATAGACCCCGACCCACACGGACGAGCAGGCCCTGCCGAACCAGCCGAGTGAGGGCGACACTGGGCAGCCCCAGCGCATCGAGGTCGCGCGGGCGTATCAGGCCGCGCTGGGCGGCGAGATTCAGAATGGTCTGATGCGAAGTTTCCATGCCGCCATGATGTTGCATTACGTCGGTAGATGTCAATATATACCGACATAACACAACACAAGCAGTTTCCTTTGCTATCCAATGCTGCAATCCAACCGATTGATTCGTCCGCGCGTAAGTCTTTGATCTGTAGGGGTCTGCGTTGCGGCCTTTGCGGACTTCGGGCCACTTTCGGGGAGCGAGGTCGGAGCGAGGAATGGCCAGGAGAGAGTGGAATGTGGCCTGGAGCGGGCGATTCGGGTGGCTGGCGAAGTCCGCAGGTGTTCGCAGGAACCCCCAACAACACGCGGGAACCGGTGCGATCGGGCAAGAAAAAACCCCAACCGAGAACGGTTGGGGTTTTGTTATTGGTGGAGACGGCGGGAATCGAACCCGCGTCCGCAAGCCCTCTACAGACAGTTCTACATACTTAGCCAAATTATTTGTTTTAACCTGGCAACCGCCAACCGGCAGGCTGATGACAAGCGAGTCACCTTACGTTTAACGTTCTGTAAAGTGACCCTACTGAACGCGATCCTCGTTAGTGACTCTGCTGTCTGTTGCCAGACCCGGCGTTGAGGCCCACCGGTGCAGAGGCTAGCCGAATTAAGCGGCTAAAGCGTAGTTTTCGTCGTTTGCGACTATTGTTTTCAGATGGATTTACGAGGTAATCTGATCCTCGGTATGCCCTGCGCTGCTTTGCAACCCACGTCGAAACCAGATCGTCCCCGGTATTCGTAATAGGTGTGCATAAGATGATAATCAAATAAAAAAGTTCAAGCCTTATGCATCAGCTAGTGTAACAGAATTGCCAAGCTTGATTATAAATAAGCCAGTAATTCTTTGGGGTGGTCGATTAGGTATCGGGCGCCCCAAGTTTCAGGCGGTTGATCATTACCTAGATAACCGTAGCGGGCCACGATGGGTTGCATGCCTGCTGCCAGGCTGGCCTGTACATCGCGTATATCATCTCCGAGATAAATACAGTGAGTAGGAGAGATGGCCATTTTGCTACTGGCGCTTAGAAGTGGCTCCGGGTGAGGCTTAGTATTGGCGATTTCGTCACCACAAATGATGCATGCTACGCGCTGTGCCAAGCCAAGCTTTTGGATCAATGGATGCGCGAAACGTGCGGGTTTGTTAGTCACGATACCCCACGGAAGATTGCGTTTTTCCAGTTGCTCAAGCAGTTCATCAACACCTGGAAACAGGCACGTATCATGACACAGGCGCTGTGTATAGAAAGCAAGGAATTCATCACGCATTGATTCATAACCGTCATCACCCGGTTTAATATTGAAACCTAATCCGAGTAATCCTCGGGAACCTGCGGAAGCTTGCGGACGAATTTGTGCGATGGATAATTCAGACAAACCGCGTGCAGTACGTTGCCGGTTAAGAGCATGGCCAAGATCAGGCGCGGTATCGGCGAGTGTTCCGTCAAAGTCGAAAAGGACTGCTTTAATCATTGACTTAGCCTAATTCTGATTCAGCAACGATAAGCTACAATGTAGTTAACATCGGTATCATCTCCCAGGGCATAGACTTTTGTAATTGGGTTGTAGGTCATACCGATCAATTTTTCCTGTGTGAGACCTGCATTACGGGCCATGCGCGCCAGTTCCGAGGGTTTAATAAACTTAGCGTATTCGTGTGTGCCACGCGGTAATAGCTTTAAGATGTATTCAGCACCAATAATGGCAAACAAATAAGCTTTCGGATTACGGTTAATGGTTGAGAAGAAAACCCATCCATTCGGTTTGGCGAGTTGAGCGCATGAACGAATAACGCTCATGGGGTCGGGTACATGTTCGAGCATTTCCATGCACGTAACAATATCGTAGTGTTGTGGTTGTTCTGCCGCCAGGGATTCTACGGTAATCTTACGGTAATCAACGTGATATCCACTTTCCAGTAGATGCAGTTTGGCAACTTTAAGTGCTCTGTCGCTCAGGTCAATACCGGTTACATGAGCTCCTATGGATGCCATGCCTTCAGATAAAATACCACCGCCGCAACCAACATCCAATACTGCTTTGCCTTCCAATCCGCCAGCCAGTTCAGCAATGTAATTGAGACGTAGTGGATTAATTTCATGCAGGGGTTTGAATTCGCTATTCGGATCCCACCAGCGGTGCGCAAGTTGGCTGAATTTCTCGAGTTCTAGCGGATCCGCATTGATGCCATCATTTTCCATGTGTGTTCCTTCTTTTTATGCTCACTATTTTGATGTCGTTTTGATACGTTTATACCAGAATTCTGAGCGGTGTTGCAGTTCAAGCGGATTTAGCGTGATTAACTCTCTTTCCTGGAGCAACATTTTACCATTTACCCACACATGACTTACGTGTTCTCGGCTTGCTGTATAAACTAAATGAGAAATTGGATTATAGCAAGGCGCTAGATCAAGATCCGTGAAGCTAATTGCGGTAATGTCAGCAGCCTTGCCAATAGCCAACGAGCCAATCTTATCACCCAATCCCAGGGCATTAGCATTGTTTAAAGTAGCCATTTTCAAAGTCTGATTGGCAGGCAGAATGTCGGCCATGCCACCGGTGGCTTTTGCAAGTAATGCAGCCTGGCGCATCTCCTCGAACATATCCAGGCGATTGTTACTGGCAGCGCCATCGGTGCCGAGGCCGACATTAATGCCTTGGTTTAAAAATGATGGAATTGGTGCAAAGCCATTCGCAAGTTTCAGATTGGATGATGGGCAGTGTGCAATATTGCAGCCATAGTCATGTACGAGTTTAATCTCTTGTTCTGTCAGGTGTACCATATGCACGGCAATCATATTGGGACCCACTAGTCCAAGTTGATGTAAACGTTCAATGGGTCGCATGCCGGTAGATTCGAGATTGATACGAATTTCATCCGAAGATTCGTGTAAATGAATATGGATGGGTGCATTGAGCTGCTCTGCATACGTCAGAATACGATTAAAGGCTTCGTCGCTGACAGTATAAGGCGCGTGTGGTGCAAAGCAGAACGATAGAAGTGGGTGCTGGTGATATTGATCACGCAAGGCTAGACCTTTGTTGAGATAGTCATCCGTATCACTTGCATAAGCGGTGGGAAAATCAATGACAACTATGCCAATTGCAGCCCGCATTCCAGAAGCAATGATCGCTTCAACGCCGGACTCAGGGAAAAAATACATGTCATTAAAACAAGTAATGCCGCCCTTGATCATTTCAGCACAAGCTAGTTTGGTTCCATCATATACAAATTGGCCATTAACATGTTGGCGTTCAATCGGCCAAATGTGATTATTAAGCCATTCCATGAGTGGCAGGTCATCAGCAAGTCCTCTTAGAAGTGTCATAGCTGCATGAGTGTGCAGATTAATCAGTCCAGGAATTAATGCATGATTATTTAATGTAATTGTTTGCTGCGAGTGATAACGGAGCTTGGCTTCCGGAATGGCGAGAATATCTTCGATAATTCCGTTACTGATGACAATTGCATGGTCAGTTAAAGCAACATTATCAGGTTCAACGGGAATGATCCATTTTGCTTCAATGATTGTGTCTGCCTTGATACGATCATTCATAATGACAGAAAATACAAAAAAGCCCTGTAAACATTACAGGGCTTTTTAAGATTAAAAAACTATTATTTATTTCATGCCTTCAACATCAATATCGACGCGGCGATCAGGTGCAAGGCACTCTTTTAATGCTTTGCCATGACCATGACAAGTATTGCCAGTCACAGGTTCTGTTTCGCCTTTTCCTGAAGCAATGATTTTGTTGGGATCAATGCCTCTTGAAATCAAATGCGCTTTGACGGCATCTGCGCGGCGATGAGAAAGTTTATGGTTATAGCTGTCAGAACCAATACGATCGGCATGGCCTACAACAGTAATACGATCATAGTGGAGACCTTTAATTCCATCCGCAAATTCATTCAAAGTTTGTATGCCATGTCCACCTGGTTTTAATTTTGCACTATCAAAATCAAAGAGCGCATCTGCCGAGAATGATACTTTCTTAGGTGCTGGAGCAGGTGGTGGCGGTGGCGGAGGAGCTGCTACTTCTACTTTTTTGGCCAGATCGGGTTCGCATTCTGGAATAGCCATAGCTGGAGTCCAGTATCCAGTATGCCAACATAGACCAGTTGTGTTTCTTGTAACTACACCACGATCATCGACACCATAAGCCTCAGGTTTCTTTATTGTAAGGTCTTGATCAACAAGTGACATTTGTGCCAATGTTGCGCCAGAAAAAAATACTGATGCAAAGATCATTGCAATGAGGGGATTTGGGATTGATATTTTCTTCATGCTGTTATCCTTTTAATAAAAGCTGCGATTCTAAAATTTCTGCTACAGGTTAGACGTGTAAAATTACACCACCTTCAAATATTTTTCCTGGCCTATTTTACTACTTCAAGGCTATTCGTGTTCGATTATCAGTTTTTTTGTTTGTGTTTTAGCAGGCCAAGTGTTGTTAAATTGCAACATATATATCATATAAATCACAAATCCAAATCGATTAAAATTAACAATTGAATATTATTGAGGATTATGCGTAAGTTCGGATAATCATTTGTATGTTTGGGATAATGAGGATAAAAAATCAATGACAAGTGCTACAACGATATTAGCGCAGAATGTGTGCCGCAATTATGGCAGTTATGTTGCAGTGTGTAATATTAATCTAGAATTAAAGCGAGGTGAAGTATTGGGGCTGTTGGGGCCTAATGGAGCGGGCAAATCAACAACGATGCGCATGCTCACAGGTAATCTTGCTCCCAGTGCCGGTAGTATTGAGGTTTGTGGTATCGACTTACTAAGTAACCCACAAGAAGCTAAGATGCACTTAGGTTTTTTACCAGAGATTCCGCCGCTTTATCAAGATATGACTGTTGACGAATATTTAGTGTTTGCGGCAAGGTTGCACCGTATTGATACATATGAAATTGGTCAGAAATTAGATGGAATCAAGCAGAGATGTGGTTTGGAAGATCGCAGCAGGCATTTGATCGGTACATTGTCAAAGGGTTTTCAGCAACGAGTTGGTATTGCACAAGCTATCATTCATAGTCCGGATGTCATTATTTTAGATGAGCCGACCGTGGGCCTGGACCCTAATCAGATACGTGAAATTCGTAAATTGATTAGAGAATTAGGTAATTCCAGTAGTGTGATTTTGTCAACACATATATTGTCCGAAGTTGAAAGCATTTGCGATAGAGTGCAAATCATGTGCAAGGGCAGTGTAGTATTCGACCAAGCGATAACAGAGTTGAAACAACAAGAGACTAATCTGGAGATGATATTTACGCAGCTTACACAAGGATTGATAAAACGGGATGAGGATTGATAAAACGAGATGATTGAGAAATAGAAAATGATTGGCACAATTATTCGTAAAGAATTAAAGATGTTTTTTACCTCTCCACTCGCGTGGATACTATTGACACTTTTGCAGTTAATATTGACGTGGATTTTTTTGGGGCGACTGGATGGGTTTCTAGAAATACAATCGCAATTGTTACAAATTGCAAATCCCCCTGGAGTTACAGAAATCATTACTTTGCCTGTGTTTGCGATGGCAGCTATTGTGTTGCTTATGGTTACACCTTTATTATCCATGCGCTTGATAGCAGAAGAGCGTCGTTATCATACGCTAACATTGTTGATGTCAGCACCTATTTCCATAACAGATATCGTCATCGGCAAGTTTCTTGGCTTAATGGTTTTTTTTTCAATGGCTATTATTTTGATTGTAGGTTTGTCTATTTCATTATTGTTGGGAGGGGATCTCGATTTTGGTTTGATAATCAGTAATACCATCGGCTTGTTATTAACTGCCGCAAGTTTTTCTGCGTTCGGCTTATATATTTCTAGCCTGACGGCGCAACCGGCAATTGCTGCAATAGCTACTTTAGGAGGGCTATTAGGATTGTGGCTGGTTGATCTGGTTACAGGTGAAAATAATCAATGGTTACAGGCTATTTCACTGCTAAGGCATTTCGAAAGATTTAATCAAGGATTGATTGATACGTTTAGTATCGCCTATTTTGTTTTATTCATAGCAACATTTCTGATCCTAACGATTCGCCACTTGGATGGCGAGCGTTTACGCGGTTAGTCGTAACGAACTAAATGACAAATGACTATACTCAACAACAAATTACGCTTGCATTATTTAATTCAGCATAGGGTATTTACTATTTTGTTATTGCTGCTGGTTATTTTGTTGGGATATTTCGCAGCACAAAATCGATTGCAATGGGACATTAGTCAAAATGCACGAAATAGTTTAAGTGAAGCAAGCCAAGAAATACTGCAGAAATTGCAAGGTCCAGTCCAGGTAACCGCATACGCTACGGAACAGCATATAGAAGCTGGTGATATACGAAAAATTATCAATGATTTTGTGGCGTTATATCAGCGTGTAAAGCCAGATCTTTTTCTGACCTTTATAGACCCAATCGAGCAGCCAAAGTTGGCACAGGAAGCCGGTGTGCAAATGAATGGTGAAATGGTAGTCTCCTTTAATGACAGGCGCGAGCATATTACGACAATCAATGAACAAGTATTTTCAAATGCACTCATGCGACTTGCACGTGCTGAAGAAAAATTGATTGTGGCGCTGAGTGGCCACGGAGAGCGCAAGCTTGATGGTAATGCTAACTACGATTTGGGAGAGTTTGGGAAGCAACTGCGTAACAATGGTTTTATCAGTCAACGGTTGAATTTTGCTACTGAACATGAAGTTCCCATGAATACAAGTGTATTAATTATTGCTTCTCCGCAGATTGATTTAATGCCTGGTGAAGTTGACATGTTACTGAATTATATAGATCGGGGCGGTAATTTGTTGTGGTTAGTTGATCAGGAATCATTGCGCGGTTTATTGCCTTTGACTGAAAAATTGCATTTAACGCTTACTCCGGGGGTAGTGGTTGATCCCCAAGCGCAGCAACTTAAAGCCCCCATTACTTTTGCTTTAGGCGCAAGTTACGGACAACATCCGATCACCACTGGTTTTGATTATATTACAGTATTTCCATTTGCACGCCAGATAACAATTAATGAAAATACCGAATGGCAGAGTGTTTCCCTAGTTGATGCAGCGCAGCAAGGGTGGGTGGAAATTGGAGAGCTTGATAAAGAAATTACTTATGATCAGTCAATTGATGTGGCTGGTCCGATTAGTGTCGCTGCGGCATTGAGTCGCAATATTCAAGATCGTGAGCAACGCATTGTTGTGGTGGGTAGTGGACACTTTCTTGCAAATTCCTATTTGGGTAATGGCAGTAATTTAGATTTTGGTATTAATTTGATCAATTGGCTGACGGGAGATGAGGAGCTAATCGTCATTCAACCACGTGCAACACTAGATAATAACCTGATATTAGATGAATCTGAGCTTACTCTAATAGTTGTGGTTTTTTTAATTTTGTTACCGATGCTTTTTTTAGCAACTGGCTTTACCATTTGGTGGAGTCGCAGAAGAAAAGTATAAGAGAATCATGACCCATCACGCACGTCTGAATATCATTATGCTTGTCACGATAGTTGGCTTGCTGGTGTTTGTGTATTTTAAACCACAGACTGAGAATGTCCGGGAATACACAATTGCCGCACAGTCGGCCAGGGCAATACATACTGTCCGCATTGTAAGGCAGCAGAGAGAAATTGTTCTTCACCAACAAGATAATCACTGGTATCTCACTGAGCCCGTACACATTCGGGCTAATGAAAAAAAGATTAAAGATATACTGAAAATTTTAACGGCTAATAGTAATTATCGTTTTCCATTGAAGGATCTTGCACGCTATAGTTTGGATCCGCCCCATATACAATTACATTTTGATAATGAATATATAGGGTTAGGCGGGTATGCGCCAATTACGAACCAACAATATGTATTAACAAATGGTTATGTCTACTTAATTTCGCCGCATTACGCACTTGCCGTACCTGTGAATGCCGGCAATCTGATCAATTCCCAGGTGCTGGCACACGATGAAATTCCGGTTAAACTGGAGCTCAATCATTTGATTGTTGAATTAAGCAATGGGAATTGGAGCAGTATTGATCGAGATTCCAAAAATGCGCTGGATGCAGAGACATTGCGAGACTGGGTGCATTTGTGGCAGACAGCGGTTGCAAGTGAAGTGACACTAGAACAAGAACAAAAGCTAAGTGATGATCTTGTCGAAGTAAATGCTATGACAATCAGTTTACAGAGCGAGCAGAAAATTAACCTGAAAATTCTGCAAAATGAAAACGAAGTGGTTTTTTTACGCGCTGAGGATGGAATCGGTTATCACTTTCCCATTGATGTAGGCAACCGATTGCTCGATCCATACACCAGCAAACTGCAATAATGCCGGAATTACCTGAAGTTGAAACAACACGGCGAGGCATTGCGCCTTATCTTGAAGGAAAAATAATTGCAGGTGCAATTGTCCGTAATCCCAGTTTACGTTGGCCCATACCGAATAGATTAGCAGAAATAATGACGGGTTTGACGATTCAAAAAGTAGTCAGGCGAGCTAAGTATTTGTTGCTTAATTGTAGCTCAGGGACATTGATTTTTCATTTGGGTATGTCGGGGAGTTTACGTATATTGCTGGCACAATCTCCGGGAGTCATTGAATCACCCGGAAAGCACGATCACTTTGATTTGATTTTAATGGATCGTACCATTTTGAGATTGCGGGATCCTCGCCGTTTCGGCGCCGTATTATGGCATACAGGAGAGATTTTTGAGCATCCGCTCTTAATTAATTTAGGACCTGAACCATTGACACCAGATTTTAATGCACAGTGGTTATTGGAAAAAACGAGGAAAAGCTACGTGAGTATTAAACAGACATTGATGAATAGTCATGTGGTTGCGGGTATTGGTAATATTTACGCGAATGAGGCGTTGTTTCACGCAGGAATAAATCCAAAGATAGCTGCAGGTAGAATTGGTATCATGCGTTATGAAAAACTGGTTCGAGCGATTAAGCAAATATTGCAACAAGCGATCGAGGCGGGAGGAAGCAGTCTGCGAGACTTCGTTAACAGCAATGGGAATCCGGGATATTTTCAGCACTACTACGAGGTTTATGGACGTGGAGGTCAGGGTTGCAAGAAATGTAATCATACGATCAAGCAATTCAAACAAAATGAGCGATCAAGTTTCTATTGTCCCAGTTGTCAGCATTAATCGATTTATTTGACACTGAAGTTTTTCACGTGAATTGCTGAGTTATCAAATTATTAATTAATTAAACGATGTCTTGAATGGCATAATAACGGGAATATTATGAATATTACATTAATTGGGGGCGGTAATATGGCTTCCGCATTGATTGGGGGGCTCCTACAGCGCGGCTACAGTGCACAACAGCTTCGTGTGATAGAGATTAATGTGGAGAATCGTAACAAGATAAATCAAGCATTTGGGATTTCAGTCTTTCCAGATCTTACCCTTGAAGCGATTGCCAGTGATGTAGTTTTGTTATCAGTAAAACCCCAACAACTCTTTCAGCTTGCACAGAAACTTGCGCCATTGTTAAGAGATCAGTTGGTTATATCGATTGCAGCGGGGATTTCTACTGTAGATATTATTCGCTGGTTAGAAGGTTATCAGAAAGTCGTACGTGCAATGCCAAACACACCTTCGCTGGTGCGGGCCGGAGTAACGGGACTATTTGCTGCCGCGAGTGTCAGTGAGCAAGATAAGGCCAGTGCCGAATCGATTCTTGCTGCGGTGGGTACAACATTATGGCTTGAAAAGGAAGAAATGCTTCATATCGTCACTGCGATTTCAGGAAGCGGCCCTGCTTATGTTTTTTATTTTATTGAAGCCATGCAGCAAGCAGGAATAGAACTCGGCTTAACGCCTGCTCAGGCGAAACAGTTAAGTTTACAAACGTTTCTAGGTGCCAGTAAGCTGGCCAGTGAAAGTGATGAAGATGCGATCACACTGCGGGCCCGCGTCACTTCCAAAGGCGGAACAACCGAGCAAGCAATTCGGATGATGGAAAAAAATGATATTAAGTGTAAGATCGTAGCAGCCATTCATGCGGCAAACCAGCGTTCTCAGGAAATGAGCAATGAGTTCAGTAAAATTTAGTCTTGGTGAAGCCAATGGGTAATTTACAGGTTATTATTAATTATTGTTTTCTGGAAAAATTTTATGTCCAATCAGATCTTAATTTTTCTTCTTGACACGATACTGGGTTTATTCTCGTTAGCATTATTGCTGCGCTTTTATTTTCAATTATTGCGTGTTCCTTACTACAATTCGGTATCTCAATTTCTGATTGCGGTAACTGATTTTATTGTACGCCCAGCACGGCGTATTATTCCTGGTTGGGGCGGGCTTGATCTATCGACGTTAATCTTGGCTTGGATATTCGAATGTATTATTGTGACCAGCGTCTTTTTGGTGCAGGGTTATGATTTTGGAGCCAATATTGGTACTGCATCTGGCGTGATGGGATTGTTAGGCATTGTCGAAATTATTAAAACGACACTTTATATTTTATTGTTGATGATCATTATGCAAGCCGTATTATCCTGGATTAATCCCCATAGCCCATTGGCACCTATATTAGATAGTTTTACACGCCCATTCTTGAACGTTTTCCGCAAGTATATACCTCCCATAGCCAATGTTGATCTGTCTCCATTGTTTGTATTGATCATCATTCAGTTACTGCTCATGATAGTTGCGGGAGTACATATGGAAATTACAGCCATGTTGCAGTAGTTGCTAATGAATATTATGAAGTGGTATTACTATGATGATGTGAATAACCTTATTCTTAATGTACACGTACAGACAGGCGCGAAAAATACTGAAATAGCAGGACTATATGGGAATTCTCTTAAAATAAAGCTGGCTGCGGCGCCGATAGAAGGAAAAGCGAATACAGCACTGGTAAAATTTCTTGCTAAGCGTTTTAGTGTGCCTATTAGCCGGGTCATATTAAAACGTGGTGATAAATCAAGGCAAAAATTAATTATTATTCAGCATCCTGGTTATTGCCCAGAGGTGTTGCTTAACGAATTACAAAATTAAGTATCGGCGGAATTTTTAGGTAAAAAACATTATGGACTTGATTTTGTGGCGACATGCAGAAGCAGAAGATGGTTTTCCGGATACTGCGCGTAGATTGACTAAGAAAGGACTTGATCAAGCAAATCGCATGGCAGATTGGCTAAGAGCGAGATTACCGAAAAATACGTTAGTGATGGTTAGCCCTACTGAACGTACCCAGCAAACAGCAACTGCACTCACCTCTAATTTTTTGACCACTGCAGAGATTGCCCCAGGCGCGAGTGTTAATAGCATTCTTGCTGTTGCAAATTGGCCTGATTCGAAAAATACCGTAGTGATCGTGGGTCATCAACCAACATTAGGAGAAGTTGCTAGCTATTTAATTCCGGTTATTCCTCCTGAGTTAAGCGTAAAGAAAGGCTCTGTTTGGTGGATTCGATGCAAGAAAAAAGATAATAATGTTGAATCAGTGTTGCATGCCGTCATCTATCCTGAAATGGTGTGAGCTTCTTAGCTTATTAGTTATGATTGTAAAATTATTTAGTTTTCGATAGGCATGGCGCGAATAATTTTGTTTAATAAACCTTATGGTGTAATTTGCCAGTTTTCACCCCAAGGTAATCATAAGACACTGAAAGATTTTATTAAATTTCCAGGTTTTTATCCGGCGGGAAGATTGGATGTTGATAGTGAAGGCTTAGTATTATTAACTGATGATGGAAAGTTACAAAATAAAATCTGTAATCCAAAATTTAAATTACCTAAAACTTACTGGGTGCAGCTTGAAGGTAGACCTGATGAGGTTGCACTTAACAAATTACGCCAAGGAATAGTTCTTAAGAATTCTATAACGCTACCCGCACAAGTCGATTTGATGGAAGAACCTACTCATCTTTGGCCACGCATACCGCCTATTCGTTTTCGTAGAAATCTTGCAACTAGTTGGATATCTCTGGTTCTAAAAGAGGGCAGAAATCGTCAGGTAAGAAAAATGACTGCAGCTGTACTGTTCCCTACTTTGAGATTGATTCGTTATGCAATTGGTAAACATAGTTTGCAAGGAATTTCACCAGGTGAATGGTGTATGTTAGATGATTTTTCTTTCGATAGATAAAAGGTGTTATATACTCATATTATTAATACATTTCTTCATAAGGAAAAATTCTTGCAATAAGACATTGTGGTATAAAGGTTATCTAAACTTGATTTTCCACTTTGCTGCCAGAATTAAAGTAAATAATTGACATAGATTAATATTTGTTTTCTTCCAAGTGTTAGTATAATAATTTTTAGAGATTAAAAAATGAGTTCTTTTAATATAGTTTTTGTAGGATAAATAAAAATTGGCCATTTCTATTGAGTTGTTTAATATAATTAATGGCTAGGTTTGATAATTGTTGGTAACTATTTGTTTTTTCAGTTCTCGGGCTTGCATTTAGGTCGACTAATAAAAAGGTGATAATTATATGATTTCAGATTTTCTTACTATAATTTCAGGTGTGGTTGATATGCCGTGGTGGGGATATATCGCTGTTACTTTGATTTTTACGCATATCACAATTGCGTCAATTACAATTTATCTTCATCGTCATTCGGCACACCGCGCATTGGAGTTGCACCCAATTCCTAGCCATTTCTTCCGTTTCTGGTTATGGCTTACTACTGGGATGGTTACCAAGCAATGGACTGCGGTTCATCGTAAGCATCATGCCAAATGCGAGACAAAGGATGATCCGCATAGCCCTATAGTTTATGGCATTAAGAAAGTCTTAACTGAGGGTTCTGAGCTTTATAGACAAGAGGCGAAGAATGAAGAAACGTTAAAAAGATATGGATACGGCACACCCGATGATTGGTTAGAAAAGAATATTTATAGCAAACATAGTGCAAAGGGAGTTGCATTAATGTTGATTATTGATGTACTTCTTTTTGGTCCAATTGGGATAACAATGTGGGCGGTACAGATGTTGTGGGCGCCTATTTTCGCAGCCGGTATTGTGAATGGTGTTGGGCATTATTGGGGGTATCGAAATTTTCAGGCCGAGGATGCAAGCAGAAATATTGTTCCGTGGGGTATCTTAATTGGTGGTGAAGAGTTACATAATAATCATCATGCTTATGCAACATCGGCGCGGTTATCCAATAAATGGTATGAATTTGATATTGGTTGGCTCTACATTCGTATTTTGGAAATGGCCGGACTTGCAAAAGTCAAGAAAACCGCACCTAAATTACGCATTGATAGAAAGAAAACGCAATGTGATTTAGATACATTACAGGCTGTGATCTCACATCGATATGAGGTATTGGCTAAATATACCAAATCATTACAAGCTACTTTTGCACAGGAAATTATTCATTTGAAAGAAGCGGGGGTGCAATACGGTATTGATAAATCTACGTTGAAGCGATGGATTCTGGCTGATTCAAGGACTTTGCAAGAACATGAACGAGAAAAATTAAGTCAAGTGCTAAGTAATGCTAAGACACTTGATAAAGTTTATACCATGCGCGAGGAATTGGCAGAAATTTGGCAACGTTCTACTGCATCAACTGAAGAATTGGTTAAACAATTAGAAGATTGGTGTCGTCGCGCCGAAGAAAGTGGTATTGAAGTACTGAGAGCTTTTTCACAAAGATTGCGTTGCTATGCGTAATTAAAAAAGGGGTTAATCCTTTGAAAAACCCGCTATAAGTAGCGGGTTTTTTTATTCTATTTTAATTTGGTTTCTTTGTATTTTACGTGCTTACGCGCAACTGGATCGTATTTCATTAGTTCTATTTTTTCTGGGTTTGCACGCTTATTTTTGGTAGTTGTATAAAAATGGCCTGTCCCAGCTGAAGATTCAAGCTTGATCTTTTCACGCATTGTAATGACTCCTTAAATTACTTGACGGTGGGTAAAAGATTATTAAATGTTTTTGCCCTGTAAACGCATTTTGGCTAATACTGCATCTATACCATTTTTGTCGATTGTACGTAAGGCGGCATTTGATAAGCGCAAACTAATCCAACGATTTTCACTTTCAACCCAAAATTTACGATGTTGTAAATTAGGTAAAAAACGTCTTTTGGTTTTGTTGTTTGCATGAGAAACATTATGACCTGACATTGGTTTTTTGCCAGTTACTTGACATACTCGTGCCATATTAACGCACTCCTGAATTCTAAAAACTTGTATTTTATCCTGATTTGCTATGCTTGTTCAAATGCAATGACCCGAATATTTTGTCCAAATTACAAATTAATCAGGTAAAGCATATTTTGGGTTTTATATACGGTCATTCAAATTAAATCATGCTCAGAAAAGGACATGGCTGTACCATTGCCGATAATGAAGTGATCGAGTACCTTGATATCGATTAGTGCTAATGCTTGTTTTAAGGATTGAGTCAATATTTTATCAGCATGGCTTGGTACTGCGACACCCGAAGGATGGTTATGAGCAAAAATCATTGCTGCGGCATTATGATACAAAGCACGTTTGATGACTTCTCGAGGGTAAACGCTGGTTTGTGTCAATGTGCCACTGAATAACTCTTCCATTGCAATGGTATGGTTTTTAGCATCAAGAAAAATGCCTATAAATACTTCGTGCTCTTTGTTTGCCAAGCTCAGACGTAGAAAATCCCGGGCAAGTTGAGGGGAATTCATTGCATCTCCATGTTTCAGATCTTCTCCTAAGGTGCGGCGAGCCATTTCTAGTACCGCTTGTAGTTGGGTATATTTAGCAATACCCAGCCCAGGTATTTTGCAAAAACTGACTTGACTGGCTGATAAAATATTGGTTAAGCTGCCAAAATGTAAGAGTAATTCCCTCGCAAGATCAACCGCGCTTTTCCCAGTGACGCCTGTACGTAGAAATATTGCTAACAGCTCAGTGTCTGAAAGCGCAGTAGGGCCTTTCTGAAGCAATTTTTCGCGCGGTCGATCAGATGATGGCCAGTTTGAAATTGCCATAGAAAATTGTGAATAGCTTAGTCATATAAAAAAATTGTGAATGTATTGACCGTGTAGTATGGCGCGTTGTCATTATTGCTAATAACGGCATTGGCGTAACTTTTTTAAATGAGTAAATCGGATGCTCCTATTAATATCAATTTTTGTTTGGCTTGGCATAGTTATTGTGTGAAACTTGTTCAAAGAAATTTTTTGTCATGACGACCAACGTAAACTCTACATCTAAAAAACGTTTGTTGCTTGGGGTAACTGGGGGAGTTGCTGCCTATAAAGTTGCAGAATTGGCTCGATTATTAACGCAGAACGGAATTGATGTGCGGACAATAATGACCGAATCTGCACATCACTTTGTTGGGCCAGAAACATTTCAATCGTTAACGGGTAATCCGGTCTACAGTGATTTGTGGGGAACAAATGCAGCAGCTAATATGGCGCATATTAACCTATCTCGTAATGCCGACATGATATTGGTAGCGCCGGCAAGCGCTAATTTTATTGCGAAACTTGCCAGTGGTATAGCAGATGACTTGCTAACAACGCTCTGTTTGGCACGCGACTGCCGGTTGATGATAGCTCCAGCAATGAATCGGCAAATGTGGGAGAATCCCGCAACACAGCGGAATTTGTCAGTATTGCGTGCTGATAATATAAAAATAATTGGTCCTGCCTACGGTGAACAAGCTTGTGGTGAAACGGGAATGGGTCGTATGCTGGAAGCTTGTGAGTTGGCAGAAGCTGTGCAATCTGCTTTACATGCGAAAAATTTATTGCGGGATAAAAATGTTCTGGTTACAGCCGGGCCTACCTATGAAGCAATTGATGCTGTGCGTGGAATAACTAACAAAAGTTCTGGAAAAATGGGGTACGCTATTGCTCAAGCAGCCGTGGAAGCAGGGGCGAAAGTTACGCTTGTTTCTGGACCTACATGCTTAATGGCACCCGCAGTGGATACATTTATCAATGTGGTAAGCGCTGATGAGATGTTGCAAGCTGTACAGGCTCAAATAGAGCAAATCGATATATTTATCAGTGTTGCAGCTGTTGCTGATTATCGTGTGGCAGAGGTTTATCAACAGAAACTTAAAAAAAATAATGAGAAAATGTCATTAGAATTAATTCCAAATCCAGACATCTTAATGACAGTATCCAATTTACCGAAACCGCCTTTTTGTGTTGGTTTTGCAGCCGAAACACAAGATCTTGAAAAAAATGCTGAAATAAAGCGGAAAAAGAAGAAATTACCCCTATTGGTTGCGAATTTTGCGCAATATGCCATTGGTTCTGATGAGGTTGAATTAGTATTAATTGATGACAACGGCAAGCATAGACTTCCCAGAGCACCTAAATTAAAACAAGCGCAGTACTTGATAAATCATATTCATTTGCTTTATAACAAAAAAAATAATCCTGCTTGACTGAGAAATATGAAGAAAATTGATATTAAAATTCTTGATGAACGCTTAAAAGAGCAGCTTCCTGCATATGCAACCTCAGGTTCAGCGGGTTTGGATTTACGTGCATGTATTGAACAATCAATTGCAATCAATCCGGGAGAAACGAGCCTTATTCCCTCAGGCATTGCAGTGCACCTTGCAGATACTGGGCTGGCGGCATTAGTGTTGCCACGTTCCGGACTCGGCCATAAGCATGGTATTGTGTTGGGAAATCTCGTCGGTTTGATTGATTCGGACTATCAGGGCCAAATTTTGGTTTCCTGCTGGAATCGAAGCCAAACGACTTTTCATCTTAATCCGCTTGAGCGCATTGCTCAGTTGGTGGTGATTCCCGTGATTCAGATCGAATTCAATGTGGTGGATGATTTTGCTCTAAGCCATCGAGGCGAGGATGGCTTTGGAAGTACAGGTAAGCATTAGTGATGCGTTTCTTTTTAATGATAATTCTTACTACGCTTACGGTGGCATCCATAGATGCTCATTCTTCTAAAGTCGATATCATTTCATTAGAAATATCAGGGTATTTAATTTCGGTTGAAGTGGCACATACTCCGCTTTCTCGATCGCGAGGATTAATGTACCGTAAGGAATTAGGAGTAAATGCTGGTATGTTATTTACTTTTCCTGAGCCTGGGTACCATAGTATGTGGATGAAAGATACGTATATTCCTTTAAGTGTGGCTTTCATCAACGAGCGTGGTACTATCCTTAATATTGCAGATATGCAAGCGCAGACCAGAACTGCACATACTTCCTCAGGTATGGCCAAATATGCGCTTGAAATGAATATGGGATGGTTTTCAGCAAGAAAGATAAGAGCTGGGATGAAAGTTTTAGGGTTAAAGAAGGCACCTGCAGCTCGGTAAATATCAATAAAATTTTACTGCAACCGATTTTTGCGGCTGCACACTAGTGTAAGCGGGGAAGCATCCCTTTTAATCCACGCATCATTTTTGCCATTCCACCTTTATTCATCATTTTCATCATCTTTCTGGCTTGTTCGAATTGCGACAATAGACGATTAACTTCTTGCACAGAAACTCCCGCGCCCTGAGCAATTCGGCGTTTACGGGAAGCTTTAAGAAGCTCGGGTTTGGCTCGCTCTTGCTTTGTCATGGAATTAATAATGCCTTCTGTTCGATTTATTAATTTGTCATCTATTTTAATATTTTGTGCGGCTTGACTAAATTGAGCAGGGAGTTTATCCATTACGGAGCTCATTCCACCCATATTGCGCATTTGTTGAAATTGTGCTTTGAAATCATTGAGGTCAAAATCTTTTCCTGATTTCATTTTTTTCATGAGTTTCTCAGCTTCTTGCTGATCTGCACTCCGTTGTGCTTCCTCAATCAATCCCAATACATCACCCATCCCTAAAATGCGTGATGCTATTCGGTCAGGATGAAATACCTCCAATCCAGTTAATTTTTCTGCAACGCCAGCAAACTTAATCGGCCTGCCTGTAATATGTTTAACTGATAATGCAGCACCGCCGCGCGCATCTCCGTCAAGTTTAGTGAGGATGACTCCGGTCAAAGGCAAGGCATCGGCAAATGCCTTGGCCGTATTAACTGCGTCTTGTCCTTGCATGGCATCGACTACAAATAATGTTTCAATTGGTTTTAATAAAGCTTCTAACGCACTGATTTCTTGCATCATCGCTTCGTCGATACCTAACCGTCCCGCAGTATCAACAATCATGACTTCATAATGATGTTTGCGAGCATAATCTAATGCAGCGGTTCCAATTTGTTCTGGTTTTTGTCCTTCTTTTACAGGAAAAAAATCCGCTCCTGTTTGATGCGCAAGAAGTTCGAGTTGTTGGATGGCGGCAGGACGATAAATATCACATGAAACTAATAATACTTTCTTTTTCTTTTGCTCCATCAACCACTTTGCCAATTTTCCGCTACTGGTTGTTTTGCCGGCACCTTGCAATCCTGCCATGAGAATAACAGCAGGGGGTGCTGTGGCAAGATTGAGCTCAGATTTTTCACCACCCATAATGGCGATAAGTTCATTATGAACAACGCCTATTAAAGCTTGGCCAGGTGTAAGGCTAGTCATGACTTCATGGCCAATTGCTTTTTCTTTAATACGTGCAATAAAATCTTTAACGACGGGTAAAGCCACATCAGCTTCCAATAACGCTAGTCGAACTTCGCGTAATGCATGCTGGATATTGTCTTCTGTAAGCCTTGCTTCACCTCGCAAAGTTTTTATGACACTGGTGAGACGGCCGGTTAAATTTTCAAACATGCTAAAACCTCAGAAAAATAAATGGATGTAATCATATAAATTTATATAATTATCTAGATTAGCACTTTGAATTTATTAAAGTGCCATGTAGACTAATTAACTATTTTTGCTTCTTGAAAAATCGTGATGTCGATAATCAGCATTTTAACTTATCTTGCAGCCTTTATGCTTTATATACTTATTGGCTGGTATTTTTGGCGAAATACGTGGAATCCTTTACCAGCAGATATGAATGGACGCGAATTTACTACGGATAATCGGATACATTATGTCATGCTTGTGCCTTTGGTATTGCATGCCATTACGCTTTATCAATCGATGTTTATCGGAGAAGGTTTAAGTTTTGGTTTAGGCAATGCAATTTCAGCGATTGTTTGGTTAACAGCGTTTATTTATTGGTTTTCAGGATTCTTTAACCGCTTGCAAGGATTGCAAACCCTGGTTGCGCCTATTGCAGCAGCTGCAGCAATTGCGATTTTACTGCCGTTAGTATTTCCATCTTTGCGTCCTTTAGAGAATACAGAATTACCGGCATTTAAAGCACATTTGCTGGTCGCTATGATGGCGTATAGTTTATTAGCTATAGCAGCATTACATGCGTTGTTGATGACGGTGGTAGAACGACATCTGCATCATCCAGTAGCACATTCAGTATTCACAAATCTGCCACCGTTATTGGTAATGGAAAAGTTGTTGTTTCGCATTATCTGGGCTGGATTTGTATTGCTTACATTGACGTTGGTAAGTGGTATTGTTTTTTCAAAAGAAGTATTTGGGCAACCTCTTACGTTTTCACATAAAACACTTTTTGGTTTTATTTCATGGAGTGTTTTTGCCGCCCTACTGATTGGCAGGCAACTGTATGGATGGCGAGGCAGAATTGCTATTCGTTGGACATTGACAGGGTTTGGGACATTATTACTTGCGTATATTGGTAGTAAGTTTGTATTGGAGATTATTTTAAATCGTTAATAGCTTATCTGTTTGTTACATCGTTTTTAAGATTTACGTTTTTAATCTTTCTTAGCAAAATTTCAGTTTATGCAACTTGTGAAAAATGTTGCAAGCGGTAACGATTGAGAAGCAATCTAAAAATAAATTACTGGGAATTATAGTGAAATTAAGTGATTGATCGAATGAGACAAATAATATTATCTTCGTTATTAAGAATTACTTGTTTACCAGTAGGGCATGTAACCTTCATTTTTTTTGCCGTGATTTTAGCAGGATGTGCTTCTAAGGAACCTGTGGCAATTTCAATTGCTGAGCCTGTACCTGAATCTTCTCCCCAATATGAAGAATTAAAGAATGAAATTTTACGCTTGGAAAAAATAATTACAGAAAAAGACGAATTGATAAGAAATCAGAAAATGCAGCAACAAAGCCAAGCACATGCACTTCGTGAAACCAATAAGGAAGCTACACGAACTCAAGTAAAATTACATCGTTTAGCGACAAAGCCAAGTACAGCTTCTGCTATCGCAGAAGTAGAAGCAGGCTTAGAACATTTGAAGCAAGCAAAAACTTCTGCATTTGATCAAATACTAATAATTCAAGTACAACGTTTACTAGAAACGGCTACCTCGTTTTATTCAAAAGACCAGTATGCTGCAGCTATGAATCATATTGCACAAGCAAATAATTTTATTGCGTTGATATCAGATCAGAATCGTAAAAGGGTTACACATATTGATCATTTCCAGCTTGAATTTCATGTGCCTGTAAAATTGCGCACAATAAAAAATGCTTTTCTCAGAAAAGAACCTAATCAATACGCACAAGTTCTTAGGACTCTGAAAAAAGGTACAGCGGTAACAGCAATTGCGAATCAAGGGCCCTGGCTGAGAATTCAATTCAGTGGAAATCAAGGCTGGATGTTACACACAATGCTGGAAAGAGACGAAAGCCGCAATCCTTAAGCAGATTATGCAACACTGGTTTTAGGTTGCATACAGTAAGCTTGGTTGCGTCCAGCATGCTTGGCTTCATAGAGGGCACTATCGACTCTTGAAAGTAGAATGGTTAATGAAGTATCCTCCGGTTCGCTTTGTATAATGCCGATGCTCAAAGTCACTTCAACGGTTTGATTGATTGCATTGCAATGCACACTAGCTACTTGAGATCGAATGCGCTCTGCGGTCTTCATTGCTTCATCAACAGTCGTTTCAGTTAGAATAAGAATAAATTCGTCACCACCATAACGGGCAGCAAAATCTACACTTCGAATGCAGTGAATAATTTTATTAGCTACTGCTGTTAATATTTCATCGCCGGCAATGTGTCCAAGGCTGTCATTAAGTGTTTTGAAATAGTCGACATCAATCATCAATACCGCGAACGGACGCTTATTACGCGCATACCGAGCCAGTTGATCATTGATAATTAGATTCAGCTTGTTGCGATTATAGAGTCCAGTTAAGCTGTCTGTTATTGATAGCGTTTCCAGTAATTGATTTTTAAGCTGCATAGCCGCGCTTGCAGCGTTAATTTCAGATTGATTCTGACGCAATTTGTCGGTCATCTGATTAAACATCTGAGTAAGCTGACCCATTTCGTTACGTTGTGTTGTATTTAGCTCAACGTTAAGGTCTCCTTTTACAATTTTTTCTGTTGCCGAAATGAGTCTTTCCAGAGGTACAACGATTGCATGCCCCATTTTGAATGCGATCGTAGTGACTATAAGAAGCAAGGCGCTGATAAAACCAATAAACAAGTTACGCTGCTGTATCCAAGCGGCATATATGGATTCATAGCTCCTGCTTGCAATGATAGTGATGGGTGGTTTTTCAGAGATATAGGCCAAGCCAATCATTTTCTGCTGGTGTAATCCTTCAAAAATTTCAGATTCGCCCGGATTATCTTGTAACCGTTGCAATACTTGAGAATCAAGTGTGGCAGGTTGATTCGTATCGAGTGCTAGGTTATTACTCGCTAACATAACACGGCCACTTTTATCTAATAATAGAACATCTCCCGGCGGGGATTTTATAGGGTCTTTTAAGCTCGATTGAACATTGTGTAAATCAAAAGTTACGATTAGAGCACCCAGGATAAAGTCATCAATTGAGAGAATGGGAACTGAAATACTAAATGTTGCAGTCGAATGCAGTGTATTCCAGTGCGGTGGAATAATTACATTTCCCTGAATAGATGCATATTCTGGCCAATTCTTTTGAAGAGGGGGTGGAATGAGTGATTCTGAATCTATGGTGCTGGCGATTACCTCCCCTTCTGTATCAACTACAGTTAATTCCAATACAGTTTCAAGTTTATTATGTACAGATTTTAGGTAGTGTTCTAAGATTTTTGGTTGCGATAATAGATTGTTTTTATGAGATTGATCTGCCAAGGACAATCCATCAATTAGAATTTTTGAAGTTGAAAGTTCGCGAGCAATATAAACTTGATCTTTAGTCCATAAATCAAGTTCACGACTGGCATGATTCGCCAAAGCGCGTAATTCACGAGTAACATTTTCATTGATCATCACTTCATTTTGCTGAAATGATAGTACCCCTAATCCTACAGAAGGGATCAAGGTAGCTAAAACTGAAAAAACAATGATTTTACTTTTGATACTTTTCAACGCAAATATCCTTATGACAAAAGGAATATTACAATGCAACCTGTAAAAGAATATAGTCAAATAAAAGCACTTTATTATCTCTTTTTATTTCATGGCGCTTGCTAATTAATTTCGCTATATTAGCGCGTAAGTCTTGAATATAATTAGTAGCTTCCATTGATTTTAAACAATGTGAAGTGTTTCCGGTTTTTTATGCGGATAATTATTCATCTGATAACCTTGCCACAATCGAGTAGCAATGAACGCAGCAACTGCATCAGCGTGTTTTTGTAAGGTGGTGTTGCCAAGTTCTTCGGTTGTTTGTCGGAAAAGAAACAACCACCGCTCGAATAGCGCCGCCGTGAGTTCTGGGAGGACAATATGTTTTGGCATTGGGGCACCACGAAATCGGCTAGTTCCTCGCAACTGAGCGGACCAGAAGTTGATCATTTGCACAAAATGTGCATCCCAATCAATGACATGGGCTTCAAAAATCGGACCCAAAGAAGGATCTTTTCTAGCTTTTGCGTAAAAGGTGTGAACAAGTTTTGCGATTTCTTCTTCAGTATATAAATTTGGATTGGGCGTAGGAACAAATGATTGATTCATGATGTTATATTTTAAATAATTCCTGTTAGTTACTAAAACAATATAGGTTAATTTATGAAATACGTTCTTATTAGTGACAAATAAGTTTATCTTTCGTTCTTTGGATTGTCCAATTGCGAATTGATTTTAAGTTAAGTTATATCGATAACGAAAACAGCATCCGATGTGGGAGTGGAATTCATATGAAAAATATGCGAGGTAAGGCGTTGCTGGTTGATCCAATACTTACAAAATCAACGGCATTTACACGAGAAGAACGTCGGGATTTTGGTTTGCGTGGATTGCTGCCCTATGAAGTTGCCAGTATTCATAAGCAAATTGATCGAGTGTTGGATAGCCTGCGAAGCAAAACATCAGCCATTGAGAAATATATTTTTCTAAATGCGCTATTGGAGCGTAATCAAAGGCTTTTTTATCGAACACTGATTGACCATATCGAAGAGATTATGCCATTGGTTTATACCCCAACTGTAGGTGAGGCATGTAAAGAATTTGCGCATATTTTTAGAAAGCCGCAAGGTTTTTATATTACTCCGGAGGATCGAGGGGAAATCGGCGCTATTTTAAAAAACTGGCCTGAAGAGGACGTTCGTGTCATCGTTGTAACGGATGGGGAACGAATTCTAGGTTTAGGCGATTTGGGCGCCAATGGTATGGGCATACCCATCGGTAAGGTTGCGTTATATGTGGCTTGTGCCGGCATCAATCCAGTGCAGTGTATGCCGGTAATGCTTGATGTGGGTACTAATAATGCTTCTTTGCGAGAAGACCCGCTTTATCTCGGGTACCCGTATCCGCGAATCAGTGGCGATGCTTACCGATCATTAGTTGATGAATTTATCAATGCCGTGCAATTATGTTATCCACATGCATTAATACAGTTTGAGGATTTCCTGACACCGCATGCCTTTGAATTCTTAGACCGTTACAGTCGTCAGGTACGGTGTTTTAATGATGATATACAGGGCACCGCTGCGGTTACATTGGCTGGCATTTATACTTCATGTCGCATTACCGGGAAAAAATTTGCTGATTTGCATATTATGTTTCTTGGTGCCGGTTCTGCCGCAAGTGGCACAGCTGAATTATTAGTTGATGCGTTTTGCAGCGTGGGATTAAGCAAATCACAGGCTCAGAAGCGGTTATGGTTTATTGATAGAAAAGGATTAGTGACTGCGGCAAATGAAAATATCAAACCACGTATTCTGCCTTTTGCGCATCAACATGCTGCATGCAGTTTTGTCGATGCGATCGGAAATATTAAACCCGATGTGTTAATTGGTGCAACCGGCGTTGCAGGGACATTTAATGAGGCTGTAGTCCGCAAAATGGCTGCAGTCAATGAACGTCCGGTTATTATTGCTTTATCAAATCCCACTTCGCACACTGAGTGCACGGCTGAGCAAGCTTACCAATGGAGCGATGGACGGGTTATTTTTGCTAGCGGTAGTCCTTTTGATGCGGTGCAGTATGGCGATAAATTATTTAAGCCGGCACAAGGTAATAATGCGTATATTTTTCCAGGAATTGGTTTGGGTGTTTACGCAAGCGCTGCTCGTATCGTGACACAAAAAATGTTTTTAGCGGCTGCAAAAGTGTTGGCCGATATCGTTACAGAACAGGAAATCGCTGCCGGCGCAATTTATCCTACCCTGCCGCGTGTGCGCAAAGCGTCGCATGCGATTGCTGTAGCGGTCTGTGAGGTGGCAATTACTGAGGGACTGACCGAAGCCAATTTGCCAGAAGATCTGGAGAGCTATGTCAAGTCGTTAATGTATGAACCCAGTTACTAATTTACTAATTGGATCAATTAAATAGGTTGATGACACCATCCAGGCCTACATAGTTGATCGAATAGGTTGAGTGATCTTTTACAATAGGTTTGGCATGATAAGCGATGCTAATCCCCGCTTCAATCAACATATCCAGGTCATTAGCACCATCGCCAATCGCGATGACCTGTTCCTGTTGGATGCCCAATTCCTCGCGCACTTGTTTTAAAATGCGCGCTTTTCCTTGCCTGCCTATAATTTCTCCAACTACCTTTCCAGTAAGTTTATCATTTTCAATCTCCAGTATATTGGCAGCAGCATAATCGAATCCCAGCTTGACTTTTATTCGCTCTGTAAAGAATGTGAATCCACCTGAGATGACCATAGTTTTTAAGCCAGCTTTTTTTGCTTGGTGTAACATTATTTCTGCGCCTGGATTGAGCCTAACTCGTTCTTCATAAACGCTTTGCAGTGCTTCTTGAGACAGGCCTTGCAATAGTGCAGTACGTCGTGTCAGACTTTCTTCAAAACTGATTTCGCCACGCATGGTTTGCAGAGTAATTGCAGCGACTTGAGGTTTTATCTGATGCATGTCAGCGATTTCGTCGATCGATTCAATCGCTAATAGCGTTGAGTCCATGTCCATTGCAATAAGCTTAAAATCAGAAAGCTTGCTATCGGGATTTACATAAGCAAAATCCAGAGTCGCTTCCTCGCAATACGCAGCAATGTCTGCTGCATGGGTGGCATTTGTTAAGCGAAAAGCTTGGCCGGTTATTCGTTCAATACCATCCGCGTGAGAGAGTTTTGCCAAAGCTCGCAAATCACTGTTAGCGATTTCTAGCCCTTGAATGATTAGATTCATTGGTAAGTTGTGTTGCTTGTATGTAGTGTCAAAGTGTCAAGTGAAGGAGATAGCTTTTTAAGGATTCCATTCGATAATCCGATTGCGGCCGGCATGTTTAGCCGCATATAAGGCGGAATCAGCTGCTTTTACCATATCCAATGGTGCCTGAAAGTAAGGTGTGCCTTCATTATTCGAAGCGACACCAATAGAGGCAGTAACATGAATGGTGTAATGATCATCCAATTTAAATTCAATTGCCGCGATGGCGTCTTTCAGACGGGAAATAAGATTTCTTGAGGCAGTCAATGAGGTTCCCGGCAGAATTAATGCAAATTCTTCGCCACCATAACGGCTTAACGTGTCATCTTGCCGGATCTGCTCGTAAATTGTACTCACCACGGTCACCAGTAAAGAATCGCCTGCAAGGTGGCCATGAGTATCGTTAACTTGCTTAAAATGATCAAGATCAATAATCGCGATGGTTAGGGGCAAATTATATTGCGCGGATAAATGAAATTCGCGTCGTAGGGTTTCGTCAAAATATATCCGGTTGTGAGCACCCGTTAATCCATCACGTTGTGATTTTTCTTCTAACTCTTTCGCTCTGGCCAAATTATGCATCATCAACAATTCCTTAGCAGTAGCCATAATTTCCGCAGCTTCGGAAGAATCGTGAATTTTGATATCAAATAGCTCCTCAACCGGTTTTAATCCTGTTTCCATGAGCTTGATGACATCCACTAATGTGCTGTCGTCGTCAATTCCAAGCCAATCTCTTGCCGCCGTAGTTAAACTCGCTATTTTTTCACCATCCTGTGGGAAAAGAAGATAATCTGCTAAGTAGCGAGATACGGCTACGCAAGATTGTAATGTAGGTCCTAAATCCTTGGGGCCGGGTTGGCTATGACTGGCAATGCAAGAAAGTGCAATATAATCGGGAATGTGCCATTTTTGTAATAAGGCATAGCCTAATTCATCATGGCCAGAGCCAAATATCTCGCGTTCGGTTTTGAGCAACAAATCGTGATCGGATATTGATGAATATATTCTGTTGTATTCTTCCGGCACTATAGCTGAAAAAGCCAATATCCCGATTTCTTGTAGCAATCCGGCAAGAAACAAATCATCCAGGAAGCTAAGGCTTAATTTTTCCCCTAGTGCCCGGCAGGCCAAGGCGGAGGTGATCGATCGGCGCCAAAATATATCATTGCTAAATACGGATCGATTATTCGACCCCGGATTTTTCATGAGTGAATGGGCTAAGGTAAATGATAATGCAATTACGATAACCGAATGTGTGCCAAGAATGCTCACAGCCTGGCGGATATTTGTTGCGACGCGCCGGGATTTGTATAAAGGTGCGTTTGCGGTTTTAAGTAATTTTGCAGATAAAACAGGATCTAATGAAATATACTGACAGGCGGCTCCGATATCGGCGTCGGGGTCATTGGCCAATTCAATGATTTTGACCGCAACTGCGGGGAGGCTTGGAAGTGTTGTGCAAAAATTAAGACGTGATTTCAATTTATCATCAAGCACTTCATAATCCTTGTTGGTTAAATATTATCTTTATGATATTGAATAATCGAATGATTGTTTTTTATTATATTACAAAGGTCGTATTCTGATTTATTTTTAAAAGAATTCATTTCTCGTTCTTTTAGATAGACTAATGTTATGCTGTTAATTTTAGATGAAAATTACTGTGATTAATGAGGGCATAGTGAATCTAAAAATAACGCCGTTGATGAACAAAAAATTGCTTAAAAATCGTGAGAGAGGAGTTTGATGTGGATTTTGAAATAAAAATAGGAACCCCGGAAAAACAACGTGGTGCTTGTGTAGTCGTAGGAGTTTTTGAATCAAGAAAACTGTCGAATTCAGCTAGAATTCTCGACAAAATCACCAATGGATATATTAAAAATATTGTTGCGCTTGGCGATATGGATGGAAAAGCCAACACTTCATTGTTATTGCATAAGATACCGGATACACAATTTAAAAGAGTTTTATTAGTTGGATTGGGTAAAGAGCAGGAATTCAAAGAAAAATCATTTTTAACTGCCATCAATACTATTCTAAGCACCCTACAAAAAACAGCAGCTACCGACGTAACATTGTTTTTATGCGATTTTCCTGTCAAGGAACGAACCAGTGAATGGAAAGTTATGCAAACCGTCATTGCCGGGGTCAATAGCAACTACCGCTTTGACCAATTGAAAAGTAAACCAGAGAATAGTCAGAGCCATTTGCGTAAAATTGTATTATGTATCGATGATCGAAATGAAATGGCTGTTTGTGAGACAGCGATGCAGCGAGGGCTGGCCATTGCTCAGGGTATGAACTTAGCAAAAGATTTGGGCAATCTTGCGGCTAATATTTGTACGCCGACTTATCTTGCTAAGCAGGCTAAAGATCTTGCGAAAACCCATAAAATGAAAGCATCTGTATTAGAAGAAAAAGATATGGAGAAATTGGGTATGGGCTCTTTGTTGGCTGTGGCGCAAGGCAGCGAACAACCCGCGAAATTGATCGTGCTGGAATATCATGGATCTGGTAAAAAAGAAGATCCCATCGTGTTGGTGGGTAAAGGCGTAACCTTTGATACTGGCGGTATTTCAATCAAACCTGCAGCCGAAATGGACGAAATGAAATTTGACATGAGTGGCGCAGCCAGTGTGCTAGGAACATTGCATGCCATTGCTGAAATGAAATTGCCCATCAATGTGATAGGAATAATTCCAGCAACAGAGAACATGCCGAGCGGGAAGGCGACAAAGCCGGGTGATGTGGTAACCAGCATGTCCGGTCAAACGATTGAGATTCTTAATACCGATGCCGAAGGGCGGCTTATTCTGTGCGACGCATTAACCTATGCTGAACGCTATAATCCGAGGGCTGTAATTGATATTGCTACCTTGACCGGTGCTTGTGTTATAGCACTGGGGAATTTTACTACCGGCTTGATGAGTAATGACAACAAATTGGCTGAAGAGTTATTGTCCGCTGGGGAGCAAATCGGTGATCGTGCTTGGCAATTGCCCTTGTGGGATGAGTATCAGGATTTATTGAAAAGTAATTTTGCGGATGTGGCAAATATTGGCGGACGTGCTGCAGGAACGATCACTGCAGCCTGTTTCTTATCACGTTTTGCAAAGAAATATCGTTGGGCGCATTTGGATATCGCAGGAACAGCTTGGAGATCAGGGAAAGAGAAAGGCTCAACCGGGCGTCCAGTACCGCTTTTAACGCAATTTTTGATAGCGCAAACTAAAGCTGCCTCCTAAGGTAATTATACTATTTGCTGTTTATTAACAGTGTTGCCACAGATTTGTTTCATGCTTTTAAATTAACCTGCAATAGCAACAACTAGTATGACGGGGAAAGTGGTGAAAAAGATGTTGATTATTCAATGACTCAAATTTATTTTTATTCGGGGTGTACGGATAAGCTGAAAACAGTGTGCCGGCTTTGTGTCAAAGCCGTGCAGCAGGAAATGAAGGTAATGATTTATGTTCCTGATAAGGTCTTAATTGATCAGTTGGATGAATTGTTGTGGACATTTTCTGCCACGAGCTTTATCCCACACTGCTGTAGAACTGATGATGGGCAAATGATGAATATGACGCCGGTTATTTTGAGTGATCGAATACAGCCAGATGATTGTTTTGACGTATTGCTAAATTTACACCATCAGCTTCCACCTTCGGTTAATCAATTCGAGCGGCTTATCGAAGTTGCAAGCGTTATTCCGGAGGACAAACTGGCCGCACGAGAACGCTATCGCTTGTATAAGAATAGCGGTTATGAAATACAGCATTATGATCTCGATGAGTAAGCAATAAATACAACGGTAAGTATTTTCTCACTACTATGGACGAAGATAATCATTCCACGACAGATTTTGACGATGCGCAGATCATTGGTAAATTCAATAGCTTATTGAATAAATACCAGAACCAAGGCATGATAACCCAAAAGGCTGCCTCAACCTCAATAGCCGCAGAACAAACCTGTGGTTTGGCGGTAGAGGGAGGGGCGGATAAAATACCTTTACTTACTGATGTTGTAATACTTCATCCATCGGTAATACAACCCCAACCAAAGCGGTTGAGGCCAATACAACAAATTCTGGATGCGGCACTTCTGGATGCGCAGATCGAAATGAGCGTGGCCGATAGAAAAGCATTGGCAATTGCGCTGGAAGCCCGCCTGGATAGTCAAATTAAGAATTGCATTTAGCAGGTTGTACTTCTATCCCGCTGGAAAGGGAACCGTTGTAAAAATTGCTAAATGGTTTGTTTCTTGTCGAACGCGATAAGTAGCCATCCGTTATAATGCTTTTCACTATTTTTATCATTCAATTCAATCATAAATTTCATGGAACTCGAGAAAAGTTTTGATCCCAAGCGTATTGAGGATCATTGGTATGCCATCTGGGAATCAAACGGTTATTTCAAACCAGCCGCTGCAAAAGATCAGTCGGCTTATTGCATCATGCTGCCACCGCCCAATGTGACGGGAACTTTGCATATGGGACATGCTTTTCAGCACACTCTGATGGATGCATTAACCCGTTATCACCGCATGTTGGGCGATAACACACTGTGGCAGCCGGGTACCGACCATGCCGGAATCGCCACGCAGATTGTCGTGGAACGCCAGTTGGATCAACAGAATCTCGATCGCCGTGAATTGGGCCGGGAGGCATTTCTACAGCGCGTATGGCAGTGGAAAGAAGAATCAGGCTCTACGATTACACGGCAAATGCGGCGGTTGGGTAGTTCTTGTGACTGGACACGTGAGCGTTTTACCATGGATGCCGCTTTGTCACGCGCAGTGACAGAGGTTTTTGTCCGGCTTTATCGAGAAGGACTGATTTACCGCGGCAAGCGTCTGGTTAACTGGGATCCGGTATTACAAACCGCGGTTTCCGATCTGGAAGTGGTATCCACAGAAGAAAATGGCTCGTTGTGGCACATTCGCTATCCGCTTGAACAAGCGGATGGTAGTGCATTACCACAAGCCGAAGCATTGATCGTGGCAACCACCCGGCCTGAAACCATGCTTGGAGACGTGGCGGTGGCCGTTCATCCCGACGATTCCCGTTATCAACATCTGATCGGGTGCCATGTGCGGTTGCCGTTGTGTGAACGCACCATTCCGATTATTGCCGATACGTATGTCGACCGGGAATTCGGCACGGGTTGTGTGAAAATTACACCGGCGCATGATTTTAACGATTATCAGGTAGGGCAGCGGCATCATTTGGTGCCCATCAATATTTTTACCTTGGATGGAAAAATCAATGACTTGGCGCCTCCTGATTATCAAGGACTGGATCGCTTCGATGCCCGGAAAAAAATCGTTGCCGATTTAGAGAAACAAGGTTTTCTGGTGGAAACCAAGGCGCATAAGCTGATGGCACCGCGTGGTGACCGCACCAATACCATCATTGAACCGATGCTGACTGATCAATGGTATGTCGCGATGGCAGATATGGCAAAACGTGGTCTGGAAGTGGTCGCGAATGGAGAGATAACATTCACACCCGATAATTGGACGCATGTCTATAACCAATGGCTGGAAAATATTCAGGATTGGTGCATTTCACGTCAGTTGTGGTGGGGGCACCGCATTCCTGCTTGGTACGATGAAGACGGCAATATCACCGTTGCGCATGACTTGGAAGAAGCGCAACAACTTGCCGGCAAAAAGGATCTGAAACAAGATGAAGATGTTCTGGATACTTGGTTTTCCTCGGCGTTATGGCCATTTTCAACATTAGGCTGGCCGGATGAAACGCCGGAATTGAAAACCTTTTTGCCCACTTCGGTATTGATTACCGGTTTCGATATCATTTTCTTTTGGGTGGCGCGTATGGTGATGATGTCGCTGCACTTTACCGGTAAAGTACCTTTCAAGGAAGTCTACATCACCGGCCTGATTCGTGATGCCGAAGGCCAAAAAATGAGCAAGTCCAAAGGCAATGTGCTCGATCCGCTGGATTTGATAGACGGAATTACTCTACCGCAATTGATAGCCAAGCGGACGACAGGGTTAATGAATCCCAAACAAGCTGAATCCATTGAGAAAAATACCCGTAAACATTTTCCTGAAGGTATTCCGGCTTTTGGCACCGATGCACTGCGCTTTACTTTTGCCAGCCTGGCATCGCATGGCCGTGACATCAAATTCGATATGCAACGGTGCGAAGGCTACCGTAATTTCTGCAACAAGTTGTGGAATGCTACACGCTATGTCCTCATGAATTGCCAGGGCAAGGATTGTGGATTGGATGAAACACAGGCTCTGACACATTCTGCCGCTGACCGGTGGATTATCAGCCGATTGCAGCAAGCAGAGCATGCGATCGCGCATGCGTTTGGCAATTACCGTTTTGATCTGGCCGCACGTGAAATCTACGAATTAGTATGGGACGAGTATTGTGATTGGTATGTTGAATTCGCCAAAGTGCAATTGCATAGTGACCATGACGCTGTGCAAAGAGCGACGCGCCGGACTCTGGTGCGCGTACTGGAGACGATGCTGCGGCTTGCGCACCCAATTATTCCATTCATTACCGAAGAATTGTGGCAGAAGGTTGCACCGCTGGCTGGGAAATCGGGAGCAAGCATCATGCGCCAATCCTATCCAAAGATAAATGCAGCGCAGATCAATGAAGAAGCAATGCAATTCATCGCTGTGTTGAAGGATTTAATTAATGCATGCCGTACCTTGCGCAGTGAGATGAGTTTATCACCGGCGTTAAAAGTACCGTTACTGGCAGCAGGTGATCAGCAAGTGCTGACTGAGTTTTCTCCCTACTTGTCGGCGCTGGCGAAATTGTCAGAAATTGAACTCAAGCATGACGGATTGCCCGATGCGGATGCGCCGGTATCCATTGTGGGTGAATTTCGTTTAATGCTGAAAATTGAAATTGATGTCGAAGCCGAACGTGAGCGGTTAAATAAAGAAATAACACGTACCGAGCAGGAGTTAATTAAAGCACAATCAAAGCTGGCAAATTCCAGCTTTATTGAACGCGCACCCGCAGCAGTGGTTGTTCAAGAAAAAGAGCGGTTAGCCGCATTTAATGCCAAACTGGACAAATTGCGCGAACAACTGAGTAAGCTGGTTTGATAAAGTAAGCATCGATGATCAGGTGCATCAGGATTTACTGGAATAATCTGCGCTTCCTAACTTAAAGAATTTTTTTGTATTTAAGCCTATGATCAAGAAAATAAAAGTTGAAGATGTACGACTGGGCATGTATATCCATGAAATCCGCGGAAACTGGCTGGAACATCCGTTTTGGAGAAAATCCTTCACGCTGGATAATCCAAAAGACCTTGAGAAGCTAATTGATTGCGGTCTGGATGAAATCTGGATCGACACCCGTAAAGGCCTCGATGTCGCTGCCGATCAAACCGTCACGGAGCCGCAAAGTAATGTGAAGCCTGCTGTAGATGCTGAACCGCAAAAAATCAAAAAGAATCCTGTACCATCAGTATCCATTGAAGAAGAATTGGAATCTGCCAAGAAAATTCACAGTAAAGCCAAGACATTGGTCAGCGGTATGTTTCACGAAGCGCGTATGGGCAACGCATTTGAAATTGAGGAAGCGGGAGTACTGGTGGATGAAGTCAATCAGTCATTACAGCGCAATCCGAATGCATTGCTTAGCCTGGTGCGATTGAAGAATGCCGATGAGTATACCTATTTGCATTCGGTTGCAGTGTGCATGCTGATGGTGGCGCTTGCAAAGCAACTTAAATTAGATGATGAGCAGATAAAACAAGCGGGTGTAGCCGGATTGCTGCACGATGTCGGCAAAATGGCCATTCCGAATGACGTGCTGAACAAAGCCGGCAAACTTACGGATGAAGAATTTAATGTTGTCAGGCAACATCCGCAGCGTGGTTTTGAAATACTTAAATCATGTTACCACGTCAGTGAATCCGCTTTGGATGTTTGTTTGCATCATCACGAACGGGTGGATGGCAAAGGGTATCCGGATAAATTATCGGGCGATGCCTTGTCGCTGTTTGCGCGGATGGGGGCAGTCTGTGATGTATATGATGCGATTAGCTCGGACCGGTGTTATAAAAAAGCTTGGGGGCCTGCCGAGTCGATACACAAAATGGCATCATGGAAAGACGGACATTTCGACGAAACCATCTTTCACGCCTTTGTCAAAACAATTGGCATCTATCCCAACGGGACACTGCTAAAGCTCAAATCGGGCCGCCTTGGCGTAGTGATTGAGCAATCGAAGAAAAATTTGACTACTCCGATCGTTAAAATTTTTTTCTCGACGCGTGCCAACGCCCATATTCCGATCGAGATTCTGGATTTATCGAAAGAAACGGATAGTATTGTAAATGTTGAAGATCCGCTCAAATGGCAGCTTGATATCAATCACGTGCAAGGCATATGAGCATTATGGCTTGGCTTGAATCTGCTAAGGAAACGCTGATTAATTGACTGCACGAGCGAATCACTTCGTTGCGCGGTACGCGCATCCTCGCCTATCTTGTTGATATATCTCGATTGCTGCGTTCCGTGTGCCTCGTGCTTCATCTCATTCGTTGAATTAATCAGCGTTTCCCTAAAAAGTGACGGTTGCCAAATGTTGCGGGACGCTGGCCTGCCAATTCAGTTTTTGCTCAATCGCGTTAACTAAAGCCGAAGCATTAGCGGGTTCGCCGTGCACTACATAAATTTTCCTGGGCATTTTCTTGAAATGACTCAGCCAATTGATAAGATCCGCTTGATCGGCGTGTGCTGAGAGTCCGCCGATGGTATAAATTGACGCCCTTACACGCACATCCTGACCATATATTCGGACTTGCTTAGCACCATCCACGAGCCGTCTTCCTAACGTTCCTTCCGCTTGAAATCCGGTTATCACTATGCTGCATTGCGGTCTGTCAAGATTATATTTCAGATGATGCTTGATGCGACCGGCATCACACATACCGCTGGCGGAAATAATGATGATGCGGTGTTTGATATGATTAAGCTGCATGGATTCTTCAATGTCCTGCACAAAATGAACGCGTGGCTTTTGCGCATTGTTATTCATCCACCGTAGCGCTTCCGAAGTTTCTTGATCGAGCAATGCGATATGTTTTAGCGTAATTTCCGTTGCTGCCCGGGCCATCGGCGAATCAACATAAATATCCATGTCTGCTAGTCTGCCTCGGCGATACAAATCGATTAACAAAAACAACAAATCTTGAGTGCGCCCAACCGTAAAAGCCGGAATGATTACGTTGCCACCTTTATGAATCAATGTGTCATTGATCGCATCCGCCAATTCATCAATCGTATCCGACATATTGCGGTGCAGGCGGTTGCCGTAGGTCGATTCGATCAACAAAATATCAGCCTGCGCGATAGGCGTTGGATCGCGCACCACGGGGTGGCCAGGCTGCCCTAGATCACCGGAGAATACAAGCTTTTTGCAATTCGAATCTTTGTTTATCCATAACTCTATGATGGCTGAACCCAGAATATGCCCGGCATCGCGGAAGCAGCAACGCACCGATGGATGGGGAGTAATTTCTGTATCGTAGTTGATGGGCACCAACTGTTTGAGAATCGCTTCGGCTTGTGTAACGGTATACAGTGGTGCTGCCTCTTGAGAAGACCAGCCGTGGCGGCGTGATTTGTTACGCCACTCCGTTTCTTTTTCTTGGATATAGGCACTATCTTTGAGCATGACTTGCAGAAGATCAGCGGTTGCGGTGGTGCAATAAACCGGGCCGCGAAAACCCCATGCGCCCAATCGGGGTAATAAGCCGGAATGATCGATGTGTGCATGCGTCAACAATACAAAATCAATGGTTTTAGGATCGAATGTAAAAGCGGTGCGGTTTTTTCTATCCGCTTCACGTCCACCTTGGAACATACCGCAATCGACCAGCAAGCGGATTCCGTCATTTTCGATTAAATAACTGGATCCGGTAACTTCTCCAGCAGCGCCTAAAAATGTCAATTGCACGATGTTAACTTCCTATTGCTGCGGTCATAATGAATTCAGTACGTTTAGCGTGCCGCTCACCAGCAGGTTGATTTCTTCTTCATTAATGACATAAGGTGGCATGAAATAGATGGTTTTTCCGAGCGGGCGCAACAACAACTGTTGTGACAAGCCTGCCTGGAAACATTTCGCGGCAAAATCGGAATCTTCAGTTTCTACTTCAAAAGCCCAGATCATGCCGCAATTGCGGAAATTTTTAACGCTAGGGTGCGCTATCAACGGTTCAGTTAGAGAATTCAGGTAAGTTGCCTTGGTTTGATTGGTGGCGATGACTTGCTGGCGGTCAATTAAATCCAGCGTTGCCAGCGCCGCCCGGCAGGCCAATGCGTTGCCGGTATGCGAATGCGAGTGTAAAAAGGCGCGTGCCGTGGCGTCATCATAGAAGGCATCAAAAATATTGTCGCTTGTCATCACGACCGACAATGGCAAGTAACCGCCGCTCAATCCTTTTGACAAGCATAAAAAATCCGGTGCGATATCGGCTTGATTGCAGGCAAAGAGTGTTCCCGTACGGCCAAAACCGACGGCAATTTCATCGGCTATCAAATGTATCTGGTAGCGGTCGCAAATCTCCCGGGCGCGCTGCAAGTAAACCGGATGGTACATGCCCATGCCTGTTGCGCCTTGCACCAAGGGTTCCAGAATGAACGCAGCGATTTGCGCATGATTCTTTGCCACATGATTTTCCAGCGCGGTTGCCGCCCGCATCGCGTAATCCCGTGCGGATTCACCCCTTTCAGCATAACGCCAATCGGGAGTGGTGACATGCGTGCACGGACGCAATAACGGCGCGTAAGTTTGTTTGAAAATAGCCACATCAGTCACGGATAATGCTCCCAACGTCTCGCCGTGGTAGTCGTTTTGCAGGCTGATAAATTGATTTTTTTGCGGTTGCCCGGACAGCAACCAGTAATGAAAACTCATTTTCAGCGCAATCTCGACCGCTGACGCCCCATCGCTGGCATAGAAACAATGTCCAAGCGAATCCGGCGTAATGGCCTTCAGCCGCTCCGATAACGCGACTACGGGTTCATGGGTAAACCCTGCCAGCATCACATGCTCTATTTTTTCAAGCTGATCGTGGATAGCCGCATTGATATCCGGGTTGGCATGCCCAAAAAGATTGACCCACCAGGAACTGATGGCATCCAGATAGCGCTTGCCTGCTGTATCGTAAAGCCACACGCCTTTACCGCTGGCGATGGGAACAAGTGGATAGGTTTCATGCTGCTTCATCTGCGTGCAGGGGTGCCATACGGCTTGTAGGCTCCTGGCTTGTAGCGATGACGAGGATAATGCGCTATTAGGGTTAGTATTCAACATGTAATTGGGATAAAAGCAAAAAGTAGTCAAGCATAAATTTGGCACAATCATCGATACTTACTTGGATTCACAAGTGAAAATAAAAGAAACAGGAAATGCCGGTTACGTTTCTTACGACTCGACCAACGGTTTATAGCGTTCCCATTCAAATTCTCACTTTATGAACCGGGTTATGCTAGCATTCGTTGTAATTGTGTTATCCCTCGCAATCTAAACTAGATTTCTTGTCGAAGCAATGGCAGCGCCACAGAAGAAAGATTTTTTTATCAGTTATAACAAAGCCGATCTCGCAATGGCGGGGTGGATCGATGAGCAATTAAAGAGCGCCGGTTATACGACCATTATCCAGGCAGTAGATTTTGGCCCCGGCAATAATTTTGTATTGGAGATGCAAAAAGCAGCTACCGATGCGACTCGCACCATCGCGGTATTATCGCCGGATTATTTCCAATCCAAATTTACTGCACCCGAGTGGGCAACGGCGTTTGCACAAGATCCATTGGGTGAGCAACGGCTTTTAATTCCGGTTAGAGTTCGGCCGGTTGAATTAATCGGATTTTTTAAAACCATCGTTTACATTGATTTGATGGATCGGGAAGAGGATGAAGCGAAAGCTAATTTGCTGTCAGGGATAAAAGCTCTTTCCAGTATTCCTAAGCCAGCTTTCAAAAAAGCTACCACAACTTCGGTTTTATCCCACAAACCAACCTCAGGTGCTGAATATCAACTGGGTCAAATCAATCGGTTAGTGCAACGCGAGCATTTTGCCGCACAAATTTCCTTGCAACATAGCCGGAAAACTCACGCTTTTCTGATCTCGGGTGAATTGCAGGAATGTCCGGAGGATATCCGTTTCAAGCTATTCTATTTGCTGCAAAAAGATTTACGCCATTATTTTCCGCATACACCGGAAATTACCCGGCTACACATCGAAAAAAGCGGCCTTGCAGGCAAATCCGCGGAACACTATTTATGGGAATTATTGGGAGAATTTCTTCCATGCCAGGCGGAAAAAACGGCGATCGAAATGCGCCTGAGCCAATTGGACAGCAGTCACATTTTTTTCCGTGAATTGCCGAGTTATGAAGCAGTGAATCAGGCGTTTTTGGTGAAACTGGTTGCCGCTTGGACGGGTTTATCGTTACCTGTTCATTCACCGAATCATTTTTTATTGCTGATTCATGCCACCGAAAGCAACAAGAAATCCCTGTTTGGCTGGTCGCCTTTCGCCAAGCAAACGCCATCGTGGCGCAACCAGATGAAAGAATTGCTCGAACAGCATCAATTCATCGAATCGCTGCTGCCGGAATTGCATTCTCCCACTAAGCAAGAGATTCGAGATTGGGCAAAATTACATATCGAAGAAAGTGAGTTACGAGATAGTATCAACGATTTACTGACTACGAAATTTTTAAAAAATGAATCTATCTCCCTCGGGGAATTTAAAAAAGCCATGTTACCCATCCTTAAAAATCATTTTTCTCAATAAAAGCAGATGACTATGTCAATCATTCTACAACCCCATTATTACTCAGGCCGCGGCAAAGATTTAAGGTCGGAAAAATGGCGCGACCTGCCGGGTTTTAATCCCGATGAGTTGACGCATCCCAAAGATTATCTGGCCCCGGCAGGCTTGGTTTCCGCGGTTAACGTGGCGCTGGAATTGAGCATGCCGCTGCTGCTGACTGGCGAGCCCGGTTGCGGCAAGTCGCAATTGGCTTATAGCCTGGCGTGGGAATTGGATCATCCGCACAATCCTGGCGGTTCCTGGCAAAAGCCGCTGACTTTTACCGTCAAATCGGATACGCAAAGCCGTGATCTGTTTTACCGCTTCGATACCCTGGGACGCTTCCGTGCTTCGCGCCGCGACGGTGAAAATGACGATCCTCGCCGTTTTCTACGCTTTGAGGCGCTCGGTGTTGCGATTATGCAAGCGTTGGGCAGCGACGTAGTGCATAGGCTCGGATTGCGCGAATGCCTGGATCTGTCCGGTCACTCGCAGACGATTACGGAGCCGCGGCGACCGGTGGTATTGATCGACGAAATCGATAAGGCGCCGCGCGAAGTGCCGAACGACATTCTGAATGAAATCGAGCGCATGACATTCGACATTCCGGAACTGTTTGAAGTTGGTCGCAACAAAACCACGATATCGCTGCAAGATTCCGGCATGCGGCCGATCGTTGTCATCACCAGCAACCGTGAGCGCGAATTACCGGATGCGTTTTTGCGCCGCTGCGTATACTATCACCTCGATTTGCCCGCATTTCGCAACAAACCGGGTAATTTGCCAGGCAATACCGCGGATGGCAGTGGAGATGGCGACGATGTCACCATCGAAAGCATCGTTGAAAAACGCTTGGATATCAAAATCCCCCATGAAGGATCCGTACCGAATGCGCAAAAAAGCGTATGGGCGGCGAGTATTGCTTTTTTCCAGTATTTGCGCAGCCACGGGCAATTGGAAAAACCGCCGTCGATTGCGGAATTGCTGAATTGGATGCAATTGATGCATAAGCGCAGCCAGTTCTCAAGCGAAACACCGCACCTGATCAATGCAGCGTGGCTGGAGGTGTTTACCGCCAGTGCCGGTGTGACTTTATTCAAGCACAAGGAAGATCAGGACCGGCTCCATGCCTTGATTGACCATTGGAAAGCGCTGCCGGTTGTTTAGTCTGATCGAATTTCGTGGATAGCCGCACATTTTATTCCCGCATCGACGAATTGGGCGCATTATTGCGCGCCGAAGGCATGGCGCATGGTGTCGACGTGTGGTTGTCGGTAGCGCGCTTGTTCAAGCGGCTCGAACAGCAGGGCAAGCTACCGCAAGACACCAGCGAATTAGCGCCGCTGTTGGGGCCGCTGTTTTGCCGCAACCCGGAAGAACAAGCACGTTTCCCGGTATTATTTGCGCAATGGTTGAATGAGGAAACACATTCAAAGCTTGCGGCAGAAAATCGTATCGATACACCCAACCGCGCTGCGTTGCTGGCGGCGCAAAGAGCCGTACAAAAGTATCAAAAATTGTGGATTGCCGGCAGCGTGGCGGTTATTTTCTGCATGGTGGCTTTGCTGATCGTCAAAGCGCCGGAGTGGTTTTTCCCGAAACCTGCTCACCCACCCGCTAAAATCATTGAAGCGCCGCCTCCCAAGCAACCCGCGTATTTGATCCCGCGCCGCAAACCGCAACAGGCTACGACGGCTATTACCATCATCGTTGACTACATCGCACCCCGACCGCAACCGCAACCTGATTTCATCCGCCAAGATTGGGAGCCGGCTTTGCGCCATATCGGCTGGGCGCTATTATTGCTGCCGTGGCTGCCGGTGATTGGATTCTTGGCGTGGCGCTATCAACGCAATGCGGTGCTGCACCGGCAAAGCGCTTCAAGCGGTGACTTGTTGCAGCATTTTCATTTCGATCAGGTATTGCAACCAATTTTCGGCGGTGCCAAAGCGGAACAGGCGTTGCGCGAATTGCATGCAGCCCGGTTGGAAGCGACGCAGCAACTCAATCTTTTTGCCACAATTGAGGCTACTGCGCGCGCTGGCGGTTATTTTCAACCGGTTTACCGCAACCGCCGCGTTGCGCCGCAGCATGTGCTGCTGGTGCGCAGCCAACATCGCAACGATCAGCAAGCGGCGTTGGCGGAGGAATTGGAAAAGCGCTTCAAGGCACTGGGCTTGCCCATCAAAACCTACCGTTTCCGCGACGATCCGCGTTGGCTGGTGCAATGGGGCGATGACAAGGGTCCGGCAAAATATTACCCACTGCAGCAACTGGCTGCACGTTACGAAGACGCGCGTTTGCTGATCATCAGCGAAACGTCGATTCTGTTTCATCCGTACAGCGGTGAAATCCGCTCCTGGCTCAATGATTTTACCGCCTGGCAGGACAAAGTGTGGCTGCAACCGCGCGATGCCGGTGATGCGCATGCCGCACTCCTGGCGCAGCACCATTTCCTGATGCTACCACTGGCGCAAGACCACTTGCCGCAATTGGTGCAACATTTAACTAAACCGCCATCGCATAAACAGTTAACGCAAGCGCCGCAGACCTTGCCGCTGCCTGCCATGATCGCGGCGGAACCCGATGCCTGGCTAGGCGAACGGCCGCCTTATGGCGCGGATGTGCCGTTGCTATTGCAGCAATTGGAACAATTCCTCGGCGCCAACGGTTTGCGCCTGCTGCGCGCCGTTGCGGTGTATCCGAAACCGACCTGGCCGTTGACGCGCGCGCTGGATTATCTGCTATTCGGCGGGTTGAATACAGCAACGCTGACCGCCGATCCGCCACAGCGGCGCGAACAGCGGCTGGCGCGTTTGAGCCGCCTGCCGTGGCTGAAACACGCGTATTTACCGGACTGGTTGCGTGAAACCTTGTTGCTCGACATGGATCGCAATGAGCGGGTGCACGTGGCGGCTGCCTGGCAGCGCTTGTTCAGTCAGATCACCGATCATCAAGGGCCGCAATCATTGGATCTGGAAGTGAGCGTGCCATCCAAACTACAACTGCGGGTCAGGTTCGACGACTGGCACGCGACTTCCAGCGATGACGCGATCAACGACCCGATCTTCGCCAATATCCTGCGCGGGGGTAAACTGGGCTTGCTGGATTTCCGCATCCCGCAAGCGATGGCGAAATTACTGCCGCAAAACTATCAATCCTGGATTCTGCGTCCGGCGTTGAACATGCTGCTCGCAACGCTGCTCGGCACCAGCGTGCTTTTTGCGGCGTGGCATTATTACGGGCAGCAAGCGTGGATAGATTATCAACGCGCTTCAATTGCACAACAAAACGCACAATGGCCGGTCACCATTGACTACCGCGAAGATACACAAGCGTTGATGACGGCATTGCAAGCTAATCTGGAATCCGCGCGATTCAAAGTGGCGCATCAATCCGATGGCGATGAAACCCAATCCAATGGAAACAACAGCATCCGTTATCCCGCCAATGCTCAGGCTGCCGCCGAACGCATAGCGCAAAGCCTGAAGTGGTTGACGTATGGTGCGGAAGTGAAGTGGGAAATATTGGCGGATTCGACAGAAAAAACGATTGCAATACAATTGATGAAAACCTACCAACACGGCACGGCTTTCAACGATGAATTGCATTGTATTAATGTGGAAAATCAAAACAGACTTTCATTTGAGCCGGAAATGAAGTGCATCCCGCCTGGTAAATTTCTGATGAGTTCCAATGATGGTGACTCAGATGAACAACCGGTTCACGAAATCATCATCGGCTACGCCTTTGAAATCGGTAAGTACGAGGTGACGTTCGATCAATACGATGCATTCGCCAACGCAACCGGGCGCGAATTGCCGAGTGATAACGGCTGGGGGCGCGGCAGGCAACCGGTGATCAATGTATCCTGGAACGACGCGCAAGCGTATGCGCAATGGTTGTCCAAGCAAACCGGTAAAAAATACCGTCTGCCTTCTGAGGCGGAATGGGAGTACGCCGCCCGTGCCGGTACGCAAACGCGCTACTGGTGGGGCGATGACATCGGTCAAAACAATGCAAACTGCAATGGCTGCGGCAGTCAATGGGATGGCCAACAAACCGCACCGGTCGGTTCATTCAGGCCGAACGCATTCGGTCTTTATGACACCGCCGGAAACGTGTGGGAATGGACGCAGGATTGCTGGCACGGCAACTACGACAATGCGCCGGTTGACGGTTCCGCCTGGCTGGAGAAAGATGGCGGTAATTGTGGAATGCGGGTGGTTCGGGGCGGTTCGTGGGGCGGCAGACCGCGGGACTTGCGATCGGCTTTCCGTGTCAGGAACATCACCGATGTTGCCTACAACTACCGGGGTTTTCGCATTGCCAGGGCTTTTTGACCTTTGTTCTTTGCGGGGTGCAGGGGCCGTTGTAGTGTAGGTGCTGTATGATAACGTTGAGAAGAAAATGATGCACAGCCAAATCAAAATAATTTCAATACTGATCACCACATTGTTATGTGCACCATTGGTTGCCAAAGATGCTGGTGACAGTGAAGAACAGAAAACCGTTCAACCGTTAGCGGAAAGAACGGAACAAGACCGGCAGGTATCACGAACCTTGGCGCAAACCTGCCGCACCGAAGCCGGGCAGGCGCCGACGATGGTGATGGTTAAGCCCGGCCGATTTTTGATGGGTTCACCGGATGACGAAAATGGGCATTCTGACGATGAAGGTCCGCAACATGAGGTAACGATTCCAAAACCATTCGCCATAAGCCGTTGCGAGATTACGGTGGAACAGTTCAAACAATTCGTTCAGGATAGCCATTATCAGACGACTGCCGAAGAGAGCGGGAAAGGTTGTTATGTTTGGGATAGTGACAAAAAACAAGTGGAACAACTACCGGAACGTAATTGGAAAAATCCCGGTTTCGAACAAAACGCCGATCATCCGGTGGTGTGCGTGTCGTGGGACGACGCGCAAGCGTATGCGGCCTGGCTGTCGCGCCGCACCGGCGCAACTTACCGCTTGCCAACGGAAGCGGAATGGGAATACGCGGCACGGGCAGGCACAACGGCAGCGCGCTATTACCGGGACGATCAGCAATGCAATTACGCCAATAGCGCCGGGCAGGAAGCAAAATCCATTGCCGGTTCCGATTGGATGTTGGCGGAATGCACCGATGGTCATGTGTATACCGCACCGGTGGCGAGTTATGCCGAAAATCATTTTGGGTTGTTCGATATGCTGGGTAACGTTTGGGAATGGACGCAGGATTGCTGGCATGACAATTATCGCAATGCACTGAGAGACGGTTCGGCCTGGCTGGAAAAAGACGGTGGCAATTGCAGCCGCCGGGTGGTTCGGGGCGGTTCGTGGCTCAACGCTCCACAGTTCTTGCGTTCGGCTTTCCGTGACGGGGGCGGCACCGATGAAGCCTACTTCAACCAGGGTTTTCGCATTGCCAGGGATTTTTGACCTTTGATCTTTGTGGGGTGCAGGGGCGGAGCCCTTGCGGTTTCTGATTTTATAAGTTTTTATTAGGAAAGGCGGAATCTGTGTAGCGCTATCCGTTTCCATGCAATCACTTCGTAAGGAAAATCGGTGTAACTTATCCTTGTTAAGTATAAGAAGTGTGGTTATGCTGTTTTTGATTATTTATTAAAATTTAAGTTAATTGCCGTCCATGCATTCGACTATTCATCCCGTTATTTTATCCGGTGGCAGCGGTACGCGGTTGTGGCCGCTATCGCGTGCCAATTACCCCAAGCAATTGTTGCCGTTGGTGAGTCAGGAAACCATGTTGCAAGCCACGTTGATGCGCGCGGCGGCTTTAGCCAATGCGCAGCCTCCGGTTCTCATTTGCAATTCCGAGCATCGTTTTCTGACGCAAGAGCAGTGCGAGGCCATCCATATCAAGCCGGAAGCCATTTATCTCGAAGCAATCGGCCGCAACACGGCTCCGGCCATTGCATTGGCTGCGTTTCATCTCGCCCAGGCAGATGAAAATGCGATGATGCTGGTGCTGCCCGCGGATCATGTGATCGACGACCAAATTGCTTTTGCACAAGCGGTAGAAACTGCGGTAATGGGCGCGCAAGAAGGTTATTTGATGGCTTTTGGAATAGTGCCGAGCACGCCAGAAACAGGGTATGGCTATATCAAATCCGGCGATCCCATCACATTGGCGGCAGCCGCTGCGTTGACTGCTTATCACGTCCAATGTTTTTATGAAAAACCGAGTCTGGAAATGGCAACATCCTTTTTGCAGGAAGGGGGATTTAGCTGGAATAGCGGTATGTTCGTTTTTACTGCAAAGCGCTATTTGGAAGAATTGCAACGGCATCGATCGGATATTTTTTTGGCTGTTCAGGCGGCGTGGCAAAAAAAAATCAAGGATTTGGGTTTTTTTCGTCCCGACAATGATGCGTTCATGGCATGTCCTTCCGATTCCATCGACTATGCCATCATGCAAGCAACTGACCGGGCCGCCGTAGTACCTGCGCAATTTGGCTGGAGTGACGTCGGATCGTGGGATTCGCTGTGGCAAATTGTACCAAAGGATGCGCAGGGTAATTTTACCAGTGGCGATACGCATATTATGGACACCCAAAGAAGTTACATTCGCGCAGAGAATCGCTTGGTTTCGGTGATCGGTCTTGAAGATGTGATCGTCGTCGAAACGGCCGATGCTGTGCTCGTCATGCACAAGAGTAAGGCTCAGCAGTTAAAAACCGCAATACAACATCTCGAAGCCAGTCAGCGTAAGGAGCATCTGGAGCACTTGCGCATCCATCGGCCCTGGGGTTGGTATGAAGGTATTGATAGGGGAGAGCGTTTCCAAGTCAAGCGTATCATGGTAAAGCCAGGAGAAAAATTGTCCTTGCAAATGCATCATCATAGAGCTGAGCACTGGGTGGTCGTGAGCGGTACGGCTAAAGTGACGGTAGAAAATAAGGAAACCCTTTTCGCAGAAAATCAATCGACCTATATTCCGTTTGGAAAACCGCATCGTCTCGAGAATCCAGGAAAAATTCCTTTGCACTTGATTGAGGTTCAGTCGGGAGCCTATCTGGGCGAAGATGATATCGTAAGATTTGAAGATTCTTATGGCCGTACCTTATAGCAATGGCTTTGTCATCAGCGTACTGATTTAATGATGCTTGATGCAGCTTTTCCTTCCTTGATTTCTTATCGCGAAGCCATTAATAGCGCTTATCTTTACGATGAAACCGCGCACCTGAATACATTGATTCCACTCGTCACTTTCAGTAACAGCGAGCAAATGCGGATAGAAAGGTTGGCGCGGCAATGGGTTTGCAAAGTTCGCAGTCAGGTGCAAAAGCAAAGTGGAATTGAAGCGTTGTTGCATGAATATGACCTCAGCACTCAGGAAGGGGTATTGTTGATGTGCTTGGCAGAAGCACTGTTGCGTATTCCCGATGCAGCGACAGCCGATCGCTTGATTTACGACAAACTTTCCAGTGCGAAATGGCATCGTCATCTTGGCCATAGTGCGTCATGGTGGGTCAACGCATCGACTTGGGGATTATTGCTGACTGGAAAATGGGTGCAACTTGAAGACTCGGATTCACTATTTGACCGGCTTATCAGTCGCAGCGGTGAGCCGGTCATTCGCATGGCGGTTAAACAGGCAATGCGCCTGATCAGTCACCAGTTTGTCATCGGCAGTACCCTTAATGAAGCACTTTTGCGCAGTGCGGATGGTGACAACAAACGTTATCGCTACTCTTTCGACATGCTGGGTGAAGCGGCGCTTACTGCGGCTGATGCTGAGCGCTATTGGCATGCGTATTGCGAGGCTATTGGCATTCTTGGCAAGCAGACGAATGAGCAGAGATTATTCGACCGTTCCGGTATTTCCGTGAAACTTTCTGCGCTGCACCCCCGTTATGAGTACACTCAGCGGCAGCGGGTGATCGATGAATTATCGCCACGTTTATTGGCGTTGGCATGTGCCGCTAAAACTGCCAATCTCAATTTAATTATTGATGCGGAAGAATCGGAGCGGCTTGATCTCTCGCTCGATTTGTTTGAAATCGTATATCGCAATGACAAGCTTAATGGCTGGAATGGTTTCGGTTTAGCGGTACAAGCGTACCAGAAGCGGGCCATGCGTGTGATCGACTGGCTGGCACAGCTCGCTGCTGAATATAAACGTCAAATTCCGGTTCGTTTGGTTAAAGGCGCCTATTGGGATACCGAGATCAAGCAGGCTCAGGAGCGCGGCTTGGATGGTTATCCGGTTTTTACCCGCAAAGTGGCCACTGATGTGTCATACCTTGCTTGTGCGCGGCGCCTGTTAGAAAGTGGCGATCTTTTTTATCCGCAGTTTGCTACCCATAACGCCCTTACCGTTGCCACGCTCGTTGTTATGGCAAAGGAACGTTGTTTCGAGTTCCAGCGTTTGTATGGTATGGGTGAATTGCTCTATTCCGATGTGCTGGACCAATATCCGCAGCTTAAATGCCGGGTTTATGCACCGGTTGGCGATTATAAGGAATTGCTGCCCTATCTGGTGCGGCGATTGCTTGAAAATGGCGCCAATACCTCGTTTGTTAACCAGATTGCCAATGCGGAAGTTTCGCTTGAGGCAATCATCGATGATCCAGTGAAGAAGCTTGATTGCAGTCCGCAGTCCCTTCCTGTTCCGCGCCATCTTTATGGGAAAGAACGGTTTAATTCGAGCGCAATCCATTTCGCCGACCGTGCATCACAAATACATTTCGATCAAGCGCTGGCAACAGCGTACCGGCAATCCTGGCATGCTACGCCAGTTGTTGGCGGTCAGATTCTTGCGGGACAAACGCAAACACTTATCAATCCCGCAGATCACACTGATCATATTGGAGAAATTGCACTGGCTGACATTCATGCCGCCGACAAAGCACTCAGTGCGGCGCAACGTGCTGCGCCGGATTGGACCAACAGCAAAGCGAGTGATCGTGCTGCTATGCTGGATCGCGCTGCGGATTTGCTGGAAGCCGAGCGTGTTGAATTGATGGCGCGCATCATTCGTGAGGGCGGACGAACCATCCATGACGCACTCAACGAAGTGCGTGAAGCTGTAGATTTCTGCCGCTACTATGCTGCGCAGATCCGGCAACATTTCGAGCATGTTATGACATTACCCGGTATTACAGGCGAACAGAGTCAGCTACGCTTAGCGGGACGTGGTGTGTTTGTCTGCATCAGTCCTTGGAATTTTCCGGTGGCTATTTTTACTGGTCAGGTTGCCGCCGCACTGGCGGCGGGCAATTGCGTTATCGCTAAACCTGCTGCGCTGACCCCGTTATGTGCCGCCTATGTCGTGTCGTTGCTGCATAGAGCCGGTATTCCTAATGAAGTGCTGCATTTTTTGCCTGGCAGCGGTAATGAAATCGGTATGAGACTGGTGAGCAACGCTTGCATTGCCGGCGTTGCTTTTACCGGCTCTCTCAGTACTGCACGTCAAATTAATCAAGTGCTTGCACAAGGCGAGCGCATTCTGCCTTTGATTGCTGAAACCGGTGGTCAGAATTGCATGATCGTCGACAGCTCTGCGTTGCCTGAACAAGTGGTGAAGGATGTGATGGTTTCGGCTTTCAATAGCGCCGGACAGCGTTGTTCGGCATTACGCGTGCTCTTTTTGCAGCAAGAGATCGCACCGCAAATTCTAGAGATGCTGAGTGGTGCGATGGGTGAGTTGCATATTGGCAATCCCATGCATTTTGATACCGATATTGGGCCAGTAATCAGTTTTTCTGCCCGCGATGAATTACACCGGCACAGTAAACGCATGGACCATGAGGCGCGGCTGATTAAGGCAATGCCATTGCCGCCAGAAAGCGAACAGGGTAGCTATTTTGCGCCGCGAGTTTATGAAATCGACAAACTCGAGCAACTGCAGCATGAAGTGTTCGGGCCTATCCTGCACGTTATTCGTTATCAAGCCGATCGATTAAATGAAGTGCTGGATTCCATCAATAACAGCGGTTATGGTCTGACTTTGGGCATTCATAGCCGTATCGATGCCACTGTTGATTTTATTACCCGCCATAGCCGCTGTGGCAATACTTATGTCAACCGCAATCTGATTGGTGCGGTTGTCGGTTCCCAGCCATTTGGCGGCGAAGGATTATCCGGAACCGGGCCAAAAGCCGGTGGCCCCCATTATTTGCAGCGCTTTGCAGCGGAACGCGTGGTTACCATCAATACCGCAGCGGTTGGTGGTAACGTTGGTCTGCTGTCGACGCGGAAAGATACCGGTTGAAACGGATTGTGACAGTGAAAATTTGCCGTGCTGCTATTGATCGGTTACTTCAAACCCTGCATCAATAATAGCTTCTTTGAGTCGATCAACACTGGTGGCAGCCGGATCATGCTGAATGGCCGCAACAGGAGGGTCAAGCGAGACCTCCACCTGAGCTATGCCCGGCAGATTATTGAGAACGGTTTTGACACTATTGACACACCCCATGCAGGTCATTCCCGCTATTTTGATCGTGGTTGTTTGCATTATTGCTTTCCTTTAATTGATTTCTAGTGGTTGGCTTTCCAGCGTTTCAATAATAACGAATTACTGACGACAGACACCGAACTCATCGCCATTGCAGCGCCTGCAATGACTGGATTGAGCATGCCGATAGCCGCTAATGGAATTCCAAGGGTATTATAAACAAAAGCAAAAAACAGATTTTGGCGGATTTTCTTGAGCGTTGCTCGCGACAAAGAAATGGCATCGGCGACACTCATGAGATCGTTGCGAATCAGCGTAATATCAGCCGCCTCAATGGCCACATCCGAGCCGGCACCGATGGCAAAACTGACGTCTGCGGCTGCCAATGCCGGCGCATCGTTGATGCCGTCCCCGACCATCGCGGTAAATTTGCCTTGTGCCTTCATTTTTGATACTTCAGCGGCTTTATCTTGCGGCAACACTTCGGCTCGATAATGGGTAATCCCGGTACGTTTGGCTATAGCCGCAGCAGTCACGTCATTATCGCCGGTGAGCATGACCACTTCGATACCCATCGCTTGTAATTGTTTAACCGCTTTAATAGAAGTATTTCTGAGCTGGTCCGCGATGGCCAGATAACCAAGAATGTGCGGGTTATCAGTGGAAATACAAGCCACACCGATGACAGTTTTTCCTTCCGATTGTAGAGTAATAATTTGTTCCTCATCTGGACGAAGTCCTTGTTGCGCAAGAAATTTAGGTGAACCAAGCAGGTATTGCGTGTCACGGATATTTGCGCGAATGCCGCTACCGGTAATTGCTGAAAAATCTTGGATGGAGTGTAACTGTAGCTGCTGTTTCTGCGCACTTTCTAAAACTGCCCGGGCCAGCGGATGTTCTGATCCTTGCTCCAATGAAGCCGCGATTTGCAATAAATCCTGTGCGTTAACAGAAACGGTCGGAACAATATCCGTGACTTCCGGTTTCCCTTCAGTCAATGTGCCGGTTTTATCCACAATAAGGGTTTGAATTTTCTCGGCATGCTCCAGTGCCGCCGCATTTTTGACCAGCACACCAGCCTGCGCGCCGCGCCCCGTTCCGACCATGATGGCGGTAGGTGTCGCCAGCCCCAATGCGCAAGGACAGGCAATGACCAGTACTGCAACAGCATGAACGAGCGCAGCAACAAAGTCATTCATCAACCACCACGTGATTGCCAGAGTCAGGATACTGATTGCCACCACAACAGGAACAAAAATACCTGAAATCGTATCAGCCATGCGTTGAATGGGTGCTTTAGAACCTTGCGCTTCTTCGACCAAATGAATGATGGCAGCCAACTGGGTATGCGCACCGACGCTTGTTGCGCGGCATTTGAGTAAGCCTTGCTGGTTTAAAGTTGCAGCAAAAACTTTGGCTCCGGCTTGTTTGCTTACCGGCAGGCTTTCACCGGTTAGCATGGATTCATTGACGTTGGACGAACCTTCAATCACGACACCATCCACCGGCAAATGCTCGCCCGGGCGGACGATGAAAATATCGTCTACTTGCAGGCTGCTGGCGGGAACTTCAACGATTTCCCCATTGCGTTCGATGCGTGCTGTTTTGGGTTGCAGTTTGATCAATGCCTCGATGGCTTCAGAAGTTCTACCCTTGGCGCGTGCTTCCATCAATTTTCCGAGTAAAACAAGGGTGATAATCGCTGCGCTGGCTTCAAAATAAACATGTTGATCCAGCCCGAAAAAGGTCACGACAGCGCTGAAGAGATAGGCCATGCTGGTTCCCAATGCCACCAATACATCCATATTGGCGCCACCGCCACGCAATGCATGCCAGGCTCCTATATAAAAGCGCTTTCCAATCCAGAATTGCACTGGGGTTGCCAAAAGCCATTGCACCCAGTTAGGGAGCATCTCCATTTCATGACCTGAAAACATGGCGCCCATTTGCAATACCAGGGGTAGCGTGAGAATCGCTGAAATCCAAAATAACCGTAATTCAGCTTGGTAAGCCGCCTGGCGCCGCGCTTTTTCTTCAGTATGATTCAATTCACTGATTTCGTGAGCATCGTAGCCAGCATTGACCACTGCCTCAATCAGTTGACCGGTTGTCACCAAACCCGGTTTAAATATTACGCGGGCTGTTTCGGTTGCGACATTGACAGTGGCTGTAACACCAGGCAATTTATTCAACGCTTTTTCGATATGTCCGGCGCAAGCCGCGCAAGTCATTTTGCCGAGCTGCAGTTGTACTGAGCGTGGCGCAATATGAAAACCGGCTTTTTCGATGGCGCTGATTAACGTATCGGTTTTGACTTGAGCCTCATCGTAGTTGACATGCGCTTTTTCATTGGCAAAATTGACGCTTGCTTCTACGCCGGAGAGTTTATTCAAATTCTTTTCGATACGAGTCGCGCAAGCAGCGCATGTCATGCCTTCAATGGGCAATTCAATGTGTTTGAGGGTTGAGGAATTCATTATTATTTTCCAACGAGAAGGACATTGTACAAAAATGGTTTAATAGGATTGACCGGCTAAATGCTCGCTGCTGGTTTATTGACGGTCCAGTACAAATACACCATCAATCAACTGAATTCTATCCCCTTGTTGCAGATGGGATGCGTCGGGCAGTGCGATAATTGCTTGTTTGCCATCACTCATGGTGATGCCTACCTGGTACTGATTATTGGGATGCATGATGTTTCCATCCGGATGATTCATCATATGCGGATGATGTCCAGGTGCAGGCGGTGTTTGGCGTAAAACTTCTCTCGCTACTGTACCGGCAACGACACCACTCGCTATGGCATTTAAGCCGGAACCTTGACTGATTTTATTGACAAAATCAATAATGCCGCAATTATTACATCCTGCTACCGGGGGACGCCGATTTATGTTGCCGGCATCTGTGCTCTTGATGCTGATACTATTTTGAGGAGCAGGAATGGCTGTACCGATACGATGCACCTTTCGTTGCGGTTTATTTGAATCAGACGAATTTTGTGCAGGAGACTGGGGAGTCAGATTGCTGGATTGAAGCTGCTGTTGTTGATTAAGATCACGACTAAGCGCTTGTGCAAGTGTTAAATTGATACCTCCTATCGTCAATATAATGATCAATACAATTGATATCTTTAAATTTCTCCACCGGTTGTCATTTGCCATTGTTAATCTCTCCGCTAGCCTTAATCAATACAATCGTCCCGCTTCCCTCAAATTAGATTGGGGAGTGTCGCATTGGTTTCATCAAAAAATTTTCAGCTAACATATTGATCCTGAACCAGGAAAAATTAGTCAGGTTTGCTCGGAGTATCTTTTTCTTCTACAGGACTTGTTTCGGATTGATTTTGTTTATTTTGATTCTTTGCCATAACAGTGGCGATGACAATTCCTAATTCGTACAGGAGGCACAAAGGTACTGCCAGCATAAATTGTGAAATCACATCGGGTGGCGTAAAAATGGCAGCAATGACAAACGCGCCAACAATCACATAAGGACGGATTTCCTTTAATTTTTCAATGGTAATGACACCTGTTCTGACGAGAACGATGACAAATATCGGTACTTCAAAGGTAAAACCAAAAGCCATAAACATGGACAAGACAAAGCTTAGATATTTACCAATGTCTGTCATCACCGCAACGCCTTCCGGTGCGAAATACGTAATAAACTCAAACACCAGCGGTAACGCTGCAAAATAGGCGAATGCCATGCCACAGAAGAACAACAAGCTACTACCAACAACCAAAGGTAATGCTAAACGTTTTTCATGCGCATACAGCCCAGGGGCTACAAAAAGCCATATCTGATATAAGGTGTGCGGTAATGAAATAACAAAAGCCATCATCATGGCCACTTTCATGGGTACAAAGAAAGGCGTGGCTACATCGGTAGCGATCATTTGCCCGCCTTGTGGCAATTTTTCCAGAAGAGGTTGTGCTAGCACCGTATAGAGTTCACGGGCATAGAAAGCACAAGGAATAAAACCAATCATGAGCCCGCTTAACACACGAATTATTCTGGCACGTAGTTCCACTAGGTGTGACAGAAATGAGCCTTCAAGCATAGCAATGGTTACGCAGATAGTTGTAAGGAGTATGCGCTAATCAACATGACTAGGGTATATCAGCAAGCTACTATTGCTTATCCTTATCAGGAACATGGGGAGATTCACTGGTGGATGAAGTGGATTGCTGATATTCATTATGAAGTTGTGATGTTGATAAATTCAATGATGGATTTTCACTACTTTTGCTATCTGAAATAGTGTTTTCCACTTGATTGATGCCTTGTCGAACAGAATTTTCGATCGATTGAGCCGTATCTTGCACAGAGGATTGTATTTTTTTTAATTCTTCCATGCGTATTTCATTATGAATATCAGTTTTAACGCTATAAACAAAGTTCCGGCAGCGTCCATATAAATGCCCCAGTGTTCGTGACACAGCGGGTAGCCGTTCAGGCCCGATTACAATCAATGCAACGATCGATATAACCAATAATTCCATGAAACTGATATCAAACATGTCGTTTTTGACTAAGCTATTTTTCAATACAGGCATTAATTAAACTTGGATGCATCAGATTTTCAAAGAGCAGTGAAGTGTCTAAGTTTTGGCCTGTGTTTTTTCCTTAATTTCAGTATCGGCGTCGGTAGTCTGATTATTGGTGTTATTCTTGGAAGTTTCATTTGCTTGCGCAGATGCAGCAGAAAAGTTTTCTGAAGTACGGTGTGCTTCTCTACCGCTTTCTTTGAAGGTGTGTGTTGTAACTTCCTTCTTTGCTTCAACTTCGATAATTGGCTTGTCGGTGTGGGTTGATTGAGTCATGGTATTTTCACTATCCGATTCTTTCATCCCGTCCTTAAAGCCTTTTATGGCGTTTCCTAGATCACTTCCCATATTACGTAATTTCTTGGTACCAAAGACCAAGACCACAATTATTAATACAATTATCCAATGCCATATGCTGAATGTGCCCATTACTTTCTCCTGTAAAATGGAACAGTATTAGCTTAGCCTTGATGGATCATTACAGGTAAGCGCTCTCTGCCGCCGATGATGTGAAAATGTAAGTGAAATATTTCCTGTCCACCTACACGTCCGGTATTAATAATAGTGCGAAAACCATCTTCACAGCCTTGTTCTTTTGCCAGATCAGGAACTAATAATAACATTTTACCCAATAAATTCTGATGATTATCTTGAATATCAACGAGTGAATCAATATGTAACTTAGGAATTAGTAAAAAATGCACAGGAGCGGCAGGATTGATGTCATTAAAAGCAAGAATATCTTCGTTTTCATAGATTTTGTTACAGGGAATTTCTTTCCGTACTATTTTGCAAAAAATACAATTATCCATATCTCAACCCATTAGCCTATTGTTCGTGATGCTTTTTCTGCAATACCAGAAATACCTTCCCGTCTTGCAAGTTCTTGTAATACATCATCAGGAGTAAGTCCGTGGTATGCGAGTAGTACTAAACAATGAAACCATAAATCAGCAGTTTCATACACGACTTGCTCGGCATTCCCATCTTTCGATGCCATTAATGTCTCCGCAGATTCTTCTGCAATTTTCTTGAGTATCTTGTCGTGCCCACCATGAAACAACTTAGCTACATATGAGCTGTTTGCATCAGCAAGTTTACGTGTTTCAATGGTTTCCGCCAAGCGGTGGAGAATGGTTAAATCGGTCATTTATTATAAATTTCTTCCGGCTTTTTGATTATGGGGGCTGCAACGATCCATTGATTTTCATTTAATTTCTGGAAGAAACAACTCTGCCTGCCGGTATGACAAGCGATACCACCTGTTTGTTCTACCATGAGAAGTAATACATCTTCATCACAATCCAGATATATATCCCTTATTTTCTGAATATGACCGGATTCTTCACCTTTGTGCCACAATTTCTTACGTGAGCGTGACCAATACACTGCTTCGCGTTTTTCCACTGTTAATTTGAGTGCCTCGCGATTCATCCACGCAAACATGAGAATTTTTCCGCTATCGACATCCTGGACAATCACCGGTATCAAACCATCTTCAGTCCAGTTGATTTTATTAAGCCAAGTGTCAAGAGGCATACATTGGATGGTGCTTTTAAATGTTAAGGGATAATTTTTATCAGCAATTTTAACATCATAATCGTACTTCAATGCCGTTTTGCGCCATATATTGCTTTGCTTGTTGTATGGTAAATTCACCATAGTGAAATATGCTTGCTGCTAATACCGCATCCGCGTGCCCTTGTAAAATGCCGGCTACCAAATGATCCAAGGTACCGACGCCACCACTGGCAATAACAGGTATATCAATGGCATCTGAAATAGCACGTGTCAGAGCGATATCAAAACCATTGCGGGTACCATCTCTATCCATACTGGTGAGTAAAATTTCCCCAGCCCCTAAGGATTGCATTTTTTTTGCCCATTCAATAGCATCTATGCCGGTTGCTTTACGTCCACCATGCGTAAAAACTTCCCAGCGGGGCAAATTATCGGGTGAATTGACTTGCTTGGCATCAATTGCTACCACAATACATTGAGAGCCGTAATGATTGGATGCGTCGGCCACCAACTGCGGATTCAGAACTGCCGATGTATTAATACTAACTTTGTCAGCACCGGCATTTAATAACCGGCGTACATCTTCAACTTGGCGTACACCACCGCCCACGGTCAACGGAATAAACACCTGTGCTGCGACATCTTCAATGATATGCAAAATGAGATCACGGTTATCGGAACTGGCTGTAATGTCCAGAAAAGTGAGTTCGTCAGCGCCTTGCTCATCATAGCGGCGTGAAATTTCTACGGGATCACCGGCATCACGCAATTCAACAAAATTAACACCTTTAACAACACGTCCGTTAGTTACGTCCAAGCATGGAATAATTCGTTTAGCGAGGCTCATCAGATTTAAAAGCCGATTGTGAGAATAGGGGAAAGATAATAAATGTGGGTTTGCGGTTGTAGCACGTATGTTATGAAATACCGTTAGCTTTACTGAGTTTGTCAGCTAATATCTGAGCTTCTTTAAAATCCAGTGAGCCTTCATAGATCGCACGGCCGGTGATGGCGCCCATAATGCCGTCCGCTTCAATTTCACATAATTTATAGACATCGTCGATATTAGTGATGCCTCCACTGGCAATGACAGGTATGGTGAGTTCTTTGGCCAATTCAACGGTTGCTTTGATATTGACGCCGCTGAGCATGCCATCTCTGCCGATATCCGTGTAGATAATGGCTTCTACACCATAGCCTTCAAATTTTCTTGCCAGATCGATGACATCGTGTCCAGTTACTTTAGACCAGCCGTCAACGGCTACCTTACCGTCTTTTGCATCCAATCCAACCATTATCTGCCCTGGGAAAGCATTACAGGCATCTTGCAAAAAACCAGGTATTTTGATGGCAGCAGTACCAATAATGATATATGTAATACCGTCATCGAGATAGCGTTCGATTGTATCGAGATCACGGATACCACCCCCGAGTTGAATCGGAATCTGATCGTCTAGAACTTGGACAATTTCACGAATGGCTGCTTCATTTTTTGGCTTGCCAGCAAATGCACCATTTAAATCAACAAGATGTAGTCTGCGTGCGCCTTGACTTAACCAATGTGTGGCCATCTCAGCCGGTTCTTCGGAAAATACTGTTGCATCTTCCATGATTCCTTGTTTGAGTCGAACACAATGCCCATCTTTGAGATCAATTGCAGGAATAATTAGCATAATTAATCTAGATTACTTTGTTGATGAATAATAATTGATTTTTGGTTATTAATGCGAAGAATAAGGTGTCCATTTGACAAAATTACTTAGCAGAGTTAATCCTGCCAATTGGCTTTTTTCAGGATGAAATTGTACCGCGAAAATATTATCCTTTGCGATAGCGCAAGTAAACGGGAAAGGATAATCACTATGCGCTGCAATTGATGTGACATCTGCTGTTTCAACATAATAGCTATGCACAAAATAAAAACGCGCGTCTTTCGCGATACCTTCCCATAAGGGATGTTTGATTGTTTGATAAACCTGATTCCATCCCATATGAGGCACTTTGAGTTTTTGTCCATCCGGTGTGATCATAGCTGAAGTAGGAAAATGGACTACTTTCCCTGGTAGGATATTTAATCCTTTTACATGTCCTTCTTCACTTTCTTCAAACAGCATTTGCAAGCCGATACAAATACCAAGAAACGGTTTGTGAGCAGCCGATTCCAAAATAACTTCACGGAGTCCGCGGGTTTCCAGCTCATGCATACAATTACGCATGGCGCCCTGTCCTGGTACTACAACACGCTTTGCTTTACGTACGATATCCGGGTCACTGGTGACCGCAATCGATGCCGCTGGTGCAATATGTTCGAGTGCTTTGTGTACGGAACGTAAATTTCCCATGCCGTAGTCAACAATTGCAATATCAGTCATACGTTGATGTTTATATATATTTAATTGTTATAAAGTCCCTTTGGTCGAGGGAATAATATGGGCTGCAATGGGATCACACTCAATCGCCATACGGAGTGCTCTTCCACATGCTTTAAATATCGTTTCAGCCTGATGATGTGCATTTCTACCTGCTAGATTATCGATATGCAGGGTTATCAAGGCGTGATTGGTAAATCCCTGAAAAAATTCATGCATCAGATCAACATCAAAATCACCAATCCGGGCTCGAACAAACTCGACATTGAAAACAAGGCCTGGACGTCCAGATAAGTCTATGACGACACGTGATAATGCTTCATCGAGAGGAACGTATGCATGGCCATAGCGGCGCAATCCTTTTTTATCGCCCACTGCCTTTGAAAAAGCCTGACCAAGGGTGATGCCGATATCTTCAACAGTATGGTGAGCATCAATGTGTAAGTCGCCGTGAGCAGAAATTTCCAGATCTATCATGCCATGGCGAGCAATTTGATCGAGCATGTGATCCAAGAATGGCACGCCTGAACCTAAAACGGATTTACCCGTTCCATCCAGATTGAGATTAACGCTAATTTGGGTTTCTAGTGTATTTCTGGTTACCTGTGCTTGGCGCATAGAATAATTTTTGATTAATACAGAATTTTTAGAGGAAGTTATACGGTTTCACAAGCTATGGTATGTAATGCTGTACAAAATTGAGCATTTTCATCAGGTGTGCCCACAGTTACACGTAGACAATTTTCTAATAATGGGTGCGTGCCATCAAGATTCTTTATTAATATTTTCCGCTGCTTAAGTTTCTGAAAGACTTGACTGGCGGCAGGAATACGAAAAAGAATGAAATTTGCGTCCGAGGGAAACAATTTTATTTTTTCTATGGTACCAAGAAATTTATACATTTTCGTACGTTCAGACTTGATAGTTTCCGCTTGCTCCAATAATACATCCGTGTGATTTAATACTTTTTCCGCGATTAGTTGCGTCATTATGCCAACATTATAAGGCAAACGCATCTTTTCAAAATGCATTAACCATTCCCGCCGGCCTACCAGTAATCCTAATCTTAAACCAGCAAGACCTAGTTTGGATAGTGTACGCATTAATAATAAATTGGGATATTGTGCCAATTTGTCAATTAAACTCGCATCAGCAAAGGCATGGTACGCTTCATCAATGACAACTATGCCAGAAGTTGCTTGAATAATACGTAAAATTGCATCAGCGTCAAATAAATTGCCGGTCGGATTATTGGGGTAAGCCAAGAAAATAACCGCTGGTTTATGTTTCGCAATGGCAGCGAGCATGGCTTCTAGATCAAGTGTGAAATCCTTTGTTAGTGGTACACCAACATACTGGATATTTGTAAATGTGGCAATCATCCGGAACATGACAAAAGCGGGTTCTACACTCAACAATACTGCTTCTGGCTTGGCTACAGCCATAGCAATGATTTGAATGATTTCATCCGATCCATTGCCGAGCAAAATATCCATGTCATCAGAAATATCCAGTGCGCGGCGTAGTGCTGTTTTCAGCGAAGCAGCACTTGCATCGGGATAACGATTTAGGGGTGCATTCACTGTTAATTGTGCAATTTCATCGCGTAAAGCGGATGGTAATGGATATGGGTTTTCCATGGCATCGAGCTTGATCATGCCTATTGCTGGCGGCACATGGTAAGCCGAGAGCGCTAGAATTTCCGGACGGATGGTTTGATTCGGTTCATGAAATTTAGACATACCGGCTTATTCTACCTCAACATGGACTGAAAGTTTAAGTTGGTAAGAAAACTTTATCAAATTATTTATAACAACCGACTCATGTCTCCACTTCTGAATCCAATCAAACAGTTAGAAAAATTTTTGCTAAATGCAATGACTTTAAATAACTCACCCATTTCAGCCGGGCTGATTAGTTTTTGAAGTTGATTGGCTTGCGGTAAATAATGATGTATGTCTTCAGCAGATATTTGCGACAAAATTTCAGTGATACCGCAATTGATTAAAAAATAAGCCTGTGTCGTGTAGCCAGTCAACAATAGTCCATTATTTTCTGCGGCTTGCGTGATCGCACTAAAATCAACGTGACTGGTAATATCTTGCAATCCAGGCAGAAAAAACGGATCGCTATGTGCATAGTGACGGTAATGGCACATTAGGGTGCCTTGGTTACGCTGAGGGTGGTAGTATTCCGTGCGGCCAAAACCATAATCAATCAATATTATGACGCCTTCTTGCAAGATATCAGCCAGGCTGCGGATAAAATAGCTGGCGGCAAGATTGACTTCACTGATAAAAGAACAACTGCAGTCATTGCTAGGGTTTATTTGTTGTGCTAATTGGTTGGCGATAAGGAGTAATTGCGCATTTTGCATGGCACGATCCTGCCATGCAAACTGTGCATCCTGCCAAGTCACGCCGCGTTCAAGGATGGTATTGCCATGCCAATTAACCAGATGAACTGGCATTGCATCTAATACTTCATTGGCAAGTATGATACCGGTGAATTGCTCAGGTAATTGTTGCAACCATTCAATCAAACGCAGGAGATGAGGTGCTTGATTATTAAGGAGCATTTGCTGGCGCTGGCGAAGTTCTGCACTTACATCAAGAATAAAATATTTTCTTGGTAAAGCATCCAATTTCTCTAGCTCGAGTAGCAGATCCAGCGCTAGTTTTCCGGATCCGGCACCAAATTCAAGAATATCAGCAGGATTAATTTGCTTGGAAATTTGCGCTACTTGTTGTGCCAACGTACGGCCAAACAGTGAGGAAATTTCGGGTGCTGTGACAAAATCGCCGGCACTGCCCAATTTCGTTGTTCCGCTACTGTAATACCCCATTCCAGGTGCATAAAGCGCCAAATTCATGAATTGCTCGAATGAAATCCAGCTGCCTGCAGCAAGAATTTTGTCCCGAATCATTAGTTGTACAGCGTGGCTGTGTTTTAGCGCCATTTCACTGGCTGGTGGCAAGGTTGCTGGTGAAAACATAATAATGATTGTTTGTGGTAAATTGCAGAAACTGTAAATAGGCTGACTGTAGTTTAACAGCACTTCAAAGGAGGTGTATGTGCAAGGGAAAGTAATATTTATCACAGGTGGAGCAAAACGCGTCGGGGCCGCGATTTGCCGCAGACTGCACGCGCGAGGTGCTCGGTTGGTCGTGCATTACCGGTCATCACTTAACGAAGCTAAAATATTGTACAACGAATTAAATCAAAAACGCTCAGATTCGGTAGCTTTGGTACAAGCCGATTTGCTGGATACAGAATTATTACCGGACTTAATCGAAAAAGCAGCCCAGCGTTTCGGTCAAATGGATGTGTTGATTAATAATGCGTCAAGTTTTTTTCCAACGTTGTTGCAGCAATGCACGCTGGAAGATTGGCGCGATCTTGTCGGTAGTAACTTGCAGGCACCTCTGTTCTTGGCTCAGGCAGCAGCGCCTTATTTGAAACGGCGGCATGGTTGTGTTGTAAATATTGTAGATATTCATACCGAACGGCCATTAAAGAATTATGTGATCTACAACGCTGCTAAGGGCGGGTTATTATCTTTGACTAAATCGCTCGCTGTGGAAATGGCGCCCGAAGTGCGTGTCAATGGCGTGTCACCGGGACCTATTTTATGGCCGGAAGATGGCGAATGGGCCAATGAAACAGCGCGCCAGAAAATTATTGACGGTACCTTACTTAAACGTTGCGGCGAACCGGATGATATTGCTAAAACCGTTCAGTTTCTCATCTCCGATGCACCGTATATCACCGGACAAATTATTGCGGTAGATGGCGGGCGCAGCATCCATTTGTAGTGAAATAATTGGGAGCTATGGATGCAACAATTCGTTTTTAAGTCTTTAAGTCTTTAAGTCTTCTTCTGAAGCCTACCCTGGTGATTTCTTCTTCACTATTGCGCTAGTATTAATTTAGGCGGCAGAACCATTTTTGTCATTAAATAGGTAGGTCTTTTATTTAAGTCAGAATAGGGTTTTCTTTTGATTATCCAGCTAACGCATTTCGTCACTGAATTTTTGGTTTTATTTTATGTGCGGTTACGTACCGACCATGAAGAAAAATTTTGGGATCATGCAATATCTCAATTACTAATTTTAGGAAGAGATATTATGATTCAGTTAAAAATCAACAATAGTGCAGCAACCCATAAGTCAATTAAGAATGATTTGCCGCCATTACTAAAAAAATTTGTTCAGTTACAGTCCCTCAATCCGGAAGCAGTTAATTTGCTTTTAAACATGCACGCAATCAAGAAGACTTTTGCAAAAGGGAAAATTATTTACGAGCAGGATAATATTAATAAGGATTGTTTTATTGTGACTCATGGCTGGGCTTATCGCTATACTGATTTGTACGATGGTAGTAGACAGGTTATCAGCTACTATCTTCCAGGCGACATTATCAATCCTTTTGCTTCAGCTATACCAAAATCAAATTATTCAGTTGCCGCGATTACAAATTTACGTGTAAGTATATGTAAGCCGGAATATTTGATGGAATTGTTTGCAACTCAACCTAAGTTAGGTTTGCTTTATACAGCATTGCTTAGCTGTGGGGATGCATCGATGGCAGAACAAATTGTCCGTATTGGCCGCCGATCAGCTTATCAGCGCGTAACACATTTATTACTTGAACTTTATTATCGCTTGAGATTAGTGGGTCACGCTGAGAATTACACGTTCTACTTACCGGTTACACAAAGCTTGCTAGCAGACACTTTAGGATTAAGTGTAGTCCATATGAACCGGACTTTATACAAATTGCGTCTTGCAAATCTTATAAGAATAAGATCACACAAGATAGATTTAATAAATATTGAGAAATTAATGGAAATCGCTGAATATAAATGTAACTATTTAGAACAACTCAGAAATATGTTTGAGCATGAAGAAATATTAGCGTAAGTTTATTTGCGATAGTTTATGAATTTCGAAATAACAAAATTTATTACGATGATAAAAAAGTTTGGGATTATTTTACCTGTCACGCCATTACACTCATTTTTCTTAGTTTAATGGCGTGTTCGCGCTTAATAAGCTATGCCATCCATAGCTTTTCCACTGTGTCCCCCTGTTCTCACTTCTACTCAGTATATCGCCATATTTCTTCACTACTGTCCCGTTAATGAG
>CADEDJ010000003.1 GCA_902826055.1 uncultured Nitrosomonas sp. | reverse complement strand
ACTTGTAATTTGACTACTGCAATTACCGACTCTATCAATTCAGGTGATAAAGCAAGCAAATCCCATGCTTCGAAGGCATACGCAGGTATTGTTTCCTCGGAACTTACTTTTTGATTCGTGCATGGCTGAATAAAATTAGCGATATTAACCGCGGCACAGAGCGTGGAAGCATCAAATTTATATAACTCATCTTCCATGGGACTGGATTGCAATTCAACCATTTTCCAAATGTTAACGGGTAGGCGCCATTGTCGCAAAAGCTCAGCACCCAATTGTGCATGGGTAAAACCGAAAATCTTACGCTCAATATCAATCGCCGCTTTTTCGCCTTGACTCATAACAGTTAATATTTTTGCAGATTCTTGTGGAAATTGGCTGAAAAGTATCAGTCTGCCGACAGCATGCAACAATCCAGCGATAAAAAAGCGCTCTCTGCTATCGACGCTCGAAGCGAGCACGCGTGCAGTCACACCGCAGGTAACACTATGGTACCAAAACGCATCCATATTAACCAAATTGGCAGGAATATCTTTAAAGGTAGCCGTTACTGCTGACGCGATGACTAGATTACGTAGTTCTTTATGCCCGATAATGGCGATGGCTCTTGAGACGCTTTCCACTTTTCCGGAAAGGCCAAAATAAGAGCTGTTTGCAAACTTCAATAATTTCGCTGTCAATGCCGGATCATTGAGAATAACTCGCTCCAATTCTGTATTAGTAGCATCACCGGAATCAATCAATTCATTAACACGGATGACCACATCAGGTAGTGAAAAAATCGAGCGAACACTGGTAACTATCGTACACGGATCCATTTGAGCCTCATTGAGTCAGGAAAATTAATCAGCAAATCAGGTATAGTATTTAAAGCAGAAAAATTAAGCAGCGAGAAAAATTCAAAAAATCATTTACGGCAATACTATAATCAATTTCAATCTTTATAGAATATTCTCGCCACTTTTGTGATTAATATCGGCGGTAATGCAATGAATTTGAGCAACTCCATATAACTTAGAAAAATTTAAACAGATTTGTTGCGCAACATAGTACTTGAAATCGACGCCTTATTCGTTTAACGTTCAAGACAATCGCCAACCAGTCAGCAATTTTGGTTTCCATCAGTCAAAAAGAGCTAAGCATTATGTTTAATTTAGGTTCCATGCTCAATTTGGGCTCCAACGACCCCGTCATAGGCAAGGCGCATATCACTGTAAATTGCCCCGCCAGCTCGCTTTTTCGTTATCTCGGAGAAGGTTTATTCGAGAATTATCCAAAATGGTCGCCAGAAGTTAAAGAACTTGAGCAAATCACCCCTGGCCCGGTAATGTTAGGAACCGAAGGGCGTCAAGTGCGAGTCGATCAAGGACGCCGCACCGAATCCAAATTTAAAATTTCGGCTTATGAGCCCGGCGTGCGTTTAACGTTGATTGGTATATCCGACCCTTTTCGCTGCACCTATGAATTGCAAGCGCTTAATCCAGAGAACTCAACCCGGTTGACATTTTCTTTCGAATTGCTTGAAATTCTGGCAATCATGCGGCCTTTCGAAGCGCTAGTCCGTGTAGCCATAAAAGATGGCGCTGAACGCACTGTGCAAAATATTAAGCGCCTGGTTGAAACAGAAAAATCCATGCAAGCTGATCAATGATCAGAAAATACTTTAAATCACAGGATAAACTAGTTTACGCCTTTACGCAAAACCATGAATACTTGTGATGAGTACTGTATAAGCCAATAAAAGCTAAAGGAGAATTAATGACACAAGATGATTTTCCCGAGATTCGGACACCACGAGTCGATGATCGTCGAGTATGGGATGTAGTTTTTGCGGTATATGGTTATCCCGCACTTCTGCTGGCGCATCGACTCAAGCTTTTTGCGTTGTTGGCAGATGCTCCGCTCTCATTGACTGATATTTGTAAGTCGTTGCATATCAAGGAACGCCCCGCCGAAGCAATTCTGACCGTAGCAACATCCCTCGGTTTTTTGTCACTGCAACAGGGTCGTTATTCCCTGACTGCGGTAACAGAGGAATATTTGCTGGAGAAGAGCCCGAATTACTTCGGTTTTTTTTGGGATTTGATGATCGATAATTATCAAGTATGTTCTTTCTCTACACTGGAGCAAGCAATACTTACGGATTCTCCTCAGGTTTATGGTGGCGGTGATATTTTTCAATCCCATGAAGAACAGATCGAATTACTGCACCGCTTCACACGCGGCATGCACAGCTTCAGCATAACCTCAGCATTCGCTTGGCCTGAAGTTATGGATTTTTCCCAACACCGGGTGATGCTCGATGTGGCAGGCGGTTCAGCCGCTCATTCCATTGGTGCGGCATCCAAGTTGCCGAATCTGCAAGTTATCTTTCTGGATTTTCGCCAGGTATGCGAGGTGGCTCAAAAATATATTAATCAATATGGCTTGCAGGAGCGAATAAAAACACAAGAAATCAATATTTGGAGTGACCATTGGCCGTCGGCTGATCTGCATTTTTTCTCAGATGTGTATCACCACTGGATGCCCGAAAAGTGTCATTTCTTGATTGCAAAGAGCTTCAATAGCCTTGAAAGCGGCGGACGTATTGTGATCCATGAAATGCTCTATAACGATGAGAAAACCGGTCCTTTTGCACCTGCTGCTTACAGTATGATCATGATGGGCTGGACCGAAGGCAGACAATATTCCGGGTTGGAGTTGACAACCATGCTAAAAGAAATTGGTTTCGAGGATATTCAAGTTCACAAAGCTTTTGGTTATTACAGTATTGTAGTCGGCCGCAAACCTTAACTGCCTGCGTTAACTCTCGTCAAACAATGATTCTACCAACTTGGCTTCAATTTCCTGGTATTGCGGATTGCCGTTGCGGATAACAGAAGGTTCTTGCCACGCCGGATTCTGGCGTAAGGCGCTAATAAGCTTACTCCAGTTATCAGGCAATTTTTCACTATCGGCTTTATCAACTTGCACGGTTTCTTGAGCAGCATGGCCACGGTGCATGAGTTTTTTCAACAACAGTTTTTGCCGCAGATACAAAATTTGCAGTGTAACCTCATCAGCACATTGCCATTTTGCGCCTTTGACAGTGGCTTTAATTTCATCGCCGTAACGCTTGAAAGTCGACCAGCCGGCACCTGCAAGAGCACCCAATGCACTGGCTGCTCCCAAACTCATGCCACCGACCATCAGGTCAATACCGGCACCGGCAGCAGCACCTTTGGCTGCGGCGCTGCCGACATCCAGTCCATACGCTTTAAGTATGCCGGGCGCAAAGATATCCAATTGCCACTGACCGTTACTTACCGGTATTTTCTGAATGGCAACGTCTTTCTCGGAAAAATTAAAAATCGCTAATAAATCATGCAAACACTTTTGTTCGGCTTTACGGACAAAATCATGCAGCCGGTCTTCCACCAGTGAATCAGTAATCAGATTTTTTTGGGTTGCCTTGCTTTCGCGGTAACAGGCGACGTTCACAATCAGCTCAGTGATTCGCTTGGCGCCCGATAAACACAACTGATTCCATAATTTGGCACGATAATCAATCAACTTCTGCAATGAAGTATAATGAGATTCCACCAGTGTCTGTATTTTCTGATAAAGCCGTTTTTCCGCTTCGAAAGAAAATACCACCGTATCAAACTCCAAAGTTGCATGCATGTTAAAAGCTGCCAAATGTTGTCGCCACTTGGCTAACTCCGGTTGATGTCCGGCAATAAAGTTAAAAACCGGAATGATCGGTTTAGCCGATTGTGTGAGGATATCGAGCTCCAAACGGTATTTTTCCAGGAACGGTTCACGCACATCGATGACGTATAAAAGAATATCGCTGCGCAATATCTGGCGAATGACTTTGGCTTCCTGCTCTAAGGGATCATTGATGGCAATATGCGTGGCAAATTGCTCCAATACCTGCGCAGGTAGCAACAATCTTGATTTAGCCTGCAGTTTCTTGATATGTGCAGACAAAGCCCTGGAATCTTCCAGGCCCGGCGTGTCATATAAATTCAGAACCGGTTCATTGTCAGCAGATATCGTCGCTTGCTCAACATGCCGCGTGGTACCTGCCGCATCTTCAATGACACCAAACTCGGTACTGCGCAACATGGTACGGATCAACGATGTTTTCCCCGTATTGGTATGCCCGACCACAGCAACATTCAACAATGAATGAGAATTCAAATGATGGGGGTTTCTGATGGTCATGATTTACCGGGTAATGACGTGTTCTGCCGGGATTCCGCAAGCTTCCGCTAGCCGGAACCAGGCCAATTCACGAGAACTAGTTACTGAAACCGATGGCTTACTCAACAAAATCAACCACGGTTTCTCAGTGGTACTATCGACCAACTCCTTGATCAACCGTTGCACACCGCGATCGGGCAAACGATGCGCCGCAACCCCCAATAACAGCGGGCCTTTGAGATTTTTGATCAGCACCATCGCGCTAGCATGGGATTCCTCATCAACGATATTCAAGCGGCATGTCATGGCTTGCGGCCAGCGTGTGTCAACATCCAGTTCGATGCCAAATGCCTCTGCATTGGCTGGAATGGTGACATTTTGCGGTGGGCGGTCAATTTCAGCGGGTTTAATACCCGCATTCGGATCGGCATCAATGATTTCAGCTTTGACTTCTCTCGCCATCAGCCGCTGGCGTAGCTCAATGTAATAGGGCAAATACAAATCCAACCTAAACCGGTATTCACTCCATTTTTGCATCACAAATGAAATACCGAGCACTAACAGCCGTGGCAATATTCCGTATATCAGTAAGGTACCGATTAAAAAACTAGCCCAGGCCATACGCGTTTCGGCATCTTGCTGACTCACTCCGATTCGGCTTGCAGCAGTTTGCTGGTCGTCAGGAATATTCACCCCTATCGCTTCCAAGGGCGTGCCAAGAATTTGCGTCAGCCTGGGTAAAGTGCTGTCCGGTAGCAACGTGGTGCCCCAGACAAAATTGTATTGCTTGGCCAGCATCAACAGTATTAATAAAATCATACCTGCGGTTAAATAAATCAGCCAAAACTGGTGCGTCAATACGCTAATGCGCCATTTCCCGACGTTTCCAGCCAAGCAGCTCTCCCACCAGGCATGGGATGCCAATGAAGCAACCGTTGGATCTTTTTTGTGCCGATAAGGTAACCAACTGGCAAGCTGCGCGACAACGCCGCTGCTCAAACTTTGCAGATTCAGGGTAATGCCGGATAACCACAGCAATAGCGAAATGGTATTAAATCCCAACAACACTGCCAGCAACCAGTAAATATTCAGTGTGGAAAATTCACTGACTGCCTGACTGGCAGCCAATCCGCCCAGAATAATAGCGGCTATCCAACACATCCGGCGAGCGCGGATAAATTGCAAACGTGGCTGCTGCAAGGCATCGTGCAGTACATTTTCCTGAATCAAGCGTTTGGCGCGCGTACTTAAGCGTTGGATGAAGTCCGCATACTTAAAATCCCCGCTGGCGGATCTCGGCATATCCTGAATACTGACATACGATAAATGTTCCGCTTGGGCGGATTCTATCTTGCGCATCTGCTCGATTTGCACCAAATCAGCGAATGAATGTTTGGTTACTGACATCGTTTGGTCCGTTCCCAAAGGATCACGATTAAGGTTTTATAATTATATTTCACAGCTTTCAAAAAGAGGGTGGCCCGGTTTTTCAGCAAAAAATTTGCTGAAAAACAAGCTAAAATTCATTATCAGATCATTTAAAAAATTATGGCAGGAAATTCCATGAAGCCCGTTGCAATTTTTAGACATTTGCCCATTGAAGGGCCCGGCTATTTTGCCACATTTCTCGACAACAATCATATTCCGTGGCGATTAATCAAAATAGATGCTGGGGAAAAACCGCCCAGTGATATTAAGGAATTCAGTGGCTTAGTCTTTATGGGCGGGCCGATGAGCGTCAATGACGATTTACCTTGGATTGAAAATTCCTTGTCGTTGATCCGCCAGGCGGTTGCCACAGATGTTCCGGTTCTCGGCCACTGCCTCGGCGGGCAATTGATGGCCAAAGCATTAGGCGGCGCGGTCAGCGCCAATCCGGTTAAGGAAATGGGGTGGGGCGCAGTCAGTGTGCCGGATAATCCGGTTGCGCAGGAATGGTTTGGCGATTTGACGACTTTCAATTCCTTTCACTGGCACGGCGAAGCCTTCAGCATCCCGCCAGGCGCTACCTGCATCCTGTCCAGTTCTTATTGCGAAAACCAAGCTTTCGCGATGGACATGCACTTAGGCATGCAATGTCACGTCGAAATGACCGAGCGTTTGGTGATCGACTGGTGCAGCGTCGGCGCGGAAGAATTGGCGAGTCTTAATGAGCCGTCGGTGCAATCGTTGGAGGAAATCGAAAAGGATTTGCCGAAACGTGTGGCGGCGTTGAATGCGGTGGCGGAACAGTTGTATCGCAAATGGATTGGTAATTTGAAAAAGTAGATAGTATTCGAAAAATGCTTTATTTATTAGCACCCACATCACCAATCCAGGTCTTGGCTACAAGCATCAAACCCGGTTTGCAACCCTTCCCTAATCGATTCACGCATGCCAGGCATGGAAACCAAATAAAGCGTTTCATTGATGGCATTCCAATCTTCTTCGGAAAGCAATACCGCATTTGCTCTTTTCCCTTTAATAATAATAGGCTGGTGGCTAGATACCGTTTCATCGATCAAACTATATAATTTAGCCCTGGCTTCTGTCACATTTAGATAGTGTAGTCACAAGATATTTGCCCAGAGAGCGATACATCTGATTTGTACAGCGGCAAGGAAAGAAGCGGTTTTTGGCATATCTTGTGGCGATGCCGCGCCATCTCTTAATATGCAGAAAAGCATTCTCGACAAGATGCCGCAATTTATACAGTTCTTTATCGTAAGATCTTTGCGCTGTGCGGTTTTTCTTTGGGGGAATTATAGCTTCCATGCCCTGTTTTCTTGCCTGTTCAATGATTGCATTGCTGTCATAACCGCGATCAGCCAGCAAATAATCCGCATCAAGCCCTTCGATCAAGCGATCAGCCTGCGTGCAATCCGCTGTGGTACCTTGTGTAATAAAAACTCTGACCGGCATACCATGCGCATCCACGGCAAGATGTATCTTGCTGTTGAGCCCCTTTTGTGCGGCTCATGTCCTGATTTCCGCCTCTGGCTCCGGCAGCATGAGGATGAACCTTGCAGTGACTGGCATCGATCATCAGCCATTCGTAATCCGGATCGTCAATCAGGACCTCCAGCAATCTCTCCCAGATGCCCTTGTCGCGCCAGCGAATAAAACGGCGATGCGTATTGCTCCAATCACCGTAATCCGGTGGTAAATCCCGCCACGGTGCACCCGTGCGCATAATCCAGAAAACAGCATTGATGAACTGACGATTATCTCTGGCTATTCCTCCCCAACCGCCTTGGCGGCCTGGCAAATGTACCTCAAGCAGTGACCAAACTTCATCTGATATGTCATGTCTGCGATGGGAATGAGGCATATAGAAATCCTTTTGTTTTTTACAAGAATCTCATATTCCTTATTTCGTGACTACACTATCTAGCGTTGTCATAAAAACCTCCCAATAGCGCATCGTACGTATTTACGTACGCACTATCCATTTTGTTTCAAGGTAAAATAGCCTGTAATAATCGGCCTACGCACAAGACAAATATATAATCAAAAACAGCCTGTCAAGCGTGTACTGGGCTGCAAAGCTTATCTGGATAATTTTGTCCCGTTTGAGGCCAGCAAGACATTGCTTTGAGACTGGAAAAAAGCGCTTCAGCATCCAACGGCGTCCGCGCGATGGGAAATGAGTACAACACCCGGAAACCGATATCGTATTGGCGATAGCCTGGACGGGCGCCGTCGCGCACCGACGCGCACACGACGGCTGTACTAAGGTTCCAGGAACCACCGCGCAACACGCGGCCCTTATCCGTATTCAAGGAAATATCGCTCGGCCGCTCGTATGAATTCAGGCACCACTCCCAGACGTTGCCTGCCATATCGTCTACCCCGAACGGGCTACGGCCCAGCGGATAACAGCCTACCGCAACCGTACGTCCAATGCCTGAATAACTGTTTGCGCGCTGCTCGTTCCATTCACCCTGCCATGGGAAGTCTTGTCGCGTGACCCCAGCGGCAGCCCATTGCCATTCCCACTCGGTAGGCAGACGAATCGGTAACTGCAGTTTCACGCTCAGCCAACGGCAAAAAGCTACGGCGTCGTACCAGGACACATTGATCACCGGGTAATTTTTAAACGACCAAAGCGGCGAACCGGGTTCCTCCTTCCTCGGCCGATCCTCCCACCAGGCTGGATTGCAATAACCATCCTCTGCATCGAGAAAGGCGCGGTATTGCGCCCAGGTAATCGGGTAGCGAGCCAAGCGAAAGGGTGCCACGGTGAAGTTTTCCTGGAATTCAGTTTTCAGGATGACTTCACCGGCCGGTATGTTCATCCACACAATATCAGGTAGACCATTTTCATTGAGTCCAACACCGCGCCGTGGATCACCCAATTGATTGAGACGCAAGCCGATTTCTTCCCGGCGGTGATGCGTTGTCTCGTCAATGCTCAGCTCGTCAATCAATGCGAGCGGTTCCGGGTAGAGAAAGTGACGCAGGGGCTCGGGCAATCGTGGTTCGAGAGCTCGCCAAGTAGCGATGTTCAAATCAGAAAAATCCGCATCGGGAGCAGGTGGTGCAAGGTGGTTCAGCTTGCGTAACGCTTCAATTGCGGACGATTGCCGTTCCCAGCCCCACTTCAAGATAGACCGCTGCTGAACTTCGCTCTCATACCAATCCCGTGCTGCCTGTTCTGCTTGACGACACAGCGCCAGATCCGCTGCATAGCGTGCGTACCAATCCTTGAAGCGTACCCAGTGGCTGAACACGGCCTCATGTCCAACTTCATAAACAGCCGGTTGTCCGTTACTGCCTTCCCGACTGACCAAGATACGCTTGTCAACAAGTTGCTGAGCCAGGATCAAAACAGCTTCCGGCAGATCGCCCTTGACTGCACGGCGACGCACCACAGCCAACGCGCTACCCACTTCATTATCGCGTTGCTCCACGCTGGCGATGGCCAGAAACAAATCTGAAATGGCCTCCTCATCCAATACTTTCGCATCTTGCTGAAGCGCTTCCTCAGCCTGCTCAACCGCTTGTTCAGCCAAAGCGTTGATGGCGCCGGCAACACCACCCATGGCGGTGTAAGCTGTTTCGGTAAGCGTATCGCTATCCTTCTTGTCATACAACAAGGACAAAGCAAACTCAGCCAGAGCTAATGCTCCCGGACCTGACCCCGTGTCTTCCAGAATGCGTTGCACTAAGCGCTGTGAGATTGTCAGTCCCGCCGCTTGGGCTGGACCGGTGATCATTTTTTCCAAGGCTGCCGGCCCCGGGACGGCTACCGGAAAATGTCCCGAGCGCAGTAACGCGATGCAGGTATCATCTTGCGGCCATTGGTTGTAAAAGTCGGAGCGCATCGCGATCACCGCTCGCACAAACGGACACTCAACTGCTGCCGTCAGCAACTTAAAAAAATTACTCCGTGCACCATCCCCCACTTTACTGGCAAATACTTCTTCAAATTGATCGACGAACAGGAGAAGCTGGACGGCTGCGCCATCTTGCCCTAGCGCATCACTCGCCACAGTAGCAATATCGGCTGGATGCGTTCGCAGTCGCTGCGTCAGATCCGGCACACGCCAATTTTGGTCTGGAAATGATTTGCTTAAAGCAGCAGCCAGAGGTTGAAACGGATCATCGCCCAATTCGCGTGGGGAAAAGCTGATCGGAATCCAGCGAACACCCCCTACGATAGAATTCTCCGTAAGGGTTGGAATCAGTCCTGCGTATACCAATGAGGATTTACCTGAGCCCGAAGGTCCGATCACAGCAAGAAAGCGTTCGTTACGTGCAACGAGACGTTCAACCAATGCTTCTATTTCAGCATCACGACCGAAGAATCGGTCTGACTCGACGGTCAAAAAAGCGCGCAGGCCCGGATAGGGCCGACCCGCAATGCGTTTGAGTGGAATATTGCCGTGCCGTTGGGAATACCGCCACAGGGCTTTCAGTACATACTCCTTGAGATCTTCTGGTGTTTTGAAGATTGCAGGGCGCCCAGCATCTTCACTACCCTCATTGAAGCGCTGCCGGAACGATTCAATCAGATTTGGTGGGTTCTCCTGAGTGACTGCGTCGTGAAATCGGCTCATGATCACACTATCGTCCTTGACGAAGATCAGTGTCGGCAGCTTATGTTCACGTGCTTGCTGGTATTCAAGCTCCGTAATGGAAAAGGGCTGACCGGGAGGAATAAACCCGTAACGACGACCGATAATTCCGATATATAGACCGCACCCCGCTACATCTGCCAGACAGCTCTCGCGGACACTGCGTTCGTCAGCCGTATAACTTTCGACAACCGTACAATTACCGCCAAGAGCTTTCCGAACTGCTTCGCGCTCAGGGCCCAGATCGTTCAATGTCGATGAAAGATAGACTCTCATGGTCAATCAGAAAAGAAAGGGATAGTCGACTCATAGGCGAAAGTCGCCTGAAAATTTCTCAAAATAGATGGCTGTGAAATAATCACTGAAATGATGAGATTTGAGAAAATGATAAAAATAAACATACTTTTGATGCAGTAAAATATACGCAAAGCGATCTATGAAATCAATTTGTATCAATCCAAAATATGCTCACCCAGCAACAACTTCAAAAATTTCTCGCGCGTCGCACTGGACGAATCACGATAGAGCTTGTATTGCGCATGTTGATCGGGTTGCTGCGGATTGATTTCAATACCCCATAACGGCGCCAGGGTCGTCGGCAGATTGGAATAACGTACATCGACCAATACATTGGGTTGTTCCGGGCGGATGGCGAGGAATCCCGATGAGAAATGGCTGAAGCGAGCGATATCCTGCGCCAATACGGAGGAAGCAGTTAAACCATTTAAATCGCGCTCCAATACAAATTTATCAACCGACTCGCCAGGATAGATGCGCGGTTCGGAAAATAGGCCGACACGGATCGCGTCGACATGGAATTTGCCGTCGAATTCGTAGATCGAGCGCCACAATACTAAATTCGCCAGCGTTGGTTTTACCAATAATTGCTCGGCACGGTGTCCTCTTTCCGCAATCAGCGATTCCGCGACCGTTTCAGCACGTTGCCATTGCAACCAGCCAAACGACAGATAAACCGCCGCCAGCAATAATCCAAACCGCGCCATTGTGCGGCTGTATCGTCTAAATGCCATCACGCCGGCAATCAGCAAAATCAGCGTGAAAGCCGGATCCAGCACGGAAATGATATTTAATGCGATGCGCGCATCGCTCACCGGCCACAGCAGATTCGTTCCGTAGCTGGTGAATGCATCCAGCACGCCGCTCAAGCAGTAACCGAGAAAAGTGAACAGATATAACCGGGAAAACGGCAAGCGTTTACGTAAAAACGGCCACAGCAGCAACGCGACAATCAAGGCGCCCAGTGGCACGAAAAACAGCGAGTGCGTGAAATGACGATGAAATTCGATATTGAGCAGTGGATCGTTTTCCGATTGAATCAGGATATCCACATCCGCTGCAATGCCTGCTAAAAAACCGATGCCGGTCGCAATGCGTATTTCTTGTTGTTTCGCCCCGGCTTGCGCCATCGCGATACCGAGTAATCCTTGGGTGAGTAAGTCCATAATTCTTAGAGATAGTAAACGAAAAAATCAATTTAATAATTACGCATAGTATAAGAGAGGTAATGGTTCAGGTTCGATTTATTCTTGCTCCCAATATCTTTTCGATGATCTTCACGTAACGAAGTGCAATAAAGAAGCTCATTCGAAAGTTCTAAATGAGGCTTTGTAGGTGAGTTCAAATTAGAAAATAGCTGTTAGTGTGATAAATATCACAGACGATTCAATGATTCAGCTAAATAATATTGGCGTAGGAATAGGAAATCTTGATCACCAAGAAGTATGATCAATAGCTTGTCAGTAATGTTGGATTAATATTAGAAATAAACTAGTCTCATAAAAAATGATCGAGTCCAGTTCTTTGGATTTTTTCCTTCACAATTTACTAAACCAATCATACTATGTCTCATAAAACCGGCACTCTTCAAACTATTTCGCCAGGTAGGGTCATCGGGCCTGATAGCGGCGATGCTGCCAGCAGCCCCAACACCTGGAATTTCGACTTTCTCCCTGCCCCCACACCGGCGGGGATAAAATTTGTTATTCTTCATTTTACTGCTGCATCATTACCTGCCAACAATCGCCTCGTTGTCAACCTCGGTTGGGGAGAAAATGACGAGTTTACTGCCGTCAATGGCAGCAATTTTTGGACACGACCCATCCGCCTTTCGCCAGCAGGTACAGTAAATATACAGTATATTACCGTAGGTTCGCCTTCCGGCAGCATTACGCTTAGCGAATACGGAAGGGGAGAGCCGATCATCAGCGGTAGTCCCGGCAGCCCAAGCTTATACAACCAAACCAACCCCGACCTTTTCCTTCTCACCAATCCCTATGATGAGCCGTTTTATGAACGGCGAGGACTTTGCGGAACAACGCCTAATTGGGAAAATGTTGCTTGTCTGCCTGCGGCCGATATTCGAAGAACAGTAGCGAGAAGCTGCTGCGTTATTATTTCTGTACATCCGCCGGGGGCCGATGCTCCTTCGAATGTGTCTTCCTGTTCCGGCACTTTAATTGCCTCCGACTTGGTATTGACTGCAGGTCATTGCATGAGCGACCCCAGCGGTCAAGAAGAAGCAAGTAGTTCAGTGTGCTTTGACTTTCAGACGGAATGTGACAGCAGCAGACCGGGCAGTTATTCCCCCAGGTTTTTCAAAGTTAAAAAAATCATCCGGCGCAAGTATCTCAGTACTGGCAGCCTCGATTATTGCCTCATGCAAATCGAGCTTCCTCCGGGAGGTATCGGCATTGCGCCTATCGCCATGCGTCCGAGCTTGCCCGCTGTGGGTGAATCCGTTTTTCAAATTCACCACCCACAAGGGGTAGTAAAGAAAGTATCCGCACCGCACACGTCCGCTTGGGCGACCATCTCACAAGTGAGCACGACTGCGGGTTCTTCCACTTATAATTATATCCGTGCAAACGTGGATCTTACGGGCGGTAGCTCGGGTTCTGCGTTATTCGACACTAGCGGGCGCATTCTTGGTGTGGCGGATATTTCAGGTGGCTGCGCTAATGGCTTCCTTTCGATTACTGAAGTGCTAAACGACCTTGCTACACAATTCCCGCCGATGCCCGTACGTGACGTAATGCTCGTGTTCGATCGCTCCGGCAGCATGTCGTTGCCTGCAGGCACGGGTCGCACGAAAATCGTGGAAGCCCGCGATGCGGCATCGCTCTTCGTGCAACTCATCCGTACAGGTGCGGGGCATCGCATAGGATTGGTTTCGTTCAGCACCATTGCTTCCTCACCACCGGATTTTTCATTAGCTCCCGTGACGGCTGGTACGAAAACCTCGCTTATCGGGCCATCGCCATTCTCTGGCGGCGTGGTTGGCGAGTTAACACCTGACGGATGGACAAGCATTGGCGGTGGCCTGGAAGCTGCTCGTCTGCAATTCCCCTCACCAGGAATGAATCAGAGATCGATATTACTAATGACAGATGGTTTGCAAAATACACCGCCAATGCTTGCTACGGTGGAGCCATCGCTTGGTAATATCGAGGTTCACGCAATCGGCTTCGGCGCCGAATCTAGTCTCGATGGTTTGCTGCTCAATCGCTTGGTGCAAGCGCACAATGGTTTGTACACTCGAGCGGGTGACCCGCTGAGTTTAAAGAAGTTTTTCGCCATGGCTTTCGGCAATATTTTCGAAGCAGGAACGCTGATGGACCCGGATTATTTTTTACCTGCTTCGCAATGGGAAGCCAAACCGGTTCCGTTTACCGTTTGCAGTGAGGATAGCATTACCATCGTCGCAGGCTGGGACAACCCTGCTTCCTCACTTTACCTGCAACTTCGCTCGCCATCGAGCACTCTAGTGAATGCAGGCGCTCCAGGTGTAGATTCTTCGACGGGCGAAACATGGACTTTCCTTCGGATGGAACTGCCTATCGCAGGCGACCGTGACGGACAGTGGCAAATCATTGTAGGCAGGGTTGGTGGCGGTGGCGAGTTTCCGCCTCCACAGGTAGATTTGCACTATTTTCTCAACGTAACTGTGCAGGGGGGTCCCCGGCTTAATCTCGTTCAAAACAACAGGCGGCATTTCACAGGCGACGATTTTAACCCGCTGGTGCAACTTGTGAACGCCGACGGCACTATACCACACCACACTCAGATGAAACTCATTGTTACCCGGCCTGCAATCAGTATCGGTAATATCCTCGCTCAAGCCAAACTGATTGCTGCAGAAACATTAGATGCTGATACGATTCCCACACGCCAAGCGACCTTGCTCAAGCTGGAAAAAGATAGCGGCGCACCGGCAGTGAAATATATAACAGAAACCTTTGATCTCTTCGATGATGGCGAACATGAAGATGGCGCCATGGAGCCAGATGGTATCTATGGCAACCTATTCAAAGATATGTTGAAAACGGAAGGTAGTTACACTTTCCGGGCGCTAGCCACTTATGGGCATGATTGCAAAGGAAGCCGAGAGCTTTCCTGGAGTCTGCATATTGACTGTGGCATTGACCCGAAACAGACAAGTGTAGAAACCACTGTCCTAGAAACTTTACCGGACGGCATGCAGCGAGTAAAAGTGGTTTTTACACCAAAAGATATTTACGGTAATTTGTTAGGACCGGGCAGGAAAAGCGATATTTCTGTCAGCGGCATAGCAGGTAGCATCGTAGTTGGTAGCATGAAAGATAATAATGATGGTTCTTATGAAACGGTTGTGGTATATGATCCTTCGGGTGGGCACTCTCCTGGAGTAGTTATCACGCAGCCCGATCGACCGCCAGTAGTGATTGCACCGCCTTGCAAGCCCGCGAAAAAAGGCTTTAATTGGTTGCTGCTATTACTACTGTTACTTGTGATAATTCTTTTGCTGATTTTATTAATGAAATGACACAAATGTTCCGGGCGGATCGCGAATAATCCTGCCGAGAAATTGCTAAAGCGCGCAGATCGCACTTCAGCACAAATTTATCAACAGATTCACCGGAATAGATGCGCGGCTCGGAAAATGGACCGGCCCGAATCGCATCGACATATAGTCTGCTTTCAAATTCGTAGATGGAGCGCCATAACACCAAATTGGCGAGCATCGGCTTCACCAGGTGTTTTTCAGCGGAGCGGGAGACGTGATGTCCTCTTTCGGCAGTCAATGTCTCAGTCCTGTTTCAGTGCGCTGCAATTGTATCCAACCACACGACAGATAAACCGCAGCAAGCAGTAATCCAATCCGCGCTGCGGTATGGCTGTATTTCCTGAAGGCAATTACCCCGGCAAAGCAGGCAAACGTTTGCGCAAAAATGGCCACAGCAGCAACGCGACGATCAAAGCGCCAAGTGGCACGAAAAACAGCGAATGCGTGAAATGCCAGTGAAATTCGATATTGAGCAGCGGATCGTTTTCCGATTGGATCAGGATATCCACATCCGCTGTAATGCCTGCTAAAAAAACCGATACCGGTCGCAATGCGTATTTCTTGTTGTTTCGCGCCGGCTTGCGCCATCGCGGTACCGAGTAATCCTTGGGTGAGTAAGTCCATAGTTTTTAAAAGTAGCCAATTCAAACATACTGTTTGGAGCTTTCAGCAAATATGTTTGATAAAAAAGAAACGCCAAATGTGATAAATATCACAGAAGATAAAATTTGTTTGCACTAAATTAAAAAAGGTGATTTTCAAGAAAACAATTACTGTTTTCTTAAATAAATCCCTAGTTCTACTATCGATACATCACATATAAAACGGAGGAGGTCTATTATGACAATCGAACTTAGGAACTTTATTTTAGGTTTTTCCATGGCTCTAATATTATGCTTTTTTTCTGGCATGAAGGTTGTTCACGCGGCCAGTTGGACCACAGTGGGTGCGACTGGCACGATAAATAATGACGACTTAAATTTGTATGAGATTGGTCCTTCAACAGGGTTATTAACTTTCGCTCCAAATGCAACGGGTGTATTCACTGTAAAATACAATGTTGTACCTATAAATGGATTTAATGCGTCTCTGTTTCGTATACGTTTTCGCGATAATGGCGCTGCTGCACGCGTAGTCGCTCAACTTAAGCGATACAATCTCAGTACAGGAGTGACTTCTACTGTAGTAAGTTATGATAGTGACATCCATGCTGCGCCACAAAATTCATGGCAAACAGATGTAGTATGTTTTGGTCATAACTTTGATGTTAATCAGTATGCTTATTTTATTAATGCTGAGCTGACAAGAAGTAGTAGTACTGGTAATACTGGTCTCGGAGCCATACAAATCAGCTCTTCTAATTGCGTACCATAAAAGGATGCACTTTTAGTTCACGTTTTAAACCGAACATTCTCTTTATTGATCTGGTTCTTAAGCAATTGAAATTTTATGATTTCTTTAGGTTTAACCCCTGCGGACTGAATTCTCCGACCCTTGGAGCGTAAACTGACTGAAAATCAGGAAGACTAAAGAGTATGAAACGGATACCCCGCTGCAAGCAGCGGGGCTCTTTATTTCAAATATTCCACTTGAAATAATTTGAAGGCAGGGTCAATATGGTTAAAAATTAAGCTTTGACTGATAAAGTCTTAAATTTAACACTATCATGAGATGTATCAGAATTAATTAGGTGCATAGGGGCCTTACGCTTTCGATCAAATCATCTATACAGCGATCACTTATATATAAATTTCTTAGTATGGAAAACCTATCATTAATAGAATAATAAAATGAGTCTTTGCAGAAACTTAAAATCAATTCAATGGGTAGAGCTCTAAAAACTGGATTACTATCATTACTTAGTCTCATTACTTTAGTCGTAATGGGTCTATTTATCTTCCGTCATCCTTTGCTGGAAGCAGTAATAAGCAATCAGTTGAATAAACTGAATTTCCCATTGCAGTCCATTGAATCTCTCGATCTTTCATTCAACGCCTTGCAGTTGCAGGGCTTGGTCGCGGGCAATAACCGTGAATTGCGTTTGAATGATCTTGCCGTAACCTGGGATTTATCAGATTTACTCGCTGGCAAGCCGGTCAAAGTCGCGATGGATGGTTTGCACATGACTGTTGATCTGAGCAAGCTGCCATCCCGCGATTCGATGCCACCGATGGCGGCAACTTCTGAAAGTAATGTCACCATCCCCCGGTTGCCCATCGTTTCAATCACCGACACGGTGATCCATCTTCATGCTGCAACAGGAAAATCCAGTATTGCAATATCAGGCAACACGTCTGACATCCAAACCGGAGGCCAGTCAATACAACTCAAGGCGGATATTTCCGGCAATCTGGCGCGATCCGATGTTACGCTGACGGCGGCTGTTGATCCAAAAGGAAATATTCAGGGCAAGCTTTTAGTCGCGGATGGCCAGTTAAACTTGCCTGAAGCCAGAATTTCCAGCTTTGGAGGTGAAGCAAGCTTTGCGTTTACGGCATTGCAATTGCAGCATCTGCAAACCAAGCTCACGTTGGCAGGCGTTCATTTGCCAATCAATATAGCGCCCGAGAAACCGGCTTCATCGCAAGGTAATGGTGAATCTGCAGCTTTTGCATTTCGCGACGCGGCGCTGGATAACCTGACTTTATCAGGAGACATACGCCAATTATCTGATTCCTGGCAAGGAGAAATTGATCTGACAGTAGATGGCGGCCAATTTACCAGCGATGCTTTGAATTTTAAGCAGCTCGCTATTACCTTACCTATACGTGCAAGTCTTAAGCAAAATCATGGGACGATTGCATTACGCAATCCAGCGCAAATCTCTCTTGGTGAAATCAATACCTCATATCCAGTAGATTTCAAGAATTCTCCGCAACTCACCGTCGCGCAGGCAGATATAGAGATAACACGCAATCCGCAAGGATTTGCTCTTACCCATGAAATCACCTTGTCACCTGGCAAGGTTGGCATGCTAGTTAAACGCCCCGATTCGGCAGGAATCGAAGTACGCCTGCACCCGGGTACTTTGGCGTTGACCGGAAAACTGGATGATAAGAAGCCCTATCAGGGAGAATTTACGCTCAGTGGAGCAGCGTTGTCGTTGCCTCAATCTCAGTTGCAATTAAAAGCGATCTCGGCCACTTTGTATCTTAACGATAAGGAAATCGGCCATGCCGCTGATTTTGCCATCGGACAACTCCGGCATTTAGCGCCAGAGCCTGTTTTCTCGCCACTAGCCATTGCCGGTAATGTCCGCAACCAAGCTGCTGCTGGAAAACCACCGCTATATGCATTAAATGTCACTGGTGGTATAGATGATTTACGTTTTTTAAACATCACTGGCAACTATGCGCCGGAAAATGCTAACGGCATGTTAACGGCAAAAATTGCTCCACTGAAGTTTTCCCCCCAAGGCTTGCAACCGGGTAAGCTATCGCCCGCTCTTGCCGTGATAGAAAACGTCACTGGTCAAATCCATGCAAATGCACAAATGAAATGGTCTGCCCAGGGAATACGCAGTAGTCATGGTACGTTTAAACTCAGCAATATGTCGTTTGCCTATGAAGATACCACGATAGATGATTTAAATATCGCGCTTGATTTAGCCGATTTATTATCTCTCAGCAGCCCCCCTCATCAAAAAATCACAGTCAAACGCATTGATTCCGGGATACCGCTGGAAAATCTGTTGGTTTCCTATCAAATCCAAAACGCAGATTCCCCACGCATCAGACTCGAAAAAACCCAGTTCTCTATAATGAATGGCACGGTATCCTTAGTTCCCACCATCATTGATCCTGCTGCAAAACGCTCGGATTTGCTGATTCGCATCAACGATGTTGATCTGGATAATTTTTTTAATTTTATTCAAGTTGACGGACTGACGGGAAGCGGGCGGCTTGATGGTCAAATTCCACTGACGCTGGAAAAGAACCAAGTTGCGATAACCAATGGTCACCTTGCTGCAAAAACACCCGGTGTATTGCATTTCAAGTCTGAAAAAGCTTCGCAATTGCTCGCCTCTGCCGGAGATGAGATGAATTTATTGCTACAGGCTTTGCAAAACTTCCATTATTCGGAGTTATCATTGCATCTCGACAAATCGGTAACACATGACCTAGTAGTCAAGCTATCTCTATTAGGGAATAATCCTGATGTGAAAGATGGACGGGCATTCCGTTTAAATATTAATCTTGAAACAGATATTGGCAAGATTCTGCAGACAATCAATCAAGGCTACAATTTGTCTCATGAAATTTTGCAGGGCTCATTCAGGATGCATTAAGTGGGGCTGCACTAATTTGCAATCACGGGAAAAGTGAGTTTATTAGCGCATTTCCAGTCGCAACAACAACTGGAAGTCAATTAAACAAGGAGTGCAATCATGTGCAACATTGATAAAAACGTGGCGATCATTAAACGAGAACTGATGATTCTGATCTGTCTGGTAATTACTGCATGCGCACCGACAGTAAAAGTGGAACCGCCGCAAGAACCGATTACGATTAACCTTAATATCAAGCTCGATGCGGACATTCGGGTAAAGCTTGAAGAAGAGGCGAAAAAAGATATTGCCGCTAACCCCGGCGTGTTCTGATAGCAACATAAGACAAGGAGATCACAATGCCGCATATTTTACGACCATCGACAACCAAGCCATTGACCGGAATTATGAAAATTATCTTGTTGCTACTAGCGCTTTTGGCATCATCAACATGGGCCGGCACCTTGGAAGATTTACGTGCTTCAGGTGCAATTGGCGAAAGTTCTACCGGCTATGCTGTTGCCAGAAATGCGTCAGCACAAGCTGAAGTGGATGCCATTAATGCCAAGCGCAAAGCCATTTATCAGGAAAAAGCCAATGCCCAAGGCATAAGCATCGATCAAGTCGGGCAAGTTTATGCCAAAGAAATTTTCAATAATGTCCCAGCAGGAACGTGGATACACGTCAATGGCAATTGGGTTAAAAAGTAACAAATAACTTGTGGCGCGCGCCAGCCGTTTATGCTCAAAGCACTATCGTGTTCTGCTTGGTCTTGCCGGCTTTTTGGTCGGTTTCTCAAGCAATCAAGCGCGCGCGCAGTTTGTCATCCGTGACACTGAGTTACTTCATTCCGAGCGCCCCGAAGCATGGGCAATGAATTATTTCACCTCCGCCACACTTCTCTCCGGACTCAGTGTGCCGCGCAGTCGCGCACCAGGATCGATCGAGATCGGAGCCGAGTTGGATTGGATTCCGCAGCTCAGTTCCGCACAACAGCGGGTTGGTTTTAATGGCACGAAAGATGAAGACTTAAACAAAGCGCCTATTTTTGGCCGGCCGCGCGTTACTATCGGACTGCCGTGGCAATTTGCCTTGACGCTGTCTTATGTGCCGCCCATCAGAATTTTTGGAATCAAACCCAATCTCTTTGCATTTGCACTGGAACGTCCCTTATATGCGCATAATTCCTGGACTATCGGCATGCGGCTGTACGGACAAATCGGTAGCGCGGAAGGTGCGTTTACCTGTCCTGGTGAGGCGGTGCAGTTTTCTCCAGGCTCACCCGGAAACATTTACGGTTGTGAAAAAAAATCGGCGGATAAGTCATTCCAACATTACGCAGGATTTGAACTCAGCGGCGCATATCGCATTGAACGGTTAAGAGGGTTAACACCTTACATTGCCGTCGCGGGAAATTTTCTTGATACGCAAGTTAATGTCAACGCCCAAACGTTCGGCATTCTCGATCGTACCCGTCTGAAGGCTGAAACCTGGACGTTCTCAGCCAGCGCCGGTATGGCTTATCCGCTAACCAACAAGCTTACGCTAAGCGTAGGAATGTTCTATAGCCCGCTCTGGGTTACACGCCCTCCGGCCACTTCCAGTCAGAACGATGCCCTTTTCAATGTTCGCGCGCTACTCTCCTATCAATTGAATTAGGCATGAACCAAAATCATTGATTACGCATTACGCGGTATACGGCATGCGTCATTTTGCAGTGAACCAGATATCGCCGTACCATGCCGTGGCTGTGCCGCCGCTATTGTCGGTATCCGTCATGATTGCCACCGCATCGACGTGGCCGGGTTCTTCACCGAAAGCCCGGCGGTAATCAGCACGCACATCGCGGCGCGCACTCAGCCACTGACCTGCACGTGCAGCACCGGATTCTATCGCGATCATATGCGCGCGCCCGGTAAAAGCATTGGGCCAACTGCTGCCGGCGGGTCGGTTGTTCGACCACACGTAATTGATGGCACGGGTGCGCCAAAACATCACGCCCCCGGAAAACACCACATAGATGCGCGCAGCATAATCGTCACCCTTGCGGGTGCGCTCATCTACCCCATCCAGCACACCATCGATTTTCCATCTCCAGTTAAGAATTGGCGTTGTATTGAGGTCGATATCGACTTCACGGAAACGCCCGGAAGCACTGGCATGACTATCCGCCCGCAAGGCGAGCTTGCCATCCGAGTTTTCCAGAGTGTAGCGCGTCTCCCCGGAAAAAGTTTTTATCTGCCAACCACTTAAATCGCCTTGTGAAAAGCGGGCGATGTCGATACGTTCATTTTGCGCCCATATTAAGGATGGCAAGTAGAAAATTATTGCAATTAAACATTTTCTTATACTCATTGAGCACTCTCAAATAACGATTCAAAAAGAAAAGCATCGTCAAAATGACGGCGTCCGTTAAAAGCAGTAGCATGGCGCCCCCATTGGCGCATGGCTCCCGGTGAACGGACACCCATCGGCCACAGTAGAAAACGTTCCAGCCGCTCAGTTCCGGAAATCAAGCCATGACTGCCGAATAGGCTGCGATACCCTCCATCAACAGGCAAAGAGCGCAATACATCATAATCCTCAGATTCTATCGTTCGATGGGCATATGTCGCTGATGATTGATTATTCTCTCCACTCTCATGATAAATCCGTTGAATGTAATGTGTATGGTGCGCGATGCGCACAACTAGCGGCTGAGCCGGGGCCGGTTGCGGCAGCAACGGCACTTCAAAATAGGTAGAGCGGAGATCCTTGCGCAGGCGCAAGCGATCGCTCAGAAAAAATTCGTGGTAGCAGCCGCAATTGTGAATAGCGTCATAAAGCCAGGGGTTACCGTCCGGCCCTAATGTTACCCGCCAATTGATGCCATCGAGCTTACCTGCATAAATATCATCACCAGGCCTTGTAGGAAACCAAATGATGTAATTCAGTTGCAATAGCACGTGTTCGCCAAAGCGGGTATGCGAAATCTTGCGGTAAAACGTGGACTGATCGATGTCTACCGTTGGTTCGTTTTTCTCCCATCTGATTTTGCCGATGTGATCATTTTCATCGACAACATCCACCTCCCATATCGGTGCGAAGGTAACAAAAAGTTGTGCCAGCTCGGCATGGGTTGGCAGCGGAATTCCCAGAGGATTTTCCGAATCTTTCAGGATTGCGCTGATTTGCTGAGCACTCAGCCGCTTGTTAACAATTGAGGAACTGTCGGTAGTATGGGTTTCTGCTATCCAACGTTGCAATTTACCCTTAACCGGCAGCAATGTTAGCGGCGTGGCGAAAGTATCGTGCGTTCTATCATGCCATGCAGATATTCCGGCGCCAATCAAAGGTGCAGTAATCGGATAAAGGCCCAATAATTGCCACCAGCTCACATAATCATCCGGCACGCGGACAGCATCCCGCAACCGGTCACGCTGCTGTGGGTGCATAAGATCGATCATTATCAATAAATTGCGGCAGCTATTGAGCTCACCAAACACATCACTATTCAGCCGATCTTTAACTGAGGAAGGTAAATTGCGTAGTTCCAAGGCGCGACTGTGCGCATCCAGATCAGCCATATGATCAACCCATACTAACCATTGCGGTGATGCGTCGCTTAATTCGTGACTGAATGAAGCCAGTAGGCGCGTGGAACGAAGATAAGGAAAGTCCTTAATTTGCGATGATCCATGATCGCGTACACCTGAATAATCAATGGCGGCGTCAATATTTTCATATAAAGCACGGCACATTACCACGGTATTGCTTTTTTGCATGGAAACGGTATCTCTGAATCCTGCAGTGATGCAGCCAGTAAGCAATAGCGCAGACATTGCAAGAAAAATTCTGACCATGATTAGATGTGGGTGAAGCAACGAAAAATACGCATAATAATTCCCTCCTCACACGCCATTTATTGGTATTAGCACTGCTGCCCGCGCCGATGCCGCTGTAACTGACAATTAAGTATACGCGCAAATCTATCGCATCCACTAGCGTTTGAATCAAGTGGCTTTTATTGTCAAAAGGAATAGGCTAAGATCCTTGTTAAGATAACAGGGCGTAAACAAAACGTTGCACTAATAACTCTGCAACAAACTACTCACGGTACTATCAGAACCTGAAGCTATAATGCAATCATCTAATTCCTAAGGAGAAAAAATGACATTTCATTTATTTCACATTAACGAAGTATATTCAAATGCCGATGGCACGGTTCAATTTATTGAATTCGTGGGAGAGGCTGATGGCCAACACTTATGGGCGGGGCACGCCATTAATTCAGCACCTGATTCCCAAAGCAGAGCTCAAGTGTATTCTATCGGCACTGATCTACCCAGTGCATCGACTAATGGAAAATCTGTATTAGTTGCGACTCAGGGGTTTGCGGATTTGGGTATTGTGACGCCTGATTATATTATTCCGAACGGATTCTTATATACCGGCAGCGGTATTGTAAGTTTTCCGGGTATGGTTGGAGGTTCGATAACGTATACCCAACTGCCGACCGATGGGACATCGTCACTCAACCGCGATGGCTCAACGGGAACCAATTCTCCCACAAATTTTGCCGGAATTACCGGCACTGTTGTTTTGAGTGACGTGATCTCAGGAACTGATGGTGCGGATAATCTTGCCGGTACGGCAGGCGATGATGCCATCCAGGCTGCTGCGGGCAATGACACGATAAATGGAGGAACGGGGGATGATACATTGAACGGCGGCGCAGGAATTGATACCGCGGTTTATAGTACCACTCTGGAAAATTACTCAGTCTCCGGAGCGACAACACCTAGCGCTGATCTGAGTTTCAGTGTTTCCGGGCCGGATGGTAATGATACATTGTCTGAAATCGAACGAATCCGCTTTGCCGATAAGAATCTTGCCATTGATCTCAACAATGGACAGGCTGCAAACAGTTCGATCCGAATCATCGGTGCCGCATTTGGTCCGGCTACTATCGAAGAACATCCTGATTATGTGGGCGTCGGCCTTAATTTATTCGATTCAGGGCAAACCATGCTTAATGTTTCACAGCTTGCGGTTGATGTCATGGGTAACCTTTCCAATGATACATTTGTAGATACCGTCTATCAAAATGTGGTTGGCACAGCGCCTTCTGCAACGGATCATGATTTTTTTGTCGGCTTGTTGGAAAACGGAACCTATACCCAAGCGCAATTACTGGAAATCGCGGCCAACACCGAAGTTAATGCCGTAACTATCAATCTGGTGGGATTTTTATCAAGCGGTGTGGAGTTTGTGTAACGCATTTCTTTTGTTAAAGGCAGCATAAGCAGAAAAATAATGCTGATTTTCAGGCATACAATCGGTTAGAAATCCGATCGTATGCCTGCTATCAGCGCTCTTCCGGGCAGCGGTGCAAAATTCTTCAGGTAAGAAGAATGCAATCGCATTTCTTCATCTAGCAAATTTTTCCCTTGAACAAACAATCTTATGCCATTCGATCGTGTTTGTTTTAACACGTAACTTGCTTCAAGATTAAGTTGTGTATAACCCGCTGTATTGGTTTCAAGTTCGGCAGTCTTTTTTTGGGGCAATACGTGTATGGTTGTTAGATTGGATGCAAATCTACCCGATCGATAATTTAATTCAAATCCGAATCGCTGGGGTGTTACACGTGGAACATTACCGTTGCTATGACCTAACTTCCCACGCACATAATCTGTAAATAAACGCAAATCTAGAGTATCGGGCTTGAGCGTAAAAATGACTTCTGCTTCCGCACCATAAAAGGTTGCGCCAGTTTGCGCCAAATCCTGTAACAAAAAGCCGCCATTGAGATCAAGTTCCCCCTCCGGGTTAACACGATCGGCAATACCGTCGCCGTTAGTATCTGCATTTTTATAAAAAATATAATTGTTAAACCGGTTATAAAAAGCATTGACTTTCCATGTCATCAATCCAGAAGTTTTACGTAACGAAAAATCAAAATTATTATGCGCTTCTTTTTGTAACGTATTATCTCCAACCTGATACGTTGCAGTACCCCGGTGCGCTCCTTGGACATAGAGTTCTTCAATGGCTGGCGCTCGCTGTCCATGGATCGCCGCAAGGCCCAAGTGATAATCTCTAAAGAAATTCCAGGATGCGCCAATAGAGCCACTAAAAAGATCAAACGCACGTGACGGATCAAAATTATTTTGTGGGTTGCGTGTTGCATGTTCGTAACGACCACCGAATTCAAATCGCACATTCTCCCAGTTTTTTTCTTCAACCATAAAAACTCCGGTAGAACGCGATTTGGATACCGGCACAATGGCTTCTTCACCTAAAGCAGAAAACTTACGATCGCGAAATTGCACACCAAATAATCCATTCAAGGTTGCAATGGGAGAATGCAGAAATTCAACACGGGTCTCAAGTTCATGGTTCTTGAAGCGGGTTGCAACTTCTCCACTGCTTTCGATTTCTTTATGTTTATAATCATTATAGCCCGTCCGCACTTTAACCTTTTCAATGCCTGTAATGGGGTTATCCAATTCCCCAGACAGGTTATAGCGCGCTTGCACCTGATCAATACTGGCCATTTCAGGAGTAGGTATGCCGTACTTGCTTTCCATCAATGCAATAGATCCGCCCAGAAACCCTCGCTCTCCAATGTATGAACCGCCACCAGACAATCCCTGCGTATCAACTGCGCTATTTCTAACAATATTTTTGTTGCTAAAACCATGCTCACCATCCTGATTGCCTGGCGCGTTACGGATTGGTGAAAGACCACTGATATCGGCTTGCCCTGGAACTGTATAGTCATCGGTTTTGCGCTTAAAAGCGCCCAAGCTCCAGGACATCTGACCAAAACTTTTGTTAACGTTAAAAGATCCAGCTTTTTCCTCAGTAGCGGTATTGCCACGAATTTCTGCATTGCCTTCCGGATTTTTAAACAATCGTGTGGGGATACGGTCATTTACAACATTGACAACACCACCCGTTGCACCTCCGCCGTAGAGTAAAGTTGCCGGCCCGCGAAGAATTTCAATTTGTGAAGCATTCAGTGTTTCTACCGTGACTGCATGATCCGGACTGAGTGATGATACATCTAATGCACCAATACCATTTTCTAAGACTTGAATACGCGGTCCATCCAGAGCCCGAATAATTGGCCGGCTTGCACCGGGCCCAAAAAAGCTTGAGGTAACACCCAATTCATTAGATAAAGTATCCCCCAAACTTGTTTCCCGCTTGCGGCGGAGATCATCACCTTGCAATACAGTAACCGGTTGCGCCATTTCAAGTTCAGTGCGGTCCTTAAATGGTGATGCCGTAACTGTAACACCTGGTAGCTTAGTCGTAGGGGTAGGATCTGCAGCATAAATTTCCGAAGTATGCAGTACAGTCATAATTACCATACCCATTACTACTAAAGAGAATCTTGACGAATCACACAAGCAAGCAAGACTAGGATGCTCTGAATTTACCGCAGTGCACCATCTCATACTTTATCCTTGCTGCCCTTTAACTCTAAAAATCCACTTTCGATCATTTTCATACGAGCTATCAAGATACGAGAATTTTTATGTATCGATTAATCATTGGATTTTTCTTGGATGTCATTTTAATGATATGATATGTTATATCATATCTGGCATCAAGAATTTTAGTTAGCGAGAAAAGAAAGTTGCAGCATCTTCCTGGTTGACTTGTATCAATAACGAGGGAAAGGATATTATTAAGCTTTTAAACTTATTAATTAATAACCTATTAAAACTAAACCGTATTTATGCAAATAATACACAGTAAGTACCCTATAAGCTTACGTATAGCCTGTTTTACTTTTTAAGTGACTGGAATTCAAACAAAATGTCAGAGGATATTGATCGAATCATCCAAAAATCCTACGAAGCTTGCGCTTTAGCGGGCGTTAAGTTAACAGACAAGCGCAAAAATGTACTCGTGGTACTGCTAGGTTCTTCCACACCTCTATCCGCGTATGAAGTCGTTGAACGCTATAAAACACAATTTGGTGAAATGCTGCCGGTTATGTCCGTTTATCGCATGTTGGATTTTCTGATTCAAGAAAAATTAGTACATAAACTGGAAACAGCAAGTCAATATATGTCTTGCGCGCATATTGCTTGTGATCATCAACATGAAACCCCGCAGTTTCTAATTTGCGATCACTGTGGCAGCGTTAAGGAGATTGGGATAAAGAAACATATCATGGCTGAGCTGGAACGTAGCATTCAAAATACTGGCTTTGCATTGGCCCACCAGCAACTAGAATTACATGGAGTTTGTAAACATTGTCAGGATAGTTCAATGTAACAAGTTAACTAATTCTTTGTTTCTTCTAAAGAATTACATGGAACCTGTTGAAGCTCTTGCGAAGCATTATCCCAAGCTAATGAATGGTAATCGAAACCATTCCTGATGGTAGGTTTGATGATGTCAAAAAACGGCGATATATCGAAATCACGCGGTGTATATAAGCTGTAATGGCGAATATGATAAATCTCTGCGTAGCAGTCATCATGCATCGGATCATCCGACCAAGTACGCTGGATCTCAGGTAATATTGGATAACGCACTGATTCAAACGCTTGCGCAATCAAGGTTGAGCAGATAGCACGTGTGGGATCACCGCTGCCAAGAGCAAGTAAGCGCCTGCGAAATCGAGTAGGAATTGGAGCAGTTGGCAATAAATAACGCAAAAGATCAAAAATATTTTTAAGATCATACCGATGACCGAGACGTGCAATGACAAAATCCACAACTCGTTTACGATCCTCATCATTCAAACCGACAGGACGGCAAATTCGTGTATGCATTGCTGCATACTCTGCCAGCGGCACCGCTCGAACACCTTCCTTCAAGTCCGCCTCGACCAGTACACGCGGTAATTGCCAAGGTGATTCGGAAGGTAATGCATTACCGATGAAAAGTGCAGCGTGCGACCAAGTCGATTGCGTAAGATATTTAATAGCGACACTCACACGCGTATTTCCGTCAATCAAAAGGATATCGCCAGGCTGCAAATTTGCTAAAAGCTGTTCTTGACTAACAATTGCAACCTGTGTGCTCTGCCGTACAGGCTTAGTTAAAAATCGAGCCAATCCATGTCCGATACGTTCAGCTATCTGCCCCATCGATGTTTCCTTACCACTATAACGAATGTCTCCGACTATTAAATACCGGTAACTGTACTCAATATTATGCGAGATAATACAAAATCCATGAAGCCAATAAATAATACAAAGAAAGTGTTCTCTACCAGCTTACTTCTATTATAGGTATCTACACTACATTTTGTGATGAATCATTCAGTGATTTTATTATGCACGAACACTTTTCGCACTTAATCGCTATATTCATTTCCGGCATCGTTGTGACAGTTTGCGTGGTGTTGCATTATGAAGCATTGCGTTTCTTGAGCAGTACCGTAGGGATGCACGTGCATAAACGTATAGGCGTCCTGGTCGTGATGCTCGGATTGTTGGCGGCACATGTACTGGAAATAATCATTTTTGCCTTGGGTTATATGGCCATGCAAAAAAGTACTGAATTAGGTCATATTGCCGGAATCAGCGAAGGAAATCTATTTGATTTTATTTACTATTCTTCTGTGGTATATACCACTGTGGGATTTGGTGATCTGGTACCTGCTGGAGCCATTCGTATACTTAGTGCTGCTGAGGGATTAGCAGGCTTGGCCATGATTACTTGGTCAGCGTCTTTTACTTTTCTCGCAATGCAACGCTTATGGCCGCACCTTTTAACAAAATCTGATAACGATCCAAGAAATTAAGCAACAGAAATCAATTCAGTTAGCGGTTACTATAAAGCTTCTAAAAACGCCGCATACAAACGGGATTTATTGCTCAGCCGGAATTTTTCCTTCCAAACTTTTAATTTTTTCAAAGATCGCTTCCCTTTCGCTTTCCAGTTCCCTATAGCGCGTATAGAGGCGATCTAGATCTGCAGTATAATTTTCCATTCGCTCTTTCTTTTCCTGCCGGCGCCGCTGAAGGTCTTCGTAATTTGGAATCGGTATGCTTTTCCCGGTCAGGTCGATGGGAATGCTTTCCGGGGATTCCTGCATCTCATTTTTGCGCAATTCCTGTGTCATGAGAAATTGTTGATAAGTTGCCTGCGATTCCTGCGCAACCCGTGCCATAGTTTGTTCAAGCTGAATAATTTCGGGGTTTTTTGCTTCAGGCGCTTGCGCCAGGACATTGATAGAAATTATGAGCGACAATGCAATGATGAGTGGATACATAGTCAAACCAAATCTTGAAATAAATAGGTAAGCATACCGTGTTCTATTACAATCTTTCAAATATAGCCGCGATACCTTGACCGCCGCCGATACACATGGTGACCAAAGCAAATTTGCCATTACGGCGCTGCAATTCGTATAGGGCTTTGATCGTCAGAATACTGCCCGTGGCGCCAATGGGGTGACCCAATGCTACAGCACCGCCATTTGGATTGGTTTTTTCCGGGTCAAATTGTAATTCTTTTGCAACTGCGCAAGCTTGTACCGCAAAAGCTTCATTAGATTCGATGACATCGATATCGGAAATTTTAAGGTTGGCGCGGCGTAACGCATTTTGTACCGCAGGTATCGGGCCGATCCCCATCAATTTGGGATCAACGCCGGCATGACCATAAGCGACCAAGCGCGCCATGGGTTTCAAATTGCGTTGCTCTGCCACGCTGCTTTCCATCAAAACTAGCGCAGCAGCACTGTCATTTATTCCGGATGCGTTACCTGCTGTCACAGTACCATCTTTCTGAAAAACCGGTCGTAATTTTGCCAAACTTTGCACACTCGTATTTTGACGCGGATGTTCATCAATATCGAAAATAAACGTTTCTTTGCCAGTGGATATTTCAATGGGCAAAATTTGCGTCTTGAAGTAGCCTTTGTCGATAGCAATTATGGCGCGGCGGTGGCTTTCTGCTGCAAATTTGTCCTGCTCTTCCCGGCTGATTTGCCACTTAGCCGCAATATTTTCAGCAGTGACTCCCATGTGTACTTTATCAAAAGGATCGGTCAGTGCACCTACCATCATATCCACGGTGCTGCCATCATTCATGCGTTGCCCCCAACGCAGTGCCGGCAATAAATAACCGCCTCGGCTCATCGATTCAGCCCCGCCTGCTATGGCTACATCCGTATCATTGAGTAAAATGTTTTGGCTCGCTGAGATGACAGCCTGCAAACCGCTGCCACACAATCGATTCACGGTAAGTGCTGAAACATGTTGCGATAATCCGCCATAAAGGCCAGCAAACCGTGCCAAGTACATATCGCGGGCTTCCCCGTGGATGACATGGCCAAAAACCACATGCCCAACTTCATTGGGATCAATGTTGGCGCGCAATACGGCCTCGTGTACGACTTTTGCGGCGAGATCGGAAGCTCCAATGTGTTTAAGCGCACCACCATAATCTCCGATTGCAGTGCGCACACCACTTAAAATGACAACATCGCGCATGGTTTACCCTGAATTGATAATGAGTTATTTTGCTGCGATAACACCCAGGCGCTCCTTAAGCGTTGGAGTTTGGCCATGATCGAGTACCTTGGCATAGTACATCGAATTCTTTAAGACCTTTTTGACATAGTCACGTGTTTCATTAAACGGGATGGTTTCTGCATAAATAGCACCTTCCAATGGCATTACATTATCACGCCAACGTTTGGCTCGCCCCGGCCCGGCATTGTATGCGGCTGAAGCCAGTAACGGTTGGTTATCGAGTGTGCTGAGCACATGCTTTAAATAATAAGTGCCCAATCGCAAATTAGTATTCACATCAACCACCAGTTGTTGACGAAAATTTTGAATGCCCAGTTGTTTGGCAACCCATTCAGCAGTTGCCGGCATGAGCTGCATCAGGCCAACCGCACCCGCATGCGATTTGATATCCGCTATAAAACGGCTTTCCTGCCGAATCAAACCGTATACCCACGCTTCATCAAGCTCGTGCTGTTGCAATACTTTTTTGAGAGTCTCACGGTGCGGCGACAAAAAGCGCAGTTTAAAATCGTGTTGCGATACGGTTCTGTTTGCAGTATTAATCGCGCGATCATACAAGCCGTGACGGCGTGCGACCTCTGCTGCAGCAAGCAATTCCGCATCGCTGAAATTGCGGATGGTCCAACTCCACTCACGTAACGCTTCGGTGCGCAAGTTTATACGGGAAAAAGCTAAAGCGCGCTGTACACCGGGTTTTTTCTCCATTGCAGCCACTTCGCTATTACTCGCCCGATAGGTATTGCCCGCAATGCTGAGTATTGTTCCTAATTCTTCTTTTGCCAATTGACCATAAAAACTGTGCTCTTCGCTTAACGGAATGAAAATATTATTCGCACCCAGCGAATCACCCTTGATTTTTAACGCACGTGCTTTCCAATAACGCCAGGTATCCACTTGTTGTTCGACAGGTGACATGCTGTCGATGGCTTTTAGTACTTCCTCCCAATTTCCGGCTCGCAATGCTGCGCGTGCTCGCCAAGTGAGCACGGTATCCGAAGGTGGATAGGATTGCGTAGTATTTTGCGCTTCCTTGAACCAGTTTAAGGCTCGTGAATCATGCCGCATGGCTGCACGATACCCCAGCCTTCCCAAAAAATAAGAACGATCGGTGGGGGTCAATCTATTTTTTATTTTTGACCACTGTGCAAAAGCTTGGTCAGTATCATTACGAAGCAGGCGCAACAATGCAAACAAAGCGATTTCGCGATCGCTGCGTGACTTGATTTTTTCTTTCTGTGCATCCAGGTAACGCAGAGGATTTTTGGCAGCGCTATTCAAATCGACAGTACTCAATCCTTCATTGCCAGGAAGGTAACGGTTGATATGGGTGGCGACCCCTGTTTGTCCTTCTTCCAACGCCAAACGTATACGCTTCCAAATATCTTCCCGCGAAATATCGCCGTTGTAGATTAAGGACTGAAAAACCGGTGTACAGCTATCCGGTAAACTGGCCGGTGTAAGCCATAGTGAACGCGCATCCGCTACCGCAATTTTATCCTTAGTATCCAGATAACGCTGATAGTAATAGCACATCAATTCATTATCTTTATTTACCAATAAGGGGTATTCCGTTTCAAAAAACTGCCATTGCCGATTTTTACCCAATATTTTGAGCCAATCGCTACGCAATCGATCCGCAATCAGGCTGCCTTCGTGACGTAAAAGAAAATTCGAGATGGTTTCTAAATGAGTAGTACCTAACTCCATCCGCAATTGATAATATTCCACGTAAGGCTTAAGCACATGACGCTGCAATCGATTGGCATAATCATTTAGAAGCTTGGCATTACCAACCTGAAACGCTTCCCGTGCGGCGATAAAATCACTGTCCTGGTTTGCTGACAGCGTTCCAATCTTAGCTAACAGGATCAATCCCAGAAGGTAATTTCTCATATCGCTATCGATAACGTAGATTCAGTAGAAAAAATTAATATAGACTTTCACGGCATAGCTGCGAAAATTCATTATCTTACTTGACGCACAATCGACGCATACACTACTGCAGTAAATGCAGGCAAATAATCAAATAACGCCTTGTCCCAACATGGCGTCAGCCACTTTAACAAAACCGGCAATGTTCGCACCGTTCACGTAATTCACGCTGCCATCAGCATCGGTGCCATATTTCAAACAGGATTTGTGAATGGCGCACATGATTTCCTGCAAACGTGCATCAACTTCTTCTCGCGTCCAGGACATGCGCATTGCATTCTGGCTCATTTCCAATCCGGATGTTGCGACGCCTCCTGCATTGCTGGCTTTTCCCGGCGCATAAAGCACTTTATTATGGATAAAACATTCCACAGCTTCTGCAGTAGATGGCATATTTGCACCTTCAGCAACACAAATAACACCATTTTTAATCAGGGTCTGTGCATCTTCTGCAGTAATTTCATTTTGCGTAGCGCAGGGCAAAGCAACCTGCACCGGCACATGCCAAGGTTTTACACCCGGCAGAAAGGTTACATTTGTACGTTTTGCATATTCATCCAAACGCGCATACAGGTGATTTTTTACTTCGGCCAGAATCGCCAGCTTCTCGGGCGTAAAACCATTTTCGTCGACAATTGTGCCGCTGGAATCAGATACGGTAATCACTTTAGCGCCTTGTGCCATAGCCTTTTCAACCGCGAATTGCGCTACATTACCCGAGCCTGAAATAGAAACACGCATCCCTTCCAAATAACGCCCCGCATGCTTCAATACCTCTTGCGCAAAATATACCGTACCATAGCCAGTCGCTTCCGGGCGTATCAGTGATCCCCCAAAGCTCAGCCCTTTTCCGGTAAACACACAATCAGCACGATTGGATAATTTTTTCATCATGCCTGACATAAAACCTACTTCACGGCCACCTACACCGATATCACCGGCCGGAACATCGGTATTCGAGCCAATATGACGAAATAACTCACTGATAAATGCCTGACAGAAACGCATGACTTCGCCAGGGCTTTTACCTTTTGGATCAAAGTCAGATCCTCCTTTTCCTCCGCCCATCGGTAAAGTTGTCAGTGCATTTTTGAATGTTTGTTCAAACGCCAAGAATTTTAGGATAGAAAGATTAACCGAGGGATGAAAGCGAACCCCACCTTTATAGGGACCGATAGACGAACTATGTTGTATTCGATAACCCCGGTTAACCTTCACTTCACCATGATCGTCAACCCAGGACACACGAAAAATAATCACTCTTTCAGGTTCGACTAATCGATCCAGCAAGCCATGTTCGGCATAACGAGGGTTCTCCATGATAAACGGCCACAAACTTTCGATGACCTCCGTTACTGCCTGCATATATTCTGGCTGATTAGGATTGCGTTCAGCAACATAATCACTAAACTCCTGAAGACTCTTATATTTCATTTCATTTCCCCGATTGATGAAAGGTTATTTTCAAATAGCCTAATTCTGCCAAATTAATTTACATGCTGCACTGTATTTTTATTAAAAATGGAGTTTTTATCGCAGTTTTTTTAAATAACCTATCTTCACTCAAGTAAGTAGAAACGTTTAATAGCTTTCCGGTGGTAATGTTTGAGACTCCTGCATAACTGGCTTTTTGATTAGTTTAGTATTTATAAGTGTTTGATTTTCTGAGTAGCACATACACAGAAAAACTCTAGAAACATAGTTACGCAGGGGTCTCTGTCTGCTAGTTTGGAATTCTTTTTTCAGCGACTTAGATATTATTTCGGATGCTAGAAGCCTTGAAAAAACGTACTTGCTATATGATCAAAAACTATTTCTTTTTATTACCAGTGCTTCGTTGTGAGTAATGCCATTACTATTAGCTGGCTTGTGTTGATTGTTGGGTTTGCGGTTGTTCTTTTAATAATGGTACTACCAGTTTTTCAAGCTTTTGCAGATTGACACGTCCCAAATAAGTTTCGACAATTTCTCCGGAACGATTGATAACCACCGTATAAGGAAGCGCAGACTGACGATTTCCAGCCGCTTCTAACAATGACCAGGTGTTCAAACTTCCGACTAACACCGGATAATTGATACCAAATTCTTCGCTAAACATTTTTACTTTATCAACTTGATCAATCGCAATTCCGACAAATACCAATCCCTGATCGCGAAATTTATTTTGCGCCTCTATGAATTCAGGAATTTCCTCACGGCATGGTGTACACCAAGTAGCCCAAAAATTTACCACCATGACATTTCCCAACCACTGCGAAACCGCTTGGGTTTCTCCCTGAACATCGGGTAAGCTTGTTGCTAAAATCGCTTTTCCCCCTTGTTTACTGGCCTCAGCGGAGAGTACAGTTTGCGAACCGCCCATGAGTTGAGCCCGCAACATAAAGCCCGTAGTAATTGCAAGCGCGGCAAGCCCCACATAAATTAATAGTTGTTTTATTTTTGCCATCATGACCCTTTTAAATCAGTACCGCGTTCAACACGGTCAGAAAATCATTTTTGTTGAGAAAACCAATAATCTTGATATCAGGAATATCATTACCCTGACGATCAATAAATAAAATTCCAGGTGGCCCGAAAAGTTTGAAGCGTCTGAGCAATGCGGAATCATCTGCAGTACCTTCGGTTACATCGATTTGCAACAAAACTGTATCCTTCAAACGAGTCTGCACTGTCGCATCAGACAACGTAAAGCGCTCCATTTCCTTGCAGGATACACACCAATCGGCATAAAACTTCACCATGATGTGCTTACCTTCGGATTGGCGGATGTGATTATCCAATTCAGCAACGGTTTTTACCCTCTGGAAAGGCAATGCTGAATAACTTGTGGGAACAATTTCTCCAGAATTTACTGTCCCTACGCCTGCCACACCAATTTTCGAAAGTGGTTGCAAGACATCCCGGCTACCTGACAAAACACCAATGAGCAAGGCAATACCCATGAGCAATGCAATCACACCAATGCCCTTAAGAAATTTTTGCAATCCTGAAGCTCTTTCCGTCAATGGATCAATCGCATGCAGATAAATCGCAGAAATAATCAGCAAAGCCGCCCATAACAACATATGTACTACTTCGTTGATCACCGGAGAAATCAGCCAAATAGCAACACCTAACAACAATACCCCAAAGAATCGCTTGATTGACTCCATCCACGGTCCAGTTTTTGGCAACAATGCACCTGCCGACGTACCCAATAACAACAAAGGAACACCCATGCCCAACGCCATAACAAACAACGCTGAACCACCCAAGACCACATCCCTGGTTTGGCTGATGTACAACAAAGCCCCTGCTAGTGGAGCAGCGACACATGGACCGACGATTAGTGCAGATAATGCCCCCATACCAAAAACGCCGGTTAAATGACCGCCCTTCAATTGCCCGGCCTCCTGAGATAATTTAGTTTGAAGCGCTCCAGGCAATTGCAAGTCGTAAAAACCAAACATCGAGAAAGACAACAGCACGAAAATAACAGCGAACGTGCCTAACACCCAAGCATTTTGCAATGCCGCGGATAGCATGGAACCGGACAATCCCGCTGCCACACCAGCAATAGCGTATGTAATCGCCATCCCCAGCACATACGCCAATGCCAGGATAAAACCATGTCCTTTGGTGACATGCTTGCCGCGATTAGCAATAATCCCCGATAAAATCGGAAACATTGGAAACACGCAAGGCGTGAAGGCAAGTAGCAAGCCAATTCCGAAAAATCCAGTGAGTATCAACCAATAATCACCACTTTGAAACATCTGGTCAATCTTGTAGGCTTCAGTTTCAATCGCAGGCACTTTGGATGGCAATTGAAATAATTCAGCCGTTGCGTCCATCCCCGCTGCAGCAACTTGACCGCTCACTACTTCAGCAACGGCACCTATAGCGGCCTTCACTGCGGGTAATGTTAGTTCAATGGCTTTATGTATCGGTGCATAACAAACACCAACTGGTTCATTACACCCTTGATAGGAAGCAGTCAGTGTCAGCGGTTGTTCGTTGCCGGCGTTCTCGCGCTTTAACGAAATAATGGCCTGTATGGGACTATAGTAAACTTCTGTTTGACCAAACGTTTGGTCATCTTTCATTTTTCCCGCTGGCAACGTAATTTTTTCAATCACTGTATCCGCTTGCTGAGGCTCGAAAGCAATTTTGTCACGGTAAAGATAATAATCTTTTGCCGGCATTAAATTAGCAATCACGGTATTGCCATCACGCACTTCCAGAGAAATTTTAAACGCCTCATCCGGCGGTAACAATTCTTGCGGATTACTTTGACCCAGATTGATGCCCAGTCCCTGCAATTTTTGAAACAGGCTGAAAGATCCGTTTTCTTGCGCAGAAAGATTAACACTGGTAAAACACAACATCAGTAATAAAAATTGGATTATTCGCATTGCTATTCAGTATTTAAAGTCAGATAGGGATTGTTTCGTCGGCGATCCACTGCAAATATGCAGGTAATCCTCTCGTTATAGGAACCATAATCACTTCCGGAAGTTCATAAGGATGCATTATCTTGATTAACTGTTCAACCCGCTCATAATGTTGTCGTTGGGTTTTGATAAGCATAGGAATTTCTTCCGCCGATTCGATCTTATCTTGCCAGCGGTATACTGATGTACAAGGACTCAGCATATTCACGCACGCTGCCACGTGCTGGTCGATCAACACTTCAGCTAATGCTGAGGCAGTTTTTTTATCGGGAAAATTGGTAATGACAAGGACCGATTCCATGCATGTCAACAAATAGATAATAGTAAATGCATAATTTTACCTTGCTTATTACTTCAATGGACAGATGTCATGCCAAGCATTGGCAAGCTGGTTATACTCTGTCAATAGAGATATACTTTAAAAAATTTAAAGAAAGGATATAACCACATGAAAGGATTATTTAATTTAGTAATCACGCTATCGATTATTACTCCAGTTGTAATATTTTTTGGTTACATCATCATGGATGAAGGCGATCAATTTACATCCGAACATTATATGGTTACCGCACTCAGTACAATCCCATTCATTTTTGCCCTCTTGGTCAAGTTTCTGATGTCGGGCGTGGATAAGGAAGAAAACAAATAGCAAGCAAGGGCATATGCTAAGTTTCCATCAGCATACCGAGTGAGTATTCACAAGCACGCTGATAAGCCAATCCGGCAATCGCCAGATCCCCCAATGCTAACCCCCGGAATATAAAAGCAGTCCGCGCTTGTTGCGTACAGCGACCCGCTATCTTACCTGTCACCAATCCGCTCAAGTCACCGTCCACCAGTGCCGGATCAACCAGCGGTTTAGACAGGCTCGCTTCCTGTTGCAGATCATCGACAATAATCTGATCCAATACGGGTAAACTCTCAGCCAACCACGGCGCTGCCAGATCCGTCATGGTAACGAATGCACCCGGTTTGAGCCAACGCGCATTTAAAAATGGAATCAATTGCGGCGATAATGTCACCGAAGTGACAATTAAATCTGCATCTTGAACAGCTTCCTGAGCCGTTTTGCAGACAATGACTGAAAACCCCATTTGCTCCGCAGCGCGGCAAAATTCGTCGCGACTGCTTGCGCCTCGTCCAAATGCTCGGATTTGTTTCAGCGGAAACATTTGTGCGAAAGCATACAAATGACTATGTGCTTGCACACCGCAACCGACAAAAGCGACAATGGATGCATCGAGTCGAGCAAGCCGCTTCGCAGCGACTGCGCTTAATCCGGCAGTACGCACCGCAGTAACCCAGTTTCCATCGAGTATTGCCAGTGGCAGGCCGCTGCGGCTATCCAGCAAAGTCACCAGCGCATTGATGCTTTTCAATCCATGCTGCGGATTATCCGGATTCAGCACCAACGCCTTAACCGCAAGAAACGGCGGATCATTAGCTGCGGCTAACGTAGCCATCATATATCGGCCATCTGCTGGAGTAATCACTGCTTTTGGCGCATTCCAAGCTTGCTGCTGTTCTTTTGCAAGAATCAAATGTTCGATACTGGCAACAACTTCTTTGGTGTGCAATTGCAAGGCCTGCAATGAACTTTGCGATAAATAGCGAATCAATGTAAGCACCCCGATTTTTTACTATTACTCATAGCGTCAATTTTTTGTCAAGACTACGTTAGCCATATTAACAATCGGCTGCTATAATAGCGCCCCCGCCGCAACAACTAACAGCTTATTTTTTGAGGAATTATTATGTCTCGTCCGATTCGCAATATCGCTATCATCGCTCACGTCGATCACGGCAAAACCACTATGGTCGATAAACTTCTCCATCAAGCCGGAACTTTTGCCGCTCACCAGCAAATATCCGAGCGTGTCATGGATTCCAACGATATCGAACGCGAACGCGGCATTACCATTTTAGCCAAGAATTGTGCGATCGACTATGAGGGCATTCATATCAATATCGTTGATACCCCAGGTCATGCAGATTTTGGCGGCGAAGTGGAGCGCGTTTTATCGATGGTCGATGGCGTATTGCTGTTAGTCGATGCGGTTGAAGGTCCTATGCCGCAAACCCGTTTTGTCACCAAAAAGGCTTTAGCATTAGGTTTACGCCCGATTGTCGTGATCAATAAAATCGACAGGCCGGGCGCGCGCCCTAGCTGGGTCGTCGATCAGACATTTGATCTGTTCGACAAATTGGGTGCAAACGATGAACAGCTTGATTTTCCAGTGATTTACGCTTCGGCATTGAATGGTTTTGCCACCTTGGATCAGGAAAAACCAAGTCAAGACATGCGTCCCTTGTTTGATACCATTCTCAAATATGTCCCCGCGCCCTCTGGTAATCCAGATGAGCCATTGCAGCTACAAATCAGTGCCTTGGATTATTCCAGTTTTGTTGGCCGCATTGGTATTGGTCGTATTCATCGTGGCAAACTGAGACCCGGTCAAGAAGTCATGGTATTGATGGGTGAAAAACCGCCTAAAAAAGCCAAAGTCAATCAAGTACTCGGTTTCCGCGGCTTGGAGCGGATACAAATGAAAGAAGCGCTGGCCGGTGATATCGTGCTGATCAATGGTATTGAAGAACTCAGCATTGGCACTACACTCGCTGATATTGATCAACCTGAAGCATTACCCATTCTTGCCGTAGATGAACCGACCCTGACTATGACTTTTCAAGTTAATACCTCACCGTTTGCCGGTCAGGAAGGTAAATTCGTTACTAGCCGCCAATTACGCGAACGTTTAGAAAAAGAATTACTGACCAATGTTGCAATGCGTTTGGATGAAACCAATGAGACTGATTCATTCCTGATATCAGGCCGTGGCGAGTTGCATTTGACTATATTGCTCGAGAACATGCGTCGTGAAGGCTATGAACTTGCAGTATCACGTCCCCATGTCGTGATTCGGGAAATAGACGGCGTTAAATGCGAACCGTTTGAAATGCTCACTGTAGACGTTGACGAAGCCAACCAAGGCGCGGTGATGGAAGCACTAGGCGCACGCCGTGGCGATTTGCAAGATATGGTATCGGATGCCAAAGGACGCGTGCGACTGGATTATCGCATCCCCGCACGTGGCTTGATCGGCTTTCAATCCGAATTCATGACCATGACACGCGGCACCGGTCTAATGAGCCATGTGTTTGACGAATTCGCACCGATGAAACCGGAAATTCCACCGCGCCGAAATGGTGTGCTGATTTCTGCCGAAAATGGTGAAGCAGTTGCGTACGCACTATGGAAACTGCAAGACCGCGGCCGCATGTTCGTCAGTCCTGGCGATCGATTGTATGAAGGTATGGTGATCGGCATCCATACCCGCGATAACGACTTAGTCGTCAATCCCATTAAAGGCAAGCAACTCACCAATATCCGTGCATCCGGAACCGATGAAGCAGTTACGTTAATACCGCCAATTCAACTCACACTGGAATCCGCAATCGAATTCATCGCCGACGATGAGCTGGTGGAAATCACGCCTAAAACAATCCGCATCCGCAAACGTCACCTGCTGGAACACGAACGCAAGCGGGCATCAAGAGTGGCTGCTTAGCAGATCGTTGAACACGCATTCTCATCAACCGATGCAAGGCGGAATCAAGCTTCACAAACCAAGTCTATTGGTAAGATGCCAGACCAAGTTAACATGACTTCTGCATAACTGTTTCTATTTGAAGCTTAGTGTTTTGTTAAGTAATTGTTTTTTAGTTATGTACAAACAAATAACTCTCAAGACACTGTTATGCAGAAGCAATTTAATTGCAGAATTTTCAACTCTTCACTTCAAACCGTAAAAAATCACTCAAACGTTTCGATTCAACAATCTCATCGTGCGGAACCAGCAAATACTTCCAGGGTTTATTGCCAACCATTGCGGCATAATCCGATGCGTGCTTGCACCAACGCATGGCCGCTGCCGCCTTGGCTTGCACTTCCTGAGTATCGATATCGTTACGCGCTTTGGTTTCCACCATGAAGATTGCCGAATCGGTTTCCGCTACAAAATCGGGAATGTATTCCGGTTGCTCGGAACCCAGTTTGTAGTAGATCCGGAACTGCCCCTTCGCCGGTTTAATCCACTTGAGAGTGTCACGCTCCAGAATAATGGCGAAACGACGCTCGGTATCGGAATCGAATTTCTGCAGCGGATATAAACAGCGCGTGAAACCGCCGAACAGCATCTGCTTTATGCGGCCGGTTTCAACCACCGTTTCGCGGAAGTGATGCGCCGTATGACCGGCCGCGATGGTGTAATTACAAGGCTTGAGTTCGGTGAAGCCACGGCTGACCTGTACTTCGTAGTCTGTCGCCTCCTCCCAAAAGTGAGTCAACATTTGTGCATGGATTTCACGTGCAATCAGGCGGCGATCTCGACCCAGCACGTTGATGGCCTCTTCCTCGGATAGATAGTCACGCAGGTGCTGCACCATTTGGCTGGCAAGATCGTAAAGCAAATCGGCATGCGTGAAGTAGTCGATATCGTCGAAATCCACCAGGGCATGAACGATGGTGTCCTCCGCGCGCTTCTCTTTCAGTCCGGCTTCTGCAGTTAAGGTGAATTGCTCATTGGTGCGCAGCATTTGGCCGACGATCTCGCGCTCACCAGGCTGCAAGTGAAGCTGGCTGATATCCAGCGCAAACGGATGAAAACCCGTGGTGACTTCGCCGGCCGGTACCACGGCGATACGCGGAATATCGATGGTTTGTTGCACCACGATTGCGGCAGTCTTTGCCACTATAGCGGATAGATCAAGTGCAGGAACCGATTCATCCACGCCTGCCAATAAATCGCCTTGCACAGGCTTCAGCCACACGGCCGCTTCCGCCAGAATTTGCTTCTGCACATCGGGTTCCAGCAATGCACGGCTGGTGGGCACCAGGTTGCGCTTGACCTCGTATTTGCCGATCACCTCCATAACCACGCGCGCGGCTTGTTTTTCTGCCTCGGTGGTAAACACCGGCGCCGATGCAGCAGTGATTGCCGGTTCGTCCGCCTGAGTTGCTGTTGCGGATTGCGCAAACGGCACATCCGTCAAACCGAGCCGGGCCATCGCACCCGATCCGACTTGAACGCTGACCTTCTGATCGTCCGCACCCGGCGCATCGAGTATAAGTTGCTTTAGACGAATCGGCGAGTCGCCCCGGTTGGCTTCGTCGATGATTTCCTGAAACTTGTCGTGCGCGACGATGTTCAGCCGATCCACCGCCGCGACACCGGTGCGCTTGCCATAAGGCAGCCGCAGACCGCGACCGATGGATTGCTCGATCAGCGTGCGGGCATTAGCGGCGCGCAGCGGCACAATGGTGTAAAGATTGGTCACATCCCAGCCTTCCTTGAGCATATTGACGTGAATCACGATCTCGGTCGGCTCGTCGATGCTCTCGACCGCGAGCAAACGGGCGATCATTTCCTCCTCTTCCGCGCCGGTGCGGCTGGAATCGACCTGAATCACCTTGCCCTGATATCTTCCTTCGTACAATCGCTCTTCAATCAGCTCCCGGAGTTGTCCCGCGTGCGTGGTATCGCGCGCAATCACCAGCATGAAAGGCTTGACCGGTTTGACGCCGTTCTCACGGGCGTAGGTCAGCAACTCGACCTTGGTCGTTTCGTGCAGACGCACGCCATCTTCCAGCTTGGTTTTTTCAATTTCCTCCGGCGTGTGTGCTTTCGCATCAAAATTACGCTGCGTGACAACGGCTGGCTCTTTGACGAAGCCGTCTTCCATTGCACGCGCCAGCGGATAATCCACGATCACATTCTTGAAAGGTACCGGCCCCTTGCTCGATTCCACGAAAGGAGTTGCCGTCACCTCTAGGCCGAACAGCGGCTTGAGTTCGTTGATCGCCCGCATCCCTGCCTGGGCGCGGTAGCGGTGCGATTCGTCCATCAACAGCACGAGATCCGGCAAATTGGCCAGGTGGTTGAAGTAGCTGTCGCCCAACACTTCCTTTATGCGCTTGATGCGCGGTTCTTTACCGCCACGCACTTCGGAATTGATCTTGGAAATGTTGAAAATATTGATGCGAACTTCGCCCAGCAACTCACCGCCTGTGATGTTTTGCTGATCGTAGTTGTCGCCGGTAATGACGCGCGGCGCATGGATGGCAAATTCACCGATGCCTTTAAACACATATTTCGGTGTATTCGGCGTGAAATCCGTGATCAGCTTGTTGTAGATCGTGAGATTGGGCGCGAGCACAAAGAAATTATTGATACCGTGCGCCAGATGCAGGTAGGCGATGAACGCACCCATCAACCGCGTCTTGCCGACACCGGTCGCCAGTGCAAAACACAACGACGGGAATTCGCGCTCGAAGTCTTCCAGCTTAGGGAACTGCGCCTTGAGCGTGGCCAGTACCGCCGGGGCATCCCGCTTCTGCGTCAGCATTTCCGGCGCGGCATCCAACGCCTGTTTCAATTTGGCCAGCGATTCGGCTTGCGGCGGGCGCAGCGACAAACGGCCCGCCACATGGTTTTGCACCCGCGCGCTCATTCGTTTTCTCCCTTTTTCTTGTGCTCCTGTTTGGGCTTGCCGCCACCGCTGGCTGGATGCCCGGCTTCAAGCTGCTTCACCACGCGGTCAAAATCGCTCTCGAACAATCGGTCCTGCACGATGCGGTATTTCTCGAATTCGCTTTCGGCATGCGTCTTGGCGATTTCCGCCGTCACCTTACCGGCATCCTGTAATACCTCACGATCGGTCATTTCAATGAATCGGTTTAATCGAATTTCCCAATCCTGCATGGTCATCGGAATCTTGTTCTGCGCCATCAGCTCGGCCATATCCAGATAGGCGTTCACCAGCCGGGAAAGTTGAGCCATTTCATTTTCGCTCAGGTAATTTTTGGCGATAACCACGTCAAACTTCTGAATTTTTCCACGTGGCGCATCCTGCCAAGTGGTCAACCCCATATTGGGCTTTTCTGCATCCGCACGCGCAACGATGACTTCCGCCGCCGTCTGCCCATGAATGGCCCAATGCAGTTTATTCTGTACGGTGGCGAAAAATCGCTTGGTTGCCTGTGCAGTCACATCGTAATCAATCGACGTGGCATAAAGATCCGTGATTTTTTGATAGAACTTGCGCTCCGAAAGGCGAATCTCACGGACACGCTGCAGCTGTTCCTCAAAGTATTGATCTGTCAGGACAGAGCCGCCTTGCTTTAGGCGCTCCACATCCATGACCCACCCCTTGATAGCGAATTCCTCGACGATGCCCGTGGCCCACTTGCGAAATTGCACCGCCCGTTCGGAATTGACCTTGTAACCCACCGCAATGATGGCGGCCAGATTGTAGTGCCTGGTGTCATAGTTCTTGCCATCGGCGGCAGTTATCCGAAATTTTCGGATAACTGAATCTTGCTGCAGCTCGTTGTCTTCAAATACTTTTTTTAGATGATAGTTGATGGTGCGCACATCCACATCATAGAGCGTGGCCATCATCTTCTGCGTCAGCCAGACATTCTCGTCGGCATAGACCGTCTCCACGCCGCCCTGGCCGCTGGCCGCCACAAAGGTCAGATACTCCGCCGCCGAAGAGCGGACGATGGAGACTTCTTTCTTTTTCTTCGCCATCACGCCTCCTCCCCGCCATCGCCAAACAGATCGGGTATGGCTGCGGTTTTTCGCCCTCTCCCGGGGGGAAAGGGCCGGGGTGAGGGTACTTCCGGTTCAGGTTGCGCCATCGGCAGATTCGCGACATTCAGGCTGTAATCGTCATGCCCCCATTCGCAGCGCGCCAGCACCATCTTGGGAATTTTTTTCAACGTCAGATTCGGCCAGCACTCGGCGGCTTGCGCCGCGCCATTCGCACCCAGACCCCGGAACGCGGCACAGCACACCAGCAGGCTTTGTTCGCCGCCGACCTCATCGGACAGCGCCTGCAACTGCGCGGCGGAGAGATTTTGCGTGGTGACGTAAATGAAATCGCGCTCGCTGGAATGGCCGTGCTGCCACCAGCGAGTTTCCGACGGCGCGTAGCTGAAGCCTTCCAGCTTCGCCAGCGCCTCGGCCAACTGTGCGGCGTTGTACTCGGGATTGATCACCGGATTGCCCCAGCGGTCGTTGACGATCAGCGTGGGCGCAAGCCGATAGTAGCGGAAACCGCCGCCGCCTTGCCAGTTCACCGCTTTGGAAATACCGCCTTGATCGTCGCCGTCGATGACTTTCTTCAGGCGCGGAATGATGTGCGTGTGGCAATGCTCGCCCAGTTCGACCATGATCCAGCGGCGGCCCATCTTGTGCGCCACCGAGCCGGTGGTGCCGGAACCGGCGAACGAGTCGAGGACGAGGTCGTTGGGGTTGGTGGCTAGTTCAATCACTCGCTTGATTAAACGTTCCGGCTTCGGTGTGTCGAAAATGTTTTCGGAATTAAATTTAATAACTTCTTTCTTTGCTTCCTGCGTGTTACCAACGTCCATATGCGGCCAAATTGTCTGTGCAATCACACCTTGCTTGACATCAGAGAGGAAACGTTTGATGCGAGGAACACCTTTGCCGTCAGCACCAAACCACAGCCTATTTTCTGCAATCAGGCGGGGTACTTCTTCCTTATTAAACCGCCAAGATGAACCTGGTGGAGGCAAAACTTTTCGCCCCGATGGTGTAGTTATCTCGTAGTAAGCATATTCACGATATTCGCGTCGCAATGGGTTATCAGAAGTCCATGGCCCTCGCGGATCATTGTCTGGGTTTTTATATCGCGAGTTCATTTCATCACTGCGCGGCAGAAGGTTAATGACCACCAAATCCTTGTTTTTCGCAAAGACAAGCAAGTGATCATGATTGGCATCCATCAACTTCGCATCGTTTTGAGGCGCGAACTTCTTTTGCCAGATCGTGTTTCCAATGAAATTACTGCGTCCAAACACCTCATCACATAACACCTTCAGATAATGCGCTTCGTTGTCATCAATCGTGATCCACAACGATCCATCGTCGGACAACAGCCGCTTGATGATCTCCAATCGATCCCGCATCAACCCCAGCCAGATCGAATGTTCCAGCCCGTCGTCGTAATGCGTGAACGCGCTGCCGGTGTTGTACGGCGGGTCGATGAATACGCACTTCACCTTCCCGGAAAACTCCTGCTCCAGTGCCTTCAGCGCCAGCAGGTTATCCCCGAAAATCAGCCGGTTGTCGAAGCTATCGTTATCCGAAACCCGATGCCTGGCGTGATACGACCGCGCAGCATCCTCCAGCAAAATGCGCGGCTCCAGCTTGGGCCGCTTGTCCTTGCCGATCCAGGTGAGTTCGAGTTTTTGTTTGCCGCTCATTCTTGCGCCTCTTGCCGCTGCACCAATTTTTGCAGGGCGCGCTCGCGCTCGCGTTCCAGTTCGTGCTTGAGCTCTGCTTCGCTCGGCAGATAAGCTAGGTATTTGGCGGCAAACAATTGCTGTTGTTCCGCCAGTACGGAATAGCGCACTACGGCTTCACTTTTTTCACTGCACAACACCAGGCCAATGGTGGGATTGTCGTCCGCGCCTTTGATTTGCTCGTCGTACAGGCGCACATAAGTATCCATCTGCCCCATGTCCTGATGGGTGAGCCTGCCCAGCTTCAAGTCCACCAGCAAAAAGCATTTGAGCTTGTAGTTGTAGAACACGAGGTCGAGATAAAAATCTTCATCGGCAAAACTCACGCGCTGCTGGCGGGCGACAAAGGCAAAGCCCTTGCCCAGCTCCAGCAGGAAGTTTTGCAGGTTGTCCATGATGGCTTGCTCCAGATCGCCTTCCAGAAAGCGGCCGGTGTTGAGGTTGAGAAAATCCAGCACATAGGGATCACGCAGAAAATCCTTGCGGGTTTCCGCCAGGGTGGCGGTATGCTGCGCCGCTTCGGCCTGTACCAGCGCCTTGTCCTTGCTGCTCAACAAGCGCTCGTAATAGAGCACGCCGATTTGCCGCTCCAGCGCCCGGCTGCTCCAGTTCTGGCTGATGGCTTCGCGCAGGTACCACTCGCGGGCAGAGGGATTTTCCACGCGCAGCAGAACGCGATAGTGCGTCCAGCTCAATTCGGTACGCACTGCGTTCCGAATTGGAAAGAACTGAAAAAACAGTCTCATATTCCTCAAATTGCGCTCATCGAAGCCACGCCCGAACTGAGCCGTCAGTCGTTCGGAAAGCGCTGCCAGTTGCCGTGTGCCATAGGCGGCGCGGGTCTGCCCTTGTTGCTCGTGCTCGACGATCAGGCGGCCAATTTCCCAGTAGCTGGCTACCATGGCCTGGTTAACGCTTTGGCGTACCTGGCTGCGCGCTTGCTGAACGATCTCGGCAATCTGACTGGCCAGGGATTCCAAGGTGTCATGTTGCGAAGGGGGGATGTGCTTCATTTCAATACCCATTCAACGCTGAATAGCGTCTGTGCTTCACGCAGGATACGCGATTCCGGATTTTGACGTTTATCCTTCCCGATCCAGGTGAGTTTGAGTTTTTGGTTGCCGGACATCAGAATGTCCATCCTTGCAAATGCATAAACTCTTCCAAATCAATACATGGAATATTGAAGTGATTGCAAACATTGGGAATTTTGGCTGCATTCGGTTTGAGTTCAAGCCGCTTGCCGGAACGCTGCCAGCCTTCTTCCGTGACGAACGGATCCGCCACGGGCATTCCCTTGAGCCGCTGTTGCGCGCCGATCAAACCTTGGAAATGGGGAATTTTAAATATCTCGGATACGAACTGGAGTTCATTTGCTGCCGGTGTAGAAAACAATGATTTGTTGTTCTTTGCCCATTGCAGAACGGCTTCGCTGACTGCTTGCCTTTCCAGCTCATTGAATACTTCGCGCGTGGAAATCAGGTCACGCTGTGCTACGAGTTCATCAAGTCCGTTCCAGATGGTTTTGAAGACACGTGGATAAAAATGTTGAAGTGACCGTAATGAACTGGTATCGAACACATAAATCATGCTCCGCTTCCTTGCAGGATGCGCTCTTCAAAACCGGCATAACTTTTCGGTTTGATCCCCAAAAAATCGGATGCTTGTTCCAAGCTGATCTGACCGCGGAAGTGCCGGCTGACAACTTCTTTGGCAAACCGGTCACTTAGATATGCGCCTTGATTGAGGTACCAGTTGCCGCCTCCGGCCGGTTGCTTTTGTGCAGCCCAGCGCTTGGCTTTATCTTCGTAGAATATTTTAGACACTCGCCCTAAGTCGAGAAAACGCCGCAAAATTACTTCCCGGCTGACGCCGTAACGTCCTGCTAAGTCCGATAGCAGTGTTTCGGGTGCTGCTTCAACGTTTGCAGGAAATCGTTCCGCTTGGATAGCAAAGTCCCGGTCTGGAATCAGAATTTCGGCGGCAATGGCATTGCAGAATATTTCAAGCTGTTTTTCCGATTCCGGCAATCGGGCGATGTAATCGGTGTCGAACTTACTTAAACCGTTAATGCTGAGCAGCAAATGTGCAAGCTCATGCAACAAGCTGAAAATCTGGCGTGTCTTGGTGGTGCTGTTATTCAAGTAAATAACCGGCAGATTCTCGTCCATCAGGCAAAAACCGGAAACGTCTTTTTGCTTGAAAGCCGCTTTGAATACAAATACACCGCAATCCTCAACAGCTTGCCGCCACTGCTTGAGCGCAATGTCATCGCTTTTCCATGCAATCTGTTCCTCAAGCGTAATACCAAGAAATTGCCGGATTTGCTGCGCCTGTCCGGCTAGATCACCTCTGATTGATAAGGACAAAGATTTCCAAATACACCGGCTCGCAGGGTTATGGCCGCCAAAAAGATCCTTTAGAGCAATTTGATATGCATGCGCGCGCCGGATTTGCAGATAAGTATCTCTTGCGAGAGTTTGCAAATCGGCTGTTGGCAATGTTCTGAATTCGCGCTGTGGCGTGGTTTCCTCCGGTGGTTCGGGAAGAAAAAAAACCGCAAGCGGCCGTTTGTAAAGCTGGTATGCTAATTTTTCCAGTTGTGAATAAGTCGGCGCACTATGTCCTGCTTCCCATGCTTCAATTTCTTCCGGCTTACGCTTGAGTGAATCCGCAACTTCAGAGATTGACATGCCAACCGTCGTTCTTGCCCAGCGTAGTATTTCCTGCTGTATGCCAAGCACAGATTCTGATTTCATGTTGTTTTTGGATCGTGAAAAGTAGCGTTAAACTGAATTATCACAACCTCATGGGTGTAAAGCAAGCTAGTTACTCATCACTTTCGCATTGATCGGTTTGCCGATGCCGGCAAACCGATGGCAGTTTTGGGTTCGAGTTTTTAATTGCTCATCAGCAGCGTTTCAACTTTTCTTTAATTGAGTACTAAGGTAAACAAAATAGGTTTCCTTTACCTTATATTCTGTACTGATAGCGTAGCTGCCATCGGTCCGCCTGGAATTCCTCGAATTTCATAGCAATTCCCACGCCACGGTGAACAAAGTATGTGCCTGAACCTCCTGCTGGAGCTGCACTTCCAACTGGTTGATCAAGTCGTTGCGCTGTGCTTCGACTTCATCTTGCCGGATAAATAATTCGCGGCGCAGCTTACTACGTTTGCTTTCCAGCTCGCGCTGATGCTTTTGCTGCGCTAATTTCTCTTCCAATGTGGCAGAAACCGCAGCCATGCGGCGTACTTCCTTAATTTCGACATCGATGGCCTTGATTTCCTGTTCCAATCCCAGTTTCAGATCGTCCGCCCAGGCGTCCAGCTTCTGGACTTCCTGCTCGAAGTAACCGAGGTTACGCTGATTGATGTCACGAAGCAGTGTAGCTTTGCGGGTTTCGATATCGGCCTGCAAGGCGGTGTCCGTTGCATTAAACGGTTCTGCCACTTGCATGACCGCGGGCAGGCGCAGCAGTTTTTCAGGATCAATTTCAGTCAAAACTTCACCTTCGGCGGTGCTGGCGGCAACCAGCAGGTGCTGTTCATGTTGCCCTAGCGTCATGACGGTAATGAGTCTTAAGGTGAGCCATCCGGTTTTGCCGCGATACGGTTCGAGAGTACTGATCTTCGAGCCGTAGGCCTCATAGTCGAACACCAGCTGCGCTGCGGGAAGATCGCGGGTTTTCGCTTGCTGGATGACCCATTCAGCCAGCGGATGACCGATGCGGTACAGATGCGCATCGCCGGAGCGGCGCGGCAGTTCGTAACGTCCAAGTTCGATACCTGCCAATCCACCGTTCTCTATGTCAGCCGGAGTGCGATGAAGCTCGAATCCGCCATCATTGAAGGCAGCGCAATCGATCAGTTCCGTTTGGGTCAAGTCCATCAGCATGCGCTCGAAGCGGCTTCGGGCGGATTTGCTTTCATCGGCGCGAACTCGCAGCTTTTCTTGCACTTCCTCGTCGAAGTTTTCCATTATAATCCGGCGCGTCTTGACCATTGCCTCGTTAATTTCGCCGGAAAGGTCGCGCTGGAGTTGCTCGAAATTGGCTCTGATTTGCTCGGACTCGCGGCAATTTTGATAAATCCCGGCAATGCGGCGCTCGAAGTCGATCCCCGAACCGATCGCACCCAACACTTCATCGCTGGCGCCGAACACGCCCTCGAAAAGCTGGAATTTCTGCGCCAGCAGTTCGTATACCCGCGCATCGGCTTCGTTGCTGCGATCCACGAAATTCACCACCACCACGTCGAACTTTTGCCCGTAGCGATGACAGCGCCCGATGCGCTGTTCGATACGTTGCGGATTCCAAGGCAGGTCATAATTAATCACCAGCGAGCAGAATTGTAGGTTGATGCCTTCAGCGCCTGCCTCGGTGGCGATCATGATCTTGCCATATTCCTTAAAGTGTTCGACCAGCGCCGCTCGCGTATCGGCGGTCTTGGAGCCAGTCACGCGGTCGCTGCCTTGGTGGCGCTTCAACCAATCTTTGTAGATAGTCTGCGCCCGTGCATCGCTGTTGGTGCCGTTGAAGAGCACGATGTTCTCGCCATATCGGGTTTGCTCTAATAAAGAAAGCAGATAATCCTGCGTCCGTTTCGATTCGGTAAAGATAATCGCTTTCCTGGCTGCGCCTAGCCGATCCAGTTCGACGAAAGCGCGATCCAGTGCAATAAGCAAGGCTTTGCCTTTGGCGTTGTCGCGAATACTGGCTGCCAGTGTTTTGAAATGGCGCAGATCGGCGATTTCCTGTGAAATGGCTTCGCATTCGCTGCGTGTGGAGGATGAGGCATCAAGGGCTTGATCGTTCCATTCGCCGGCGGTTTCATCCAGCGACTCATAGTCTTCATCCAATTCCTCAGCCAGATCAAGATGATTGGTCGCATCATCCAGCATTCCTTGAAGACGATTAGCCATAGTATCCAGCGCGCCAGCGATCGCGTGTGTCGACGATGCCAGCAATTTCCACAGCACCAGAGAAATCAGTTGGTGTTGGCCTTCCGGTAATGCCTTGAGGTTTGGACGGCGCAGGTAGTCCGACACAAGCCGTGACAGTTCTTGCTCTTCGCCTTGACGGCGTAAATTCCTCAACAATCGCTTTGCGAGAGGTATACGAGATATAGGGCTGCACTTCTTTGCGCAAAGTACGCTTACAGACCGGTGCCAGGCGATGACGCAAGCCGGCGAAGTTTTGATCTTTTCCAGCAGTAGTGAATTGGCTGCGCAAACTGTCGATGTCGCCAAAAATGCGGTCATCGATCATGCTGGTAAGTCCGTAAAGCTCCAGTAAAGAATTCTGTAGCGGGGTTGCTGTCAGCAGCACCTTGGAATGGACGCGCGCCAGCGCTTCCTTCAGTGCTTTGGCGATGACATTGCTGGTTTTGTAGACGTTGCGCAACCGATGGGCTTCATCGAGCACGACCAGATCCCATTCGATGGTTTTGATATTGTCCGCTTTGGCTTTGGCAAACTGATAAGAGCAAATCAGCGGGCCGGAATCATACTCAAATGGATTTTGATGTATCTGCTTGCGGATGGCGTTAAAACTTTTGGTTTCCAGGATTAGGCTTTGCAAACTGAATTTATCCTGTAATTCCTGATACCACTGCTTGCGCAGGTTAGCTGGAACAATGATCAGAATGCGGCGGCGGCGCTCGGCCCAGCGTTGTGAAATCACCAAACCTGCTTCAATGGTTTTACCCAGCCCTACCTCATCAGCAAGGATTACGCCGCGAGACAGCGGATTGCGGCAAGCAAACAACGCTGCCTCCACTTGATGGGGATTGAGGTCAACTTGTGAATCGACCAGCGTTGAAGCCAATAATTCGACCGAGTCGCTCGCAGCCCGGCGCGTGAGCAGTCAAGCAAAATACTGACTTTGATGCGGTGTTAATTGCGGTTTCGTAATCAACGATGATTCTCTTTGCATTTGATTTCAAGCCTAAACCGGTTTCTGATTTTATCAAGTCTTGACAAAAATTTTGAAAAAACTCTGTAATAGGAGGCTGAATAATAATGAACCAGACCGCTAAGAAAGCTCCGAAATAGCAAAAATCAGCGGTCAGGCCAGGCAGAGAATCAGGCCGAATCATCCGAATGGCCATTCGGTATTTTGAGCCTGATTTCAACGCGGCACAGCTTGTGCGCAGCAGTTTTTCAGAGAATCCTTAATTTTATTTCGATTTCGACTGACTGTTGATGAGCAAATTCGGTGGCGGGCCGATTGGCTCGAAATTTTTCAACAGCGGCACATCGTCTTTATTAATCGAACGGATATCCATATCGTAAGTGCCGTGCGGCCCCCAACTGCCGGTGAATTTCTTGCCATCCGGGGTAAATGTCCAGCACATATCTTCCCCGCTGGTATTAACCGCATCACCGAGATTGACCGGTTCCTGCCATTCGCCACCGGCGTTCTGATGCGAAATCCACTCGTCATGACCGCCGCGCGAGCCTAAATCGGTTCGCATGCTTGTTATGATCAGGCTTTTGCCATCTTTGGATAACCCGGTCCAATGCATATGATCGCGATGCGGCGAATTGATTTTCGCTCCCAGACTCTCGGGTTTTTGCCACACGCCGTCCTTCTTTTCGACTTTCCAGATGTCGCTGTCTTGCGTCACGCCGGGCTGATGGTAGCTGAAATAAATCAGGCTATCGGAAGCGATAATCGGACAATGCTCCTCGCCAGTCGGCGTATTGATATTTGGCAGCTCGGGCACGTCGTTCCAATTTCTGGCCGATTGCCAGACACCATCGACTTTTTGTACCACATATAAATCGCCGGACAACATATTACCCGGCTCGTAACGGGTGAAATAAATGACATTGCCATCATCCGAGAAACTCGGCTCCAATTCCCATGCCGTTGTATTGATGTTCGGCCCCACCTTTGGATCGATCCCAGGCCCAAGGTGAAGCGGTTCTTGCCATTCACCATCGACCAGATACGATATCCAAATATCGAAACTGTAATTACCTCCGGGTGATTGAATGCTGCCTTCACGGGTTGACACAAAAATCGCGGTTTTGCCATCGGCGCTGTAAGTAATCTCCATCTCTGAGCCGGATGAGTTGATTTTCCCGGCGATACTGTTAGAAATCCGTGGGTGCTCCGTGACAGCGTCACCGCCCGAGCCATGCATACCCGGCATGGCATAGGAAACATTTAATGTCAGCATAAACGCAGGTAGCGCAAGCAACCAACACTTTGTAACAAAGAATTTTTCTTTCATAGATTGCTCTCCTTTTTAAAATCAATAGGATTTATTAATCCTATAGATATACGGTTATCAGGATAGGCCTATGATCTTTGTTCTGCAAGTGTATATTTTATGCTGTGCTTAAATATCCGAAACTCTTCACTGTATCGGGTGAAACGGCTGCTAAAATCCTAAGAACAAGTTTGACTCGGCACTTAGCATTATTTATATTAGCTGCCAAGAAAGTTTTTTTCAGTGCCTGCACAGTGCAGCGTAAATGCGGGTTTTCCTCTTATCAACCAGGAGATCAACAGCATGAAAGCAACTCCATCATTTCTGTCACACCGCCTTCAAACATGTTTTACATTGCACTTATTGCCATTATGCTTGCTAATAATTCTATCGATCTCGATTTCCGCTTGCAGTATCGGCGATAAAATTGATCGCGTCGCCGATACCGTAAGCGATGTTACCGGCGATACCGTTACGGCATTGGATGGCGCCATTGATGCGTTGGATCGTAACTCATCCGCTTGGCAATCGGTGTTGCAGCAAACTACCGATAAATTGACCGCTGACGCTCAATCGACCATCCGCAATGAAATATCTGATTTACTTAATCGCAGCGTTGCCGCTACCGGTACGGAACTGCGCTGTAATATGGATTTCATCGGTTCACGTGTGCGCCAAGCCTTGGTCAGAATTCGCGCCCGCCTACTGCATCAAGAGGTACCTCCGGTTGAACCGGCACTGTGTCATGTGGTACCAGCGGCAGTGGACATGGCGTTGGATACGAGCCGACGCAATAAACTGGAATTTTTCGGTTATGATTTTGACACCACACCGATTAAAGTCACGCTAAAAGAAAAATCCCATACGTCGAATGTATCTTCATACCTAGACCGTCCGACGCATTATCATATGACGCTCAATCTCGGTGCCAATGGCGTCCCCGTATCCAGTGACAGTGACCGCCTTACCCTGGAGTGGCAAGATCGTGTCATTTCCAGTATTGCCATCATCCAGCCAGCTACACCCATATGCCGGGAAAAAACAGAAACTTATTCGCGCAGTACTTTTGTCACCTATAACCCGCCCCACACCCGAGGCGATAAGGAATTCTCCGGCCATGGCCCCGAAGTATGGGCAACCGCACGCTGGATCAATGAAGGTACGCATGTTAATGTGCGGCTTTGGATGAAAGCCAAAGAAACGCGCAGCGACTGGACCACGGCAGAAGGAGAACATATCGTTTCTTATTACACAGCTCCATCCGGCTGGCGCATTGATAGCATTCAAGGCAACATGGAAAGCTCAGCGCATTACATCGATACCGATCATAACGAAGATCCTCAAGGTGGTGGCCCGAACGGTCCGGTGAAAGAATTCAAATTTCGCGGTGATTACGACGGTGATGATGCCGGAAGTTACACCGGCATGGATGTTTACTTTAATCCACTCGTCGTCAAGTTGGTGGAAGTCGCCAATTGCGCGCCGGCATCCGCGGTCAAATCACTGGAAATAAAAGGCTTCATCGCTCCGCAAACAATCAAGCGTATGCAACCGATGATGCTGAGATTACAGCGCCAATAAACCATCCTCAAGGCCACCGGCAAAGCTGGTGGCCAATCAAAAACAAGCAATTAAGCAATTCCCGAATAGGTGTCATTTCGGGTACAAAAAACTCTACCATTGATTAATTCAGATTCCTCGCTACATTCCGCATGACCTCTGTAAATTGTTGAGGCGGTCTTTAGTCGCTATCCGTTACACCTGCAATCCCATAAATAAGCTCCAGGCTTATCAAATTTCGCGCGACGTAATAGCTTATCAGTAAGCATCATAAAATATTTTATATAACATTTAGCAATATCATTTTAACCAAACAATATTTCTGTTTATATAGGAACGATGATATCGTTCGCCTCCATTGATATTTTTGTTCAAAAAGTGATGTAAATGACTACCGATTATGATGCAAAAACTGTTGTAGAACCGCCTAAAAAGCTACCTACAAGCATTACTCAGGAAATTCTTCGTGCGGTTGCCAGTATCGAATATGGATCCGTTGAAATCGTTATCCATGACGGTAGAGTGGTACAGATCGAATGCCGGGAAAAAATTCGCTTGAATCAAAATAAACCTAATGAAAAGAAGGCATAAAAATAATGAATTAAGACTGCCTCGATTCTACAAACAAGATAACACCGACCACCAACATCGGAGGTAAACAGCAAGACAGTATCAGTGACTCAACCGGAATGCCGGAGAGCTCACATAAGGAGAATGAAGTGAAGCTTCTTTGGGGTTTCTTACGCATTGTTGCGTTGAGCATATTTACAACTCAGTCCATTCAGGCATCGCCTGAAGAAAAATCAGGCGTGGATTTCCAAGCCTTGCAGCAACAAGTTGTGCAAGTTGCACAGCAAATTGCTGTTGACATGGGTAAACCATTAATCAACAAATCATCCGACCAGGATAATAAGCCATCTAAGCTGGAAGAAAAACTTCCTGCCATTGTTCCGGAGAAAAAAGCGCCGGAAGCAGCAAAGCCGGCCAGCTATCATCAGCGATCAAATAGTTATGCCACCAATCCGGATTCTGATCCACCGCGATATGTCCGCCAGCTAAGTGATATCGGTATTGAGCGGTTTAAAGATGTTACTTGGCTGGATATCGGTTTGGAACATCGCACACGTTATGAATGGCGCAATAATGACATACGGCGTATAGAAGGCGGGGAAGATAATCCGTTCTTTTTACGTAATCGTGCTTGGATTGGCATAAAAAACATCCTGGATCCCTTCCGTTTTGCCGTGGAATTTCAGGACTCCCGTGTCTATAACAATAAACACGCCATTACAGATCAGGAAAGAAACGAATTCGATCTGCTCAATGCTTATGGTGAATTGTATTTCAAAAAAGCAATTGGCGTTGATGACCGGGGAAATGATCGTCCGATTCGATTCCGCGTGGGCCGCATGGCTTACGAAACAACCGACCGGCGTTTTATTGCCCGTAACGAATGGCGCAATACCACCAATACCTTTGAAGGTTTCCGCCTAAATCTGGGGCGTGAAGCCAACGATTGGGAACTGGATCTGTTTGGCATGCAACCGGTACGGCGCTTGCAAACCAAATTTGACGAAGCGAATGATCATTTGTGGTTCTTCGGTGCGATTGGAACGTGGCGCAAGTGGTCAGACATCGCTACCTTCCAGACGTACTACATGGGCCAAAAACAAACGGCTGATCCCAGTGGTTTCACTGCTACCAATCGACTCGATCGGCAAATTCATATGCCAGGATTCCGCGTTTACGGCAAGGCCGGCAACATTCTTGATTTTGATGTCAGCTACAACCATCAGCTCGGGTTTACCGGTCCTAATCGCGTCGATGCACATGGTTATACCATCGAAGTGGGAAAAACTTTTGACCATGCTTGGAAACCGCGTATCGGCTTATTTTACGGTTATGCCACAGGTGACAAGGATCCAACTGACAATGTCGACAATCGTTTTGACCGCTTTTTTGGGTTTGCCCGGCCTTGGTCGGCGGATCACTATGTGATTTATGAAAACCTTAAAGCACCTAAAGTCAGAATGGAATTCAGTCCAACGCAGAAATTGGGATTTGAACTCGGTTATGGCGGATACTGGTTGGCCAGCAAAACCGACCGCATGTTCGATATTCTCGATGGCAACATCAGTAATACGGTCCGCGATCCGGGATTCAACCGCGACCGTACCGGACAAAGCGGTGATTTCGCGGGCCATGCGTTTGAAGGGCGTATTCGCTACCAACCCATTCCTCGCGTAAACACCATCCTAGGCTACACCCATTTTACCGCGGGAGAATTCGTAAAAAGCCGTATCGCAGCAGCCCCGCATTGCGATAGCAGTAACGTACATCCCTGTGTCGATCAACGTTCAGGTGACACCGACTTTCTGTACTTTGAAGTATTAATCAGTCTTTTATAAACAATCTTAAATTTTTTAATTGGAGAAAAATCATGGCTATTAAAAAAATATGGCTAGCAACAAGCCTTTTGGTAACAAGCTTATTTATAGGCAGTAACGTATTGGCTGAAAAAACTTTGCTGAATGTTTCTTACGATCCAACCCGTGAACTGTATCAGGAATTTAATGCCGCTTTTGCCAAGCATTGGCAGGAAAAAAATAACGAAAAAGTCACCGTGCGACAATCTCACGGCGGCTCCGGCAAACAAGCACGCTCCGTCATTGACGGATTGGAAGCCGATGTTGTGACATTAGCGTTGGCGAACGATATCAACGCTATTGCAGAGAAAGCCAAATTACTACCGGAAGATTGGCAGAAACGATTAGCACTCAACAGTACGCCGTATACCTCAACGATCATTTTCCTGGTGCACAAAGGTAATCCCAAAGGCATTAAAGATTGGGATGATCTGGCCCGCCCGGGTGTAAGCGTGATTACACCAAACCCGAAAACATCCGGCGGCGCGCAGTGGAATTATCTGGCGGCATGGGAATATGGCAAGCGGCGCTTTGGCGAGGGTAAAGTACAGGAATTCGTCGGCAATATTTACAAAAATGTCCCGGTGCTGGATTCCGGCGCACGCGGTTCAACCACCACGTTTGTAGAGCGAGGTGTCGGCGATGTTTTCATTTCCTGGGAAAACGAAGCCTTTCTGGCACTCAAGGAATATGGTTCGGATAAATTCGAAATTGTAATTCCATCGCTCAGCATTCTTGCCGAACCACCGGTAGCAGTCGTCGATAAAGTGGTCGACAAAAGAAGCACGCGTCAAATTGCGGAAGCCTATCTGCAATACTTGTACTCGGAAGAAGGCCAAGAAATTGTAGCCAAGCATTTCTATCGCCCAACCCATGCGAAAGTTACCGAAAAGTATGCCGGGAAGTTTCCTCAGATTGAATTGTTCAAAATCGACGATGCGTTTGGTGGCTGGAAAAATGCCCACAAAATTCATTTTGCCGATGGCGGCACATTCGATCAGATTTATCTGAAATGAGACAAGGTAGCGTGCTGCGGCGCGCTCTCGTCCATAAAGCGTTTTTTTGATTGCCGACAGGAGCCATTCCATGAATACATCAACCAATCCTATTTTTACTGTCAAGGATGAATTTGAGCTCATCCAATCAGCCACGGACTATTCTTTGAAACGTGCCGACAACGGCTGGATCAGCGGATATTTTTATCAGTGCGAAATTACCAGTGTATTTCAGCCTGTTTTCGGTATCGTGCCGGGAAAAACCATCGGGCACGCAGCCTATATCCGTTCGACGGTAGACGACGATGTGGCGCTTTGGCCTTGGCAAGTTTTCTCATTGGCGGCAAAAGACGAACAATTGGTCGATTTGGATCGGTTGTGCCGCGCCATTCATGCGCTCAATTATCATTTCAATCACACTTCCAAAACGGATCACTTATTTGTCGATGTTCACCCACGGTTGTTGGAAAGTGTTAAAGACGATCACGGCCGGGCATTTGAAAATTTTCTTGATTTGATTGGCATGAAGACTTCGCAAGTAGTCATTGAAATTCCGGCTATCGTCAATCGCAATTGGAAATTATTGCAGCATGTCATTACCAACTATCGTTCCCGTGGCTATCAAATCGCTGCGGATTACAGCGGCAATTGCAGCGACTGGATGGTGGAGCTCAGAAGCTTATATCCGAATATCGTACGCATTGAAGCAAGCGATTTGATGCGACACGAAGCCATTACAGCGCTGGTGGATAATATCCATAGCTTTGGCGCCAACCTATTGGTACGGGATATTGAAACATCCGGACAATTGGCGGCCGCCATCCGTTCAGGCGCGGATTATCTGCAGGGTAATTTACTGGGTAAATCCACGCATACAATCAGCGTGATTGATCGCTTGTCCGTTTCAGAGCCATCAAGAAATTTCTAACTTAATGCAGTTATCAGGAGTGCGATTTGTATACATTTAAACAACATAGCATTTTGCCCGGTTTCAATCTGGCGCTCGGATTTACCCTGCTGTATCTCAGCCTGATCGTTCTGATTCCGCTGTCAGCCGCATTTATCCGCACCGCCGAGCTGACCTGGCCGGAATTCTGGGCTACGGTCACAACGCCGCGCGTGCTGGCTTCATACCGTTTAACGTTCGGCGCCTCGTTTGCCGCGGCTTGCGTGAATGCGGTATTTGGTTTGCTAGTGGCTTGGGTGCTGGTGCGCTACCATTTTCCCGGCAAGAAAATAGTCGATGCACTGGTGGATCTTCCCTTCGCGTTGCCAACTGCGGTGGCGGGTATTGCATTGACTGCGTTGTATGCCGGCAATGGTTGGATCGGGCAATTTCTCGAACCGCTTGGCATCAAGGTCGCGTTTACCCCGCTGGGTATTTTTGTGGCGCTGACTTTCATCGGCTTACCGTTCGTAGTGCGTACGGTTCAGCCCGTGCTGGAAGATATCGAAACCGAGCTGGAAGAGGCGGCCGCCACTCTTGGTGCTAATCGTTGGCAAACCTTCACACGGATAATTTTTCCGGCAATTTTCCCCGCACTAATGACCGGATTCGCGCTGGCTTTCGCACGCGCGATCGGAGAATACGGCTCAGTGATTTTCATTGCCGGAAATATGCCGATGGTTTCGGAAATTACACCGCTGTTGATCGTAACCAAACTGGAACAATACGACTACGCGGGCGCTACTGCGCTATCCGTGGTAATGCTCGTAATCTCATTTTTTTTGCTGCTGATCATCAACCTGCTGCAATGGTGGAGTCGGCGGCGCAATAGTACAACCTAAGGTGATTTGATGACTGCAATGACATATCCCTTGTCCGCCGATGTGCAAAAACAGCAAGCCATGCAAGAACCTGCATGGATACGGATGTTTCTGATCGGATTGACACTAATATTTTTAACACTGTTTTTGTTCATCCCGCTGATATCGGTTTTTTATGAAGCGTTTAAGAAAGGTGCGGATGTATACCTGGCGGCTATTACCGACCCGGATGCTGTTGCAGCAATCAAGCTGACATTAACTATTGCTGCAATTGCGGTACCTTTGAATTTGCTGTTCGGTGTTGCTGCAGCTTGGGCGATCGCCAAGTTTGAATTCCGCGGCAAAAATCTGCTGATTACACTGATTGATTTGCCATTTTCGGTGTCACCGGTAGTTTCCGGACTGATTTATGTGCTTGTCTTTGGTTTGCAAGGATGGTTTGGATCATGGCTGGCTGAACATGACATGAAAATCATTTTTGCGGTACCCGGGATTGTGCTGGCGACCGTGTTTGTAACGGTGCCATTTATTGCGCGCGAGCTTATTCCACTCATGCAAGAGCAAGGTACCGAAGAAGAGGAAGCAGCGGTGGTTCTCGGTGCCAGCGGCTGGCAGACGTTCTATCAAGTGACACTGCCCAATATCAAATGGGGATTGCTGTACGGCGCGATTTTATGTAATGCCCGAGCAATGGGGGAGTTTGGCGCGGTATCGGTAGTATCCGGCCACATTCGCGGCAGTACTAACACCATGCCGCTGCACGTCGAAATTCTCTACAACGAATATAACTTTGCAGCCGCCTTTGCCGTGGCTTCATTGCTGGCTTTGCTGGCATTAGTGACGCTGGCGTTAAAAACACTGATTGAATTTCGCAACCAACAACACCAACAAAGGGGGCACGAATGAGTATCGAAGTTTTGAATCTTTCTAAACAGTTTGGCACGTTTACCGCGTTGCATGACGTCAGCTTGCAAGTACATTCGGGCGAATTGCTGGCATTGCTAGGTCCTTCCGGCTCGGGGAAAACGACCTTACTGCGCGTGATCGCAGGACTGGAAACCACCGACAGCGGGCAAGTATTGTTTCACGGCGAAGATGCTACCGATCAACATGTGCGCGAACGCCAAGTCGGTTTTGTGTTCCAGCATTATGCATTATTCCGCAATATGACGATTTTCGAGAATGTGGCATTCGGTTTGCGCGTGCGGCCCAAAAAATTCCGCCCTTCCAATACGGAAATCCGCGAACGTGTCATGAAATTGCTGCACCTGGTGCAATTGGATTGGCTGGCGGATCGTTACCCGCATCAACTTTCAGGCGGCCAGCGTCAGCGTATTGCTCTGGCGCGGGCACTAGCAGTGGAGCCGAAAGTGTTATTGCTGGACGAGCCATTTGGCGCGCTGGATGCCAAGGTGCGCAAGGAATTGCGCTCATGGTTGCGCAGATTGCATGACGACATGCATATCACCAGTGTATTCGTAACACATGATCAGGAAGAAGCGTTGGAAGTTGCCGACCGAGTGGTTGTCATGAATGAAGGCCGTATTGAGCAAATCGGCACGCCGGATGAAGTGTATGAAAATCCTGCCAGTCCATTTGTTTATGAGTTTCTCGGTAATGTGAATCTATTCCATAGCCGGTTGCACCGCGGCCGTGCCTGGATTGGCGCGATCGAAGTGGAAGCGCCGGAACATGCCGAAGCTGAAGAAGTTGCCGCCATTGCTTACGTGCGCCCGCATGAGATCGAAGTTGAACGCAAGCAAAACGGCGATGCGGCACTGGCGGCACTGGTCGTTCACGTGCTTTCGGTGGGACCGATTGTCCGCTTAGAGCTGGTGCGCAAAAATGATATCGATATCACACCGATCCAGGTTGAAATCAGTAAAGAGCGTTTTCGTGAATTACAACTGGTGAAAGGCGATGAAGTATTCATCAAGCCGCGTCGCTTGAGTCTATTTCCCAATCACCAGAATAAAGGGAATGAAACTGCGCAAGCCTGTTGATGGAGATTGAACAGTTAGCCTTCTAGATTCCAGTAAATTTTATGAATGAGGAGAAAACATGTCCTTACAACAATTAGTTCAACATTTTAACGATCGCTTTGCGTTCGAGCATCATGCCAATTTTCACCCTTTCCTGCTAGAAAAAGGCTTGGTCAGCGGTATTTTCGGTCCAATCCGTATCAGTAGCGTTTTTGCGCCGGTATGGCAAACAAATAATTACGAGCAACTTATCGGTCATATCACGCAACTCTCGGTTATGCCTTATGACCACGAATTGGTGAGTGAACAATGCACAGAGATCGACACGCTGTTCACAAACGTCATTACGCAGCCTACCGATTTTCAATCGATTATCAATCTCGATCGCCTGCGCCGTACCGTTCACATGCTGAATTATCTGGCGTATGCAGGCAATGGCGGTGTGCTTTTTCTTGATGTGGATCCGCGGCATATATTGGGTGTCCAGCAGGATCATGGCGCTTATTTTGAGGAATTTATTAACCAGTGCGGACTAACCACTAAAAACGTAGTCATTTCGTTGGCTGTTAATAATTTTTATGTTTTGCACCATACCCAGTTAGTCGAAGGTTTAAACAATTATCGCCAGCGCGGCTATCAAATTGCGCTCAATATCGGTTCATTGTATGCGACGGACGGTTTGCGGGAGTTAATCGATAAATTGGCGCCCGATTATCTGCGCATGAGTGCACTTGTTAGCGAAACTATTGGGGAATCGAATACTATCTGGCAATCGGCTACCAAAACATTAGTAAAATTGCAAAAGCTTAACGGTGGGCAAACGATTTTTCAGCAAGTGGACAACGCGGAACAGGCGAATATTGCAGCTATTGCTAACATTGAATTGGTGCAAGGTGGCTATTATGACAGATTGGCTACCGACCATTTGCGGTGCTTATAAACGGGATAGTCTACAATGGCGATAGGCTATTGTAGACTATCCCGTTCGAGGAGCAAGCCCCTGAGATTTTCGCTATGCGGTTAAAACCGCACACTTGGAAGCTCTGCATGCCTGTCATTTCGAGTATAGCGAGAAATCTATGTTGCAGATTAAACTATTACTCACCAATTCTGCTCAAACCATAACATTCAAACGCAGGAGAAAATCATGGCCATCACGCTCAACCATACCATCGTGCCATGCTTAAACAAAGAAGAATCGGCACAATTCTATAGCCGGATTTTCGGGTTTGAATATGTCGGCGCGTTTTCCCATTTCATTGTGGTGCGGGTGAATGACACGCTATGTTTGGATTTTGATAATCGCGAGCGGTTTGACACCAATCATTACGCCTTCAAGGTTTCCGAACAGGAATTTGATGAGATATTCGGACGATTGCAAGCGGAAAGTATCCAATATGGTAGCGGGCCCATGACATCCGGCGATATGGCAATCAACCACAATTATGGCGGCCGTGGTGTTTATTTTCGGGATCCCAATGGACATTTACTGGAAATACTGACGGTTGATTATGAGATGCCGGGTCACTGAGCATCGCGTTATAACAAGTATCATTTCGAGCAAGAGCGAGAAATCTATTGCATGGATTATTAAAGATTCCTCTTTACGCTCGGAATGACAAATGCGCGTTATTCAGAGTCTCCTTAAGGGCTGATTACTTGAAGGGGTATATTACTGTTTATGAACGTTCCGTTGCCTAAACTGCCCCTGGTATTGATACCCCAGGACCATACCGTACTATCATTTCGAAGTGCATGCGTAAAAGTCCCTGATCGATTGCTGATAATATCCGCAATGCCAGTCATTACCACTCGAATAGGAATAAGCTGCTGAATATTCGTTCCGTTCCCAAGTTGGCCCTCAATGTTATCGCCCCATGCCCACACTGTGCCATCTGCCTTAATTGCATAAGATGAACGGTAAGTTGTCTTGATATTAATGACATCAGTCAAACCAATCACTTGAACAGGCGTATCACGGTTTATTGTTGTGCCATCTCCAAGTTGACCATCGTTATATCCCCATGCCCAAACTGTGCCTCGTTCCTAAGTGCAAGTTTATGATAAGGTCCAATAGCAAGCTTCTTAATACCGGTCAGGCCAGCGATTAGGGTTGGTACACTGACATACGATGCAGTTGACCCGACGCCTAGCGGATTATCATCATTATTTCCCCATGCCCAAACCGTTCCATCCTGCCTTAATACAAATACAGAGATTTTCAATGGCACATCAGCTTTCTCGAAAATGCCTTGATCAATAGCAATATCGATGACATCCGATAGCTCAACTGCTTGAGTAGGCGTTTTGCGAGCTGTTGTCGTTCCGTCCCCAAGCTGACCATAAGAATTATCCCCCCATGCCCAGACGGTTCCATCACGTTTCAGCACATAATAATTATTTGCTGAAGAGGAACGCCTGGATTTAAAGTTGATCACATCGGTTAGTCCTTCAATTATCGCCGGAAGACGAGGAGAGTCAGGACAAGAAGGGGGATAGATCGTCGAATCATCCAAAATTTCGTTGGCCAAGCACCCCCATACCCATAGCTTGCCATCTTGGGTAATGGCATACAAGCCAGAAGAAGAATAACTAGGAGAAAAAGCGCCACTTTCTCCAATTGCAATGACATCTGTCAGTCCACTTATTGCAACAAGATCGACAGAAGTTTGACGATTGATTTTTGTTCCATTACCAAGATCACCCCGAGAATTATCCCCCCACGCCCAGACGGTTCCATCATTTTTAAGCGCAATCGTAGCCAATTCTCCACTCACTAACTTTGATACATCGGTCAATCCACCGACTTGAAGCGGTATCGTTATAGCTTCTAGACCCGCACGGTTGCCCCATTCCCAGACTGATCCGTCGGATTTAAGCGCAGTGCTGAAATTACTCCCATTGGTGACAATAGCAATAACATCCGTGAGTTTTCCATTTCCTACCGTCTGCAGAAAATTAGGCAGATTATCAATGTATGCCGGATTGTCATTGCCCCAAGGTCCCCCCAGTGTGTAAACGCCATTATCACTCGTGTTAACGCCGGCATAAATGTTAGTTTCCGGATAAAAACGGAATAACCAGGAATCAATCTGTTGCGTCGGCTGATGAGAAGGAAAATACTGTGGATAATTATTCTCCGCCCAATTAAGCAATATTTCGGTTTCTCTGGTGGTATCCGCAGAAGCTAAACTGACGTTGCCAAGAGAAATTAAAATGCAGCTCATAAGGAATAATTGCCGTATCCAATACTTCATTTGTATTTTCATGGCGTTATGACCTGATTTCATATATAAATCTCCGGAAGATTAATCAGCAGCTCAAATCACATGACAGTGACATTAAATCACATCTACTACACATCCTTTTATTTAGCGTATCATAAATTTACTGATCATCAGAAAAGGGTAATAACCTATGACTACTTATACGCGTCTAAAACTATATTCGAAACATAACTTACTACTCAAACAATTCTACATCGCAATAATCTTTATTCTAGTCGTTTCAGCACAGCCAATCTTCGCTGCGAGCTGGCCGGAACTTAATTTCGTTCCTGTTGCAAATGGCTTGGAAAGGCCGCTTCATATCACGCATGCTGGAGATGGCAAAGGGCGGCTTTTTATTGTTGAGCAGCCGGGACGGATTAAGATTTTCAACAATGGTACGTTGCAACCTTCACCGTTTCTCGACATTAGCGACCGGGTGAGTTGCTGTGGTGAGCGGGGCTTGCTGAGCATGGCTTTTCCTCCGAATTTCGCAGCCAAAGGCTATTTCTACGTCAATTACACCAATGCCGCAGGAAATACCGTTGTTTCTCGCTTTTCTACAACTGCTGGTGACACTGCCGATCCGGCCAGTGAAAGCATCATTTTGACTGTGGATCAGCCTTTTCCCAACCATAACGGCGGACAAATCGCTTTTGGACCGGATGGCATGCTGTATATCGGCATGGGTGATGGCGGCAGTGGTGGCGATCCGCTGGGATCCGGTCAGGATTTGTCGTCGTTACTGGGCAAGTTGTTGCGAATCGATGTCGAATCAGGTGTTCAGCCTTATGCCATTCCAGCAAATAATCCATTCGTATCTATCACGAGTGTGCGCGCGGAAATTTGGGCCAGCGGCTTACGCAATCCCTGGCGTTTCTCGTTTGACCGTGAAAGTGGTGATCTCTATATCGCGGATGTTGGCCAGAATCAATACGAAGAAATCAACTTTCAAGCAGCCAGCAGTCCGGGAGGTGAAAACTATGGCTGGAATATTCTCGAAGGTAATCATTGTTATCAACAGCCATCTTGCAGTAACCAGGGCTTGGTTAATCCGGTTTTGGAATATGATCACGCTAATGGTGATCACTCCATTACCGGCGGCGTAGTTTATCGCGGCAGTATTTTCCCGCGCATGCACGGCGTTTATCTGTTTGCTGATTTCGTCTCGGGGCGCATTGGAGGGATGCGGCGTTCCGATACAAATTTCGAATCCACCTTACTAACGGATAGCGATTTTTCTATCAGTAGTTTCGGCGAAGATGAAAACGCAGAAGCTTATGTTGCAGATATCAATGGTACCGTGTATCGCATCGAAGATAATGTCCGCTACAGCGAATTAACATTTTCCGGCTTACTGGCAAATTACCAGCCTGGCGATACGATTCAAGCTACTGTTACCGAAACATCGCCACAGCGCACCGTCGCGCAAGATCTTTGGGTGGCTATCAGCACACCGGATGGCCAGCTACTGTATCTGACGGGCCAGGCGGATACGCAATTGAGTATCGAACCACAGCCCTTTAAACGTCAAGTCACCCCCAACGACAGGTCACATGAGATTTTAAACATCACCATCGCACCGAGCATTCTACCGGGTACTTATCGTTTGTATGCCATCCATAATGATCCAAACCCTGGCACACTGGATTTATCGTCAACCTTGCGCTCAAATATTGCAGAAACAGCTATCATCGTTACAAAATAACCAGCACTATCTCTTTTTGGTCATATTGGCTCAGAAACATGTCAGAGGATTTTCTGCGATTTAATCATAAAGAAATTCCCTCTACATCCTGCACTCAGAGCGAGGTATATGGATGATTGGCGGTTTTCTAACAAACCTTCCAATCATTCTCACGGTAATGCCACTGAAATAAATACGCCGGCATGGTCGGATACGCCCGTTTGACTGGAATCAACAAGATTGTTGAATACCACACGGCTTTCACGCACGTTCTTTGCCTGATTCATAAAAATATAGTCTATCCGTCTGGCAGATCCTCCGGCATCCAACGTCGAAACCCCTATCGTACAATGGGCATCAGCTTGTCTGGTATTGGTACATAGATTGTCCAGCGGCCTATTTTGCGCATAAGCATCGATAAAACCGGCATTGATAATTCTGTCATAGAAAGGGCGTTCAACGAAGGGATCTGTCCGAAAACGGTCGATATTGAAATCACCCCCGAGTATTGCCAAATTCCCGCTCGGAAAAGATGCTTCTAACTCACCAATAAACGGCAGTAAGACATCCATTTGAGCGTTTAGCTGCTCCGCTGTACATGCGGCGCAAAGATGGGTGTTGTAAATATTCAGTTTGCTGGAATTAGGAATGTCGAGCCGTGCCATCATCACATTTCTGGGCAGTTTGATGTCATGTCCACGGAAATTCAGTTCGGTCGCATGCGGCAAGCGCTTCGTCGTTCTGAAGTCAATTTCGCAACGACTCAATATGGCATTGGCTACACCGATCACGCCCGGCAATCCGATTTCAAACGCTGTGTATAAATCATAATCACGCTTGCGGGCACGAAGTTTCTTCTGCAAGTCTTCCGCACTATTTTCAGTATGAACCAATGTACCGCCTACGACTTCTTGCAGTAAAATGACATCAACCGGTGTTTTTTCAGCAAATTCGGCGACTGCTTCCAAACGCTGGTCGCGTGTATCAATTTCCTTAAAAAGCAGATTAACCGATAGGATATTGAGGTGATTACGGCTGGCAACATCGCTGCATTGCACTCGTGGCTCATCGCTGCCGCTGCCTCCACTTTTAGCACAACCGGTTAACACCATAACACTGAAAACTGTCAAGATAATTATATTTCTCATGTTTTAACTCCTTGATAGCGCTTCAAACCGGCCTTACACCCCTTAGTACTTTCCACCTTACAGACTAGGTTTCAGCGTCTAATTTTTACATTTATCTATATATCGATATTCGTAGCCCGAAGTGCGTTTCTTTCAATAAATGCACGCCGCGGTTCCACTACATCGCCCATCAGTGTAGTAAAGATTTCATCGGTCAAAATACTGTCTTCAATCTGCGCACGCAACAACCGGCGATTTTGCGGATCCATGGTAGTTTCCCATAGTTGACCAGGATTCATTTCACCCAAGCCTTTGTAGCGCTGTACGTTAACACCTTTTTTAGCCTCTTCCAGCAACCAATCCATTGCTTGTTTAAAATCACGAATGTTTTGTTTACGCTCGCCACGTTGCACATAAGCTCCTTGACTCAGCAATCCTTCAAAGACTTGTGCCGTTTTCTGGATTTGTGTGTAATCGCTACTTTCCAGAAAATCTGTGTCCAAATAACTCGTTAGTATATTGCCGTGAGAAAGTCGCATGATTTTTAAACGGAAACGCTCATGCACATCATCATATTCAGCAATGATTTCAACGTCTTTCACACGACCAGTCAACCTTGATGCACTGTCTATCGCCGCTTGCTCATTGCTTAAGTCAACATCAGGCTGGCGCAGCAATGCATGCATCACATTACTGTCGCTGAATTGACTCATGCGCTCGATAACTGCTTCTGCCAAAATGTACTCCCTAGCGATGTTTTCCAAGGTATCACTCGTTATTGCCGGTTTTCCGCCATCGGTATATAACTCGGCACCTTCTAAAGCAAGGCCCAGCATATATTGCTTTAATTCATAATCATCCTTGACATAGCGCTCTTTTTTGCCGTGCTTGACTTTATAAAGCGGCGGTTGCGCAATATAAACATGACCACGTTCTATTAATTCGGGCATCTGCCGGTAAAAGAACGTTAGTAATAAGGTGCGGATATGGGAGCCGTCGACGTCAGCGTCGGTCATAATGATAATGCGGTGATAGCGTAATTTGTCGGGATTATATTCATCCTTGCCAATACCGGTCCCTAATGCGGTAATCAAGGAAATGATTTCCTGAGATGAAATCAGTTTATCAAACCGGGCTTTTTCAACATTTAGAATTTTTCCTTTTAGTGGCATGATAGCTTGAAATTTGCGATCACGTCCTTGCTTGGCCGAACCACCTGCAGAATCCCCCTCGACCAAATAGAGTTCACATAATGCTGGATTTTTCTCCTGGCAATCGGCTAATTTTCCCGGTAACCCCATACTGTCGAGCACACCTTTACGGCGCGTTAATTCACGTGCTTTTCGAGCAGCTTCACGCGCTCTGGCCGCTTCAATAATTTTATTGCAAATCGTTTTGGCATCAAGGGGATTTTCCAACAAAAATTCGGACAATTTTTGCGCTACGATTTCCTCTACCACCGGCCTAACTTCAGAAGAAACCAGTTTTTCCTTAGTCTGTGATGAGAATTTGGGCTCGAACAGCTTTACTGATAACACGCAGGATAAACCTTCGCGCATATCATCACCCGATGTTTCAACTTTAGCTTTTTTAGCCAGCTCATTCTTTTCGATATAATTATTAAGCGTGCGCGTCATCGCGGCGCGTAAGCCAGTGAGATGCGAACCACCATCTTTTTGCGGAATATTATTGGTAAAACACAGGACTTGTTCGGTGTAGCTGTCATTCCACTGCATCGAAACTTCTACTACGATGTTGTCTTTTTCCCCGTTAGTGTAAAAAATGTTTGAATGCAGCACTGTTTTGCTGCGATTGATATATTCAACAAAATTCTTGATACCACCAGTAAAAGCAAATTTTTCCTCTTTACCGGTGCGTTGATCAATCAAGTGAATTTTTACGCCATTATTGAGAAAAGACAGCTCACGTAAACGCTTGGCAAAAATATCATAGTGATACTCAATGCTACCGAAAATTTCCTTACTCGCCAGGAAATGTACCTCTGTGCCATGCCGTTCGCTTTCACCAGTAATTTCCAACGGCTTGACCGGGACACCCATACGGAACTCCATTTGATGGATTTTTCCGTCCCGGCGAATGGTGAGTTTTAGCCACTCCGATAGCGCATTGACAACCGATACCCCGACACCATGCAACCCGCCAGAAACTTTATAAGAATTATCGTCAAATTTTCCGCCGGCGTGTAATTCTGTCATGACAATTTCTGCTGCGGAACGCTTTAACTCATCATCTTGCTTAATGCCCGTTGGAATACCACGCCCATTATCAAGCACACTGACTGAATTATCGGGATGGAGAGTTACCGTAATCTCATCGCAATGACCCGCTAATGCTTCATCAATGGCATTATCCACTACTTCAAACACCATATGGTGTAAACCGGTACCATCGCTAGTATCGCCAATATACATGCCAGGACGCTTACGAACGGCATCCAAGCCTTTTAATATTTTTATGCTTTCAGAATCGTAGTCGCTCTGATTCCCGTTAGCTGGATTAATACTATGATTAGTCATCGATTTGAACGCTTTTTAGGATTATGAAGGAGTTAAAATGTAGTGAGAATATTGATTCATTCAAATTCTCATGGGCATAACAATATATTTAAATTCGTTATTACCGGGTATTGTTATTAAAACGCCGCTATTCGCGTTTTCAAACGCGCATTGTACCGTCTCACTGTCGATATTATTTAATAAATCGAGTAGATAAGTAATATTGAGGCTGATATCAATTGATTCTTCAGCATATTTAATTTCTAAATCTTCTTGCGCCTCTTCTTGTTCGTTATTTTTACACACGATACATAGATTATTTTCGCTGATGATCAAACGCACGCCGCGAAATTTCTCATTTTGGTTAGAAAGAATGGATACTCGTTGCAATGCCTGCAAAAAAATTAAGCGATTTATTTCAAAAAGTTTAGTGTTTTTAGTAGGAATAACCCGATTGTAATCAGGAAATTTGCCATCGATAACTTTGGATGTAAGCGTAATTTCTGAAAAAGAAAACCGTATTTTGTTTGGTAAATATTCGATACTTACGAAGTCTTCTTCGTCACTGAGTAATTTTGACAATTCAAAAACCGCTTTGCGGGGAAGAATAACTTCCTGTTTTCCATAACTCTTATCCAATTGGATTGAAAAATAAGCTAAACGATGTCCATCTGTACCGACAGCAACCAAGTATTTATCTTCAATATGGAGTAAAAGGCCATTGAGATAATAACGAATATCCTGCTGCGCTACAGCAAATTGCACATGGTGTAACAGTTTTTTTAATTCTTTTTGTTTTAACGTGATAAGGGTATCAGATTCTGACTCTTCAGCAATTTGTGGAAAATCTTCTGCTGGAAGTATTTGCAAATTAAAAGTACTTTTACCCGATTTTACTTGTAGATGATCATCTCGTCTGGTTAATGAAACATCTGCATCCGTAAACAGTGAACGAAGAATATCCTGGAGTTTTTTTGCTGAGACCGTCAATGAAAATTTTTGCTTGTTCGAGCTTTCATTTGCAGTCACTGTTTTAATTTGTATTTCCAAATCAGTGGTCAAAAAAGACGTCTTTTTCTCGTCTTGTTGAATCAAAACATTTGATAGGATGGGTAATGTTTGTCGACGTTCTACAATTCCAGTTACGGTTTGTAAGGGCTTTAGCAAAGTATCCCTATCAGTTTTTATTAAAAGCATTTATATAAGAAAAAATAATAATAGTTTAATAATGTCTTCAATATTTTTGTATATTTTTTAATAATTAAATAATATCAAAAAGATAGATAATTATATTGATTTGTATGATCGCTGTATTACTGTTGGATAATTTGTGGATAAAAAACACAGATTTTTATTTAAACAAGTTATTCACAAGTTATTAACCTCTTAGAATCATAATTAAGGCATTGAAATCTTTACTCACCGTTGGATCAGAAATACGCAATTCGTTTATTTTCCTATAACCATGAAGTACCGTCGTATGGTCTCTTCCGCCAAAAGCTTCGCCGATATCAGGTAAGCTCAGTGAAGTAAGTTCTTTGGCTATTGCCATCGCCATTTGGCGGGGCCGTGCAACAACGCGAGAGCGTTTTTTTGAGTACATTTCTGATACTTTGATCTTGTAATAATCGGCAACGGTTTTTTGAATATTCTCGATGGAGATCTGACGGCTTTGTACCGCAAGCAGATCTTTTAGCGCTTCTTTTGCCAGATCCAATGTTATTTCTTGGCCGACAAAACGTGAGAATGCCAGTACCCGTTTTAATCCGCCCTCTAATTCACGTACATTCGAGCGGATGTGTTTGGCAATGAAAAAAGCAACATTTTCATCCAAGCGAATTTTTTCCAACTCAGCTTTCTTCAATAGAATCGCTACGCGCATTTCTAATTCTGGGGGTTCTATTGCCACAGTCAAACCCCATCCAAAACGTGATACCAGTCTTTCTTCCAGTCCGGATATTTCCTTTGGATAGGAATCACAGGTGATGATGACTTGCTTGTGCGTTTCTACCAGTGCATTGAAGGCATAGAAAAATTCTTCTTGGGTGCGGCTTTTTCCGCCAAAAAACTGTACATCATCGACCAATAACAGATCCAGTGAATGATAATAAAGTTTAAATTTATCGAAAGCCTTATGTTGATAAGCGCTTACGACGTCGGAAACATATTTTTCAGCATGCACGTAACGAATCTTCGCATTCTTGTTATTTTCATAAACTTGATTACCAATCGCTTGAATCAGATGGGTTTTTCCTAAACCCACGCCACCATAGATAAAAAGGGGGTTATAGGCAATACCGGGTGATTCTGCAACTTGAATTGCACCTGCACGTGCTAACTGGTTGGCTTTTCCAGTAACAAAATTGTCAAATGTGAAATTTGGATTCAAACGGCTTGGATTTTTCTTTAGTGATGGATATGCCGTAGTCGATGTAACCTGCGATTCACTTTGTTCAAGCGTAGGATTTGGCAAAATATTTTTAGCTTCAGTCTGCTCTGCAAGCTTTAGATGAAACTGGATTTTTTTAGCAAAATACCCCTGCGCCATTGCTTCAATATGAACAATAAAATTATCTTTCACCCATTGTGAGACAAAACGATTAGGCGCAATAAGTACTACTTCACTATCGTTATTAAGTGCCGGATCGATTTGTAAGGGTTTAATCCAGGTATTAAATTGTTGTGCGTTAAGTTCATTTTTAAAATGATCAAGGCAAGATAACCAGAAAGTATTGAGTGATTGCATAATTCTTTGTTCTTTATTGGTCTGGTTTAAAAAGGCAACAACAGTGCAAAGGTTTACGTACGAAAAGATTTAACCGTTTATTTCCAGATTGTCGATCAGCCGTGTCTTGTCCAACCAGGCAGCGCCGAGTATCACTAAATCAGTATCGTCGATATGTGCAGGCGTTAATGAGCTGCGTTTTTGGATTCTAATATAGTCAACTTTCCACCCACGTTTTACGAGCGTTTTGGTAGCGGTTTCTTGGAGTACTGGATAATCTCTACGCCCCGAGATAATTTCATGCTTGATTTGCAGAAGCGTTTGATACAAATTACAAGCTTCTTCACGTTGCGTACTATTCAAATATTGATTACGGGAACTTAATGCTAACCCATCTGGTGCACGCACAGTTTCGCCGGCGACAATTTCAATAGGCAAATTCAATTGCTGTACCATTTCCCGTACGATATGCAATTGCTGGTAATCTTTTTTGCCGAACACTGCAAGATTGGGTTTAATAATATTGAATAATTTCAGTACTATAGTTGCAACGCCACGAAAAAAACCCGGACGAAATTCCCCCTCTAAAGTATCTGCCACAGGTGGTAATGCTAGCAAGAATTCTTGCCTTGTAGGAAAAAGAATTTTTTCATTTGGAGCAAAAAGGGTATTGACATTAAGGCCAGTAAGCAGTTTGCAGTCATTTTCAAAAGTGCGGGGATAACGATCAAAATCTTCATGCGGCAGGAATTGCAATCGATTAACAAAAATACTGACGACAACATGATCCGCTAGCTGTTTGGCTTGCTTGATCAAAGCAAGATGGCCGGCATGTAAATTACCCATGGTTGGCACAAAAACAATGGTTTGCTTTGACCTTAGGTTATCCCGCAATGCAGTAATATCGTCAAATATTTTCACGTCACAACCGCTCGTTAAAATTCATGTTCTTTGCTTGGAAACTGCCCAGTCTTAACAGCCGATACGTAGCTTGCGACTGCTTCTTGAATACTATTTGTACCGGCCATAAAATCTTTTACAAAGCGCGGTTTTTTACTCCGATAAAGTCCCAGCATATCATGCAGCACCAAAACCTGAGCCGAGCAGTAAACGCCTGCACCAATTCCAATGGTGGGAATAGAAATTGTTTGGGTGATCTTTTTCGCCAGTTTGGCAGGTACCATTTCGATTACCATTAAGCCGGCACCTGCTTTTTCCAGTATTTTTGCATCATCCAGCAATCGTTTAGCCGATTTTTCCGAATTTCCCTGTAATTTATAGCCGCCCAATTGATGAATGAACTGCGGCGTCAGACCAATATGCGCGCATACAGGAATACCGCGTTGAGTCAGAAACTGAAGGGTATCGGCCATGATCAGACCTCCCTCGATTTTAACCATATGCGCGCCAGCGGCGATGATTTTGCAAGCATTCTCAAAGGCTTGTTCGGGAGAATTTTGATAACTGCCAAATGGCATGTCGGTAATGATGAATGCTTTGCTGGAACCATGCGCGACACAGCGGGTATGGTAAATCATATGATCCAAGGTTACTGCTAAAGTCGTGCTTTCGCCGTGTAATACGTTTCCGAGTGAATCACCTACCAGCAAAGCATCCACGCCTGCATTTTCCAATATGCCTGCGAAAATTGCGTCATAGCATGTTAAAACCGTGAATTTCTCGTTATTCTCGGCTAATTTTTGCAATGTGGTGAGTGTGGTTCTCATATTAAACTTTTATCCGCTCGAGTTGTTGTGCCTGACACAATTCAAGCAGCGGTGCAATGGGACCGTAGCCGGGGATTTGACAATGCGGAGCAATTTCCATCAATGGTTTTAGCACAAACGCACGTTGTGCCATCCGCGGGTGGGGTATCGTCAAAACCTCGTCCTGGTATTGCAGTTCACCATACAACAGAATATCCAGGTCTAATGTACGTGGTTCATTTAAGGATTTACGCATACGTCCATGATTGTGTTCAATCATTAGCAATGCCTCGAGTAAATCATGCGGTGCAAGCTGTGTTTCAATCAGTGCAACTGCATTAATAAAGTCGGGTTGGTCGAGCCGCCCAATCGGGGCGGTTTTATACAATGAAGAATGACAGAGTAGGCATGTACCGGGGATTTGTTTTATTTCTTCGAATGCATGCTGTATTTGGAAAACAGGATTTTCCAGATTGCTGCCCAAAGCGATAAATGCCTTGCTTGATTGATTGCTCATAAAGATAAATTAACTGTTACTCGTGTTAAGTGCGTTTTCGGGGCTGGCTACGAGATTTGATGCAGCTTTTTTGCGAGAGCGCCGCCTTCTGCCTCTTTTAGGGGATATTTGGCTGGATAGCATTTTTTCCCTTTCGTCATCATTTGCAGAAAGGAAAACCCTCCACCATTCACCCAATTCTGTATCCAGTTCGCCACTCTCACAGCGTAACAGCATAAAATCGTAAGCGGCACGGAACCGCGGATGCGTCAGCAAGCGAAAGGGCTTACGTCCGGCACGTACTTCAAAACGCGGCTGCATCATCCAGATTTCTTGGATTATTGCATCAAAACGGCGTGGAATTGCCAGTTTTTTGTTTTGTATCGATAAAATTTTATCGCTAGCATTAAAGAGTGCGGGTAAAGGCTTTTCTCCCGCAGCCTGTAAGGCATTCCAGCACGACAGCACTTCATGCCACAACAAAATGGCAAATAAAAAGCTTGGTGAAACAGGCTTGTTTTCTAACACCCGTGCATCGGTATTTTTTAGAGCAAGGGTTATAAATCGCTCGCCCAGCGGCTGTTCCAGAATGATATCGAGCATCGGCAAAAGGCCATGATGCAGCCCTCGCGCACGCAACTCAACTACGCAGGAAAGCGCATGTCCCGATAACAACAGTTTGAGCATTTCATCGAACAAGCGCGATGGTGGAACATTTTGCAGTAAAGGCGCCAAGTCACCAATCGGCGCGGCGGTCTTGTCTTCGATTTGCAACTCGAGTTTTGATGCCAGACGCACAGCGCGGAGCATGCGCACGGGATCTTCGCGATAACGCTGAATGGGATCACCGATTATGCGCAGGCTTTTGGTTTTTATGTCATCATAACCATTTAAGTAATCAAGAATTTCTTGCTTAACGGGATCATAAAACAGCGCATTGATCGTAAAATCCCGGCGTATCGCATCTTCCTCCTGACTACCAAAAACATTGTCGTGTAATAACCGGCCATGCTGATCGGTTAATTGCATGGATAAGGAATCATCATTGTCCGGTAAAGGGCCGCGAAAAGTGGATACTTCCACGGTTTCAGCGCCACACATCACATGAACCAAGCGAAAACGGCGGCCAATGATACGTGAGCGGCGGAAAATTTTGCGAACTTCTTCAGGTGTTGCACTAGTGGCTATGTCAAAATCCTTCGGTGTCAACCCCAATAACAAGTCGCGTACCGCACCACCGACAATGTATGCCGAGAATCCGGCTTGTTGAATCTGGGTGGCTATTTTTAATGCACAGGGGGTAATTTGCTGGCGCTGGATGCCATGACGTTTTGATGGAATAATAACCAACGCTGCAGCCGAATCGGAAGCAGCATTCTTACGTCTGAATACTTTTTGTAGGAATTTACGGATCATTGTGAATTATTGAAAGTATCCAGCAATGAATTATACATTGGGAATCCGTCCTCTATGCTAGGGAAAAGCTGATTAATTACCTGCGCAAATAAATTCCAGTGTTGGTCAGTACTCGAAACTAGCCTAACTCTATGAGTTATATCATTTCCTGCTTTCCATCCGCTTTGCACTTTCCCTGCTCGATGAATTAATCAGCACTTCCTTAGCGGCAATTAATAAGATTAATGAGTGAAGCTAGCCGGTAAGCCGGGTTCTGTCGTGGACAGTCATTCCTCTAGATGTACAGTTACCTGTGCATTCAAGCAACCTACCCGCAGGCTCTGCGAGCAGCATCTTCGCCTGCCTATTTGGTCTTGCTCCGGATGGAGGTTGCCGCGTTTCACCGTAACTTAATACGCTCGTCTCTGTGGCCCTATTCCTCACCTCGCGGTGGGCGGTCGTTAGCCGCCATCCTGCTCTATGGAGCCCGGACTTTCCTCCCCCGCTGTTCAATCGAACAGCAGCGGCGACTGTCTGGCTAACTTCACTGGCTATTTTATCACTTGCAAAAGTGATCGGTTAGGGAAATAATCTGGCAATGACTTGAAAGTCAGTCTTCAAATAAGCCTCATGCAATCTGTGTTCGTTAATTCCTTTTGAATGATTGCTTGCCATTTATCACAATAATTTTTCCCAAATTACGTATGCTGTTGCTTAATTTTAAATTGCTTTTTTCTTTTTTCTTTTTTTGTGTTTTAACGGCAATAGTGTCATCAGGCGATGCATATTCGAAAGCTGAACCATCGGTGCTTAAAACCATTGATGCCGCGCGTGTAGCGATTGATCGCAGCAAAATGGAAGAAAGCCAGAGACAAGCGGCGATTGATTATCTGGATGCTGCGCGTGCAGATGAAAAAGAAGTTGATGCACTGAAAGAACAATTGGCGGCATTGCGTGCCGAGACGTTAGATCAGCCGAAGCGGAGTGAGCAATTGCAAAAAGCATTGGCGGTTAGTCGTGAGCAAGAACTGCTGGCGTGGTCTAAGCGTATACCTGCTGATGCTGATGGTGAGACACTTGAACAAATCCTGGAACGGGAGCGTACTGTCATTAATGATTTGCGTGCGCAGATCGAAGCGGCCGGTGATAACTTGGCGTTGATGTTATCGCGTCCTACACAAGCAGCGGATGATATCAGTACTTTGCATCGCCGTATTGATGAATTGTCACTACCCCTGGCAGCGGCAAAAGATGAACCTGCAGCGCTCCATGAAGCGCGGCGGTTGCGCCGTAAAAGTGAGTTGCGCAAGCTACAAGCGGAATTGGAGTTGCATAATCTGGAGCAAAGCACGGCTACACAGCGTCATAGTCTGCAGGAACTGTCGCTGCGTGAATTACGTTACCGCCTGGGCTTTCACGAAAGCCGCCTGGAATATTTGCAGCAACGTATCACCCATCGCGGCAGAAGTGAGCTGGAATCACTGGTGCAGCAACTGATCAAACGTGAACAGGAATTGGCGCAAAGCCCTATTACGATTGTAGCTGACACGGCTGCCGAGAATAGGGTGATCGGTGAGGAACTTTTACAGCAAAATGAACATCTGGCGCAAGATCGCGTAGCACTGGCCAGCATTCAGCAAGCACGCGCGCATATGGCGGTTAATTTGCAAGATAGCCGTGCGCGGCTTGATATGGGAGGGAGCAATGAGCGTGTTGGCCGTTGGTTGTGGAGCGAACGGCGCAGATTGAAGTCTACTGAGCGTCTGCAGCAACGCTTGAAATTAATTCGTGACGATTTGGCTGATTTACGCATGGAGCGCGTAGTACTCAGCGAACAGCAACGCGATTTGCTTGATATCAATGGCATTGCGCGAGCATTATTGGAAACGAGCCTATCGATTGAAGATAACGGCCAGGTCGACAAAGATGCTAAAAATTTGCTCATGCCATTACTGCAAAAACGTGTCGAATTGTTGTCAGCATTGGAGACACTATTTCAGCGCCGCATCCTGGCATTGGAAGAAAGTGAGCAGGCTTTGCATGAACAAATCCAAACCAGTATGGAATTGCAACAGTTGCTGGATCGTAATTTGTTATGGATACCTGGCCATAGTTTGATTGACAGTGGCTGGTTGCAGCGATTGCCGGAAGGATTGGACGATTTGATCAAATTATCCCGCTATGCAACAACAATTACGTTGGTTTTTCGTGATTTTCAACAGAATCCCCTGCCGTGGCTAACAAGCTTGCTGATATTGTTAGTGTTGCTGAAGTTGCGGCACCGCGCCCCAAAAAATATCGAGGCACTGGCAGCCAATACGTATCAGGTTAAAAAAGACAGTTATCAGATAACGCTCAAAGCTTTGGGGTGGACATTATTAGCCGCTTTGCCGGCACCAGTATTATTTGCTTTGTTAGGGTATTTGTTACAGGCAATTGGCAGTCCTGGAAGATTTAGTCATTCATTAGGGCAAGCTTGCATGTTATTGGTTCTACCGTTATTGGCAGTGCAGTTGTTACGTTGGACCAGCATGGAGGGAGGGTTGGGCCATGCACATTTCCGCTGGACGAGTCAGCGGCGTGTTGCATTACGTGATTGGTTGTCAAGAATTGCTCTCATAGTATTACCGTTATATTTTATCGGAGCTTTGGCATTTATTCGCAGGCTTGACTTAGCCATCGATGTGCAGGCGCGCTTGGCAATTATACTGAGTTGTGTGGTTTTGGCTTGGGTGTTATGGAAATTACTCGATGTTGGCCGGCTCTGGGTCGTTCGTGGCATGAATAATGAGCCATCCATGATGCGTAAGTTATTGCGCGTATCGCTGCCATTGCTGCTCGTGACTGTTGCAATATTGGCTTTGTCCGGTTATGTATTTTCAGCGGGCATGATACTACAGTCGCTAATAGCCAGTTTTAATGTCATTGTTATTATTGCCATTGTAATGGGTTTGGTGGCACGATGGTTTTTGCTTGGTGAGCGCCGCCTAGCGTTACATCGAATAGAGGAACGCCGTTTAGCGGCGGCTCAAGCTGCTACGGAAACCAGCGAACCGGTACTTGAACCGGAAGAAAACATTACCTTGGAACAAGTCAACACGCAGACACGGCGTTTGTTGCGTGCATTACGCATAAGCTTACTCGTAACAGGACTGATAATCGTTTGGGCAAGCCTCTTACCAGCAGCCACACGCCTAGATGAGATTGCACTATGGCATATTGGCGAGATTGGAGCCGATGGGGCTACCATTCAACAACCTGTGACGCTGATGGCGGTGTTGCTAGGCGTTTTTGCCTTGATTTTAACCATAGTTGGCGCCAGAAATCTGCCCGGCTTAATTGAAATCAGTCTGTTATCGCGAATTGGTATTGATGCGGCTTCGCGCTATGCCATTACGAGCGTGTTACGTTATGCGATTGTAATTGGCGGTACGCTTGTCGGATTAAGCCTTCTGGGTGTGCGTTGGTCGCAGTTACAATGGATGGCTGCAGCTTTAACGGTTGGACTTGGATTTGGCCTGCAGGAGATTTTTGCCAACTTTGTTTCCGGTATCATTTTATTATTTGAGCGGCCATTCCGGGTCGGTGATGTCATCACGGTTAGTGATCTTACCGGACGGGTTACACGTATCCGCACCCGTGCGACCACTATCCTCGATGCCGATAACAAGGAAATTGTCATTCCCAATAAAACGTTTATCACCGGCCAATTGATCAATTGGACATTGACCGATACGATCACACGCGTTGTGATTCGGATCGGGGTGGCCTATGGCGCCGATGCCAATAAGGTACGCGTATTGTTACTTCAGGTCGCTAGGGAAGATGAGCGTGTACTGAAAGAACCGGAACCCTCTTGTTCATTCATGGCTTTTGGTGCGAGTACTCTTGATTTTGAGCTGCGTGTATTTGTTAATGTATTAAGCCAACGGATTGAAATTCAGGATGCGCTGAATACTCGAATCATGGCATTGTTTGCTGAGCATCATATTGAGATAGCCTATCCGCAACTAGATGTGCATGTGCGCAATCTTCCTGAAAATATAAATTTTATTGTGCCTCAACCTAATAAATCGTGAGATTCGGAATGAACAATAGGTTGTTATGCTTGCAGGATGAAAAACCTCTGGTTCGTTGAGTATTGAGAAGGCGCTTATTACTTATATGGGATGTTACTCAAAGTAAATAAGCGCCACTCTACTATATATTATTAATAGCAACAGCAAATTAATCCGCTACCCCCTGGGTGGCTGTACCGCCTTTTGAAGACGTCACGGTGACTTGAGCTGGCGGTACGGTAATGCCATTCAGTATTATTTCATAGCGGCCAGCTACACCCGACTGCGGCATTAAATAAGTATTTGTTCCTATTTTTAGATTAAGTGTGGGAGTATCACCTGAACTTAAGCTTATTTTGTCGCTTGAGAAAGCCACAACCCTTAATGTTTGCGCTGCTTTTGCCCATGTTGCTAACTGGATATCCACTTGATCGATAATATTGATGGCTTGCGTGGTGCTCATGCCACTGGTGTTTGTAGCAATAACCGTTAGTTGTGCGGGCATGGGGTTGCTATTTGCTGCATTTAACGTGGCACGTCTGAAAAATGTGCTTTCACCATCGAATGCCATGGGGCCGTTTTGATTGGCTTGAGGCAAATCGTTGAGCTTAACGCTTGAATGCGGTGGTGCTTTTACCCATGTATTGATGCGCGAGGTAGTAGTGCCAGTTGCATTGGTGGAACGGAAATAGCTTGCCCGAACAGATTCAATTCCAGGTGGAGTATTTGCCTCGTCAAAAATTTTTCCTTGCACTGAAAATAAACTGGTTTGCACAAAATTATTGCCATTGCCATCCAAATCTACATCAGCCGGGCCCTCGATGCGGAAATAATTGATACCGCAATGGCCACCAACAACTTCGTGGTCAATATTGGGATCACCTACATATCCTGCTGGTGCGGTAGGAGGAACGGCCGGATCCCATACCAAGAAAGGTCCGACTTCACCGCTTAACATGGTTTCAAACGGTGCGCCACCGCCGATATCGCGTGTTACATTGATGGATTTAATCCCGGCGGTTGCAGTATAAACTTCGTCGGGACAACCGGCAGCTTCATTTAAGAAGGGGTGTCTAATCTTATATTCCCCATCGGCAGGTATGTCCACCCGCAGACGGATACGCCCAAAAGCAAACTGATCGTTCGGTGCAGGATCCCCTGCACCATAAGCTGCTTCCAACGCCAGTACTAAAATAGCTCGCCCACCCCCAGCCAAATCCAAAGCAGCATCAGCCGACCACCAAAATGCTTCTGCACCAAAGCCAGTTGCTGCAGAAGTAGGATTGCCTGGTATCACCGGGTCAAAAAAACACAATCCAGTGACACCATCACCATCCAAACACAACTGTAAAGTAATGCCATTGGCATCAGAAAACCAAGTAGGAAAATGATTAACAGGATGTATTAAGCCTTTATTGGTCAAAGCGGATGTTGCCGGTAGTATGCTTAAAGCATTTAGTAGTATTGCAAGTACAGTACCAATGATAAATTTTTTGCTCAGAATTGTAGCTAATTCAGTATGATTAAACGACTTCATATCACTTCCCTCCCCAGTTATTAGGAAATAATTTCTTGTTAATATTTATTGCAATATTGCACGGGATGGAATGATCCAATAGATTGATTAATCTATATTTTATGATCAATGCTGGTGTCAATTTCTCCCTTTGTCAGGGTAGGATTGCAGACGTTATGAGTAAAGTCGGATTTTGCTGATTTTTGATTAGGTTTTTACTGAGCCATCTAAGTATTTACTTAATTTGTCTAAGTATTTACTTAGAGTCAGGTTGATTGCAACTGGCATTGATTGTCTTGATAGGGATGTCTTGCCGGGATAAATATTTGTGAATTGAGCGATGGATGCTATTGGGTTAGCATTGCATTGATTTGCATTAATGTGTCTTCATCGAGTTCTCCAGCCTCAGCACTTAAACGCAATCTTGACATTAGATAGCTGTGATACGCTTTGGATAAGTCACGTTTGGCAGCATACATTTGCTGCTGAGCATTTAATACGTCAACTTCGGTTCTGACACCGACTTGTTGTCCAAGGATGGTCGAATCCAATTGGCTTTTACTGGATTTCAATGCTTGTTTGAGTGCTTTTACTTGTGCAATTCCATTCGTAACATTGAGATACTGCTGACGGATTTGTAAGGCAATATCACGACGGGTGCTTTCCAGATCGTGTAATGCGCGTTCTTGTAGTGCCAGTGCTTCGCGTACACGGGATTGCACAGCAAAGCCTTGGAATAGTGGTACATTGAGCTGGATGCCAATGGATTTTGAAATAAGATCAATTCCACGACCGGTAATAGCACCACCCACACCGGTTTGATCGCTATATTGCGCTACCAGGTCCACTGTTGGGTAATGCTGTGCCCAGGCTTTTTTAACATCCTGTAGCGCTATTTCATATGCGGCCTGCTGGATTTTGAGCGTGAAATTTTTTTCTTCTGCGATATGAACCCATTCATCCATGGTGCTATATTGCAATTTGGATAAGTCAGAAGTAATTTCTTTTGCGCCAACTAGATTTTCAGGGAATCGATCGATAATTCCTTGCAAGGCGCGTTTTCTGATTTCCAGTGCATTTTGTGCAGCGATTTCTTGGGAAGTCGTTAAATCATAACGCGCTTGCGCTTCATTGGTATCCACAATGGTGGATACCCCCACTTCAAAATTGCGTTTGGCTTGTTCCAGTTGACTCAAGATGGCTTTTTTTTGCGCTTCGGCAACTTCGACGTCAATTTGCGTATCGAGCACATCGAAATATGCTTGGGCAACACGCAGGATCAAATCTTGTGCAGCCACCACAAATTGCGCATCCGCACGGCTGATTTCAATTTTAGATTGCTGATAAATGACAATATTTTCCATGCGGAATAATGGCTGAGTCGCGGCAATAATCACACCGCGGCCATGAATGGTGGTTTCCGGAGGATTAAGGCTAATACTGTTTCCGCCAATTGTGCTGGTAATATTGTTTGCATCTACTTGTTGAATGGTACGCGATCCTGATAGGGTGATATTCGGAAGAAAACCGGCTCTACCTTGTACCAATTTTTCTTGGGCGGCTTGATAGGTAGCGCGTGCCGACCGATATTTCGCATCTTGGGCTAAGGCTTCATGGTAAACGCTCATGAGGTTAGCCGCGTGCAGTGCGGAATGTCCCATCAAGGCAATAGAAACAGCGATAAAAAAGTACAAGAATTTCATAGGATTTTCCGAAAATAATTCGGAATAGTCCGGGTTCTATCGATACAACGATTCTTGAGCGTGATAACGCCGGTAATTTCTTTTGAACTCAAAAGCTAAACCTTGTTGGCTGCAATGCATTAATAAGCGGTACTGTACAGGTTTCAAAGAGGACAGTTTTGTTGAATTCACCGGGCGCCGTGCAGGTAATTAATGATGCTTCCATCACCGGGTCTTCTCCAATAATTGCAAATAATCGCCCGCCTGGATTCAAGCTGTTCTGGAAAGCATCAGGCAAAACAGGTGTAGATGCGGTTAAAACGATCACATCGTAGGGTTCATGTTTAGGCCAGCCTTGCGCTGCATCACCTTGATCTAAGGTTACATTGGTTATGCCATGGGCTTTAAGATTATTTTCTGCCATTGCTTTTAATTGAGGAATAATTTCAACGCTGTATACATGCGCACCTTGTTGGGCCAGCAGTGCTGTCATGTATCCGCTGCCGCTACCAACTTCGAGAATTTTGTCCGTTTTCTTGACGTGAAGTTCCTGCAAAATACGTGCTTCCATTTTGGGCGCAAGCATCACCTGACCGTAACCTAGGGGAATTTCCATATCCACAAATGCCGCTGCCTGACTTTCATCTGGCACAAATTCTTCACGTTTTACTTTGTACAACAAATCTAGGACATTATCGTCCAGCACGTACCATGTGCGAATTTGTTGTGACACCATATTAGATCGGGTTTCTTCGATATTCATTTCTATTCCGTACGTGTTATTAAGGTAAGACTTGCAATTATTTCATATTTCCATTAGCTTCACAGCATCAGCTAGGGGTCCGTTTTCAGAATTTTCTGATTATCCGGTGAGAAAGTCCCTTAATACCTGACGCGGATAATGCCGCCGTAGGGAAGCTGGGATTTATTCTCCCGCTCTTTATGGCGTTTATTTAAAGTAAGGAGCAACACGATTATGACTATTACAGTTTTAAACCAAAAAGGCTTTTCCAGCGCCACGGCACAAGTCGATGCGGCTGCAGTCAAGCCACTGCCCAATTCACGCAAAATTTATGTACAAGGCTCCCGCCCCGACATTCAAGTACCGATGCGGGAAATCCGCCAAACTGACACAGTTACCAGCAAGGGAGGGGAAAAAAATCCACCGATCTGGGTTTACGATACGTCAGGACCCTATACCGATGCGGCGGTAAAAGTCGATATTCGTTCGGGATTATCTGCGTTACGCGAAAAATGGATTACTGAACGTCAAGACACTGAAATATTATCAAGCCACAATTCCACCTATAGTCAAGCGCGCTTGCAAGATCCCCAATTGGCGGACATGCGCTTTAATTTGCAGCGCAAACCCCGCCGCGCTAAAGCAGGGGTGAATGTCACGCAAATGCACTATGCCCGGCGTGGCATCATCACACCGGAAATGGAGTTTATCGCCATTCGCGAAAATCAACGGATTGAAGCGTTAAATAGCCAGCATCATGAATTATTGACGCGCCAGCATCCGGGTCAGGATTTTGGCGCAGCGTTGCCGAAAATAATCACGCCGGAATTCGTGCGCGATGAGGTGGCGCGCGGACGTGCGATCATTCCGGCGAACATCAATCATCCGGAATCCGAACCGATGATCATCGGGCGCAATTTTTTGGTCAAGATCAACGCCAATATTGGCAATTCCGCCTTAGGATCAAGTATTCAGGAAGAGGTGGAAAAAATGACCTGGGCGATCCGCTGGGGTGGCGATACGGTGATGGATTTATCCACTGGCAAGAACATCCACGAAACACGCGAATGGATTATCCGCAATAGCCCGGTACCGATTGGCACCGTACCGATTTATCAGGCATTGGAAAAGGTCGATGGCAAAGCCGAAGAACTAACTTGGGAAATTTTCCGCGATACCTTGATCGAGCAAGCCGAGCAGGGTGTGGATTATTTCACCATTCATGCCGGCGTACGGCTGGCGTATGTGCCGATGACGGCGAAACGTATGACCGGTATCGTGTCGCGTGGCGGCTCGATCATGGCGAAATGGTGCCTGGCGCATCATGAGGAAAGCTTTTTGTATACGCATTTCGAGGAAATCTGCGAGATCATGAAAGCCTATGACGTCAGCTTTTCGCTTGGGGATGGTTTGCGTCCGGGATCGATTTACGATGCTAACGACGAAGCGCAATTTGCCGAGCTGAAAACACTCGGTGAATTGACAAAAATCGCGTGGAAACACGATGTGCAAACCATGATCGAAGGCCCCGGCCATGTGCCGATGCACTTGATCAAGGAAAATATGGATCTGCAACTAAAATATTGCGATGAAGCGCCATTTTATACGCTTGGCCCGCTGACAACCGATATTGCGCCGGGTTATGATCACATCACCTCCGCTATCGGTGCCGCGATGATCGGCTGGTATGGTACGGCAATGCTATGTTACGTAACGCCGAAAGAACATCTTGGTTTGCCCGATAAGGATGATGTCAAGGACGGTATCATTACTTACAAAATTGCCGCACATGCCGCTGATTTGGCTAAAGGCCATCCCGGTGCGCAGATTCGCGATAACGCGCTATCCAAAGCGCGGTTTGAATTCCGCTGGGAAGATCAATTCAATTTAAGCCTGGATCCGGACAAAGCACAGCAGTTTCACGATGAAACCCTGCCACAGGAAGGCGCCAAAGTGGCGCATTTTTGCTCCATGTGCGGCCCGCATTTTTGCTCAATGAAAATTACCCAGGACGTGCGTGATTACGCAGCCAACCAAGGTGTGGCTGACGAAGAGGCCTTGGCAGTCGGCATGGCGCAAAAATCTGCAGAATTCAAGGAAAAGGGCGCGGAAATATATAGCAAATTGTAATTTCTACTTCACATCATTTCATTTATGGAGTTGAGCAACGCGACATGGATTTCATAGTATTGTTAAAAGCGCTGATCCTGGGCGTTGTTGAAGGTTTAACCGAGTTTCTGCCCATTTCCTCCACCGGCCATTTGATTCTGGTCGGTGATTTGCTCGATTTCAATGATGAGCGCGGTATGGTGTTTACCATTGCGATCCAATTGGGCGCCATTCTGGCGGTGTGCTGGGAGTATCGCGGCAAGATCGCGGAAGTCATTCGCGGCATTGGTACCAGCCCGGCAGCGAATCGTTTTGTGATTAATCTGCTGATAGCATTCCTACCGGCTGCGATTCTGGGGCTGTTGTTCATCAAAACCATCAAACTTTATCTGTTTCATCCAGTGCCAGTGGCGCTGGCGTTGATTATCGGCGGATTGCTGATTTTATGGGCCGAGCGCAGGCAGCATGTCATCGACGTCGAGCAGGTTGATGACATGGATTGGAAGCACGCATTGAAAGTTGGTCTGGCGCAATGCTTGGCGCTGATTCCGGGCACTTCGCGCTCGGGTGCCACGATCATCGGTGGCTTGTTTTTTGGCTTGTCGCGCAAGGCCGCTACCGAGTTTTCATTTTTCCTGGCAATTCCGATCATGTTCGCGGCGACTTTCTACGATGTCTACAAACACCGCGAGTTTTTGCAATGGGACGATCTCGGCATGTTTGCAGTCGGTTTTGTTTCGGCTTTCTTAAGTGCACTACTGGCCGTGCGCGGCCTGCTGCGTTTCATCAGCCAGCATGATTTTACCGTTTTCGCATGGTATCGCATCGTGTTCGGCCTCATTATTCTGGCGACAGCGTATACCGGCGTGATTGCCTGGTCGGAAGCGTGAGGATAAGTAAACGAAATTCACAGGAGCGAGATCACAGGTTATTTCCATGTTCCGCTTAGAGAGGACGGCATTTGCATCATTATGTTTTTGCAAATATGGTTGCAATGGCTTTCCTGAGCTTATTCTTTAAGATTAAGAATTTCTATCAGCTTTTCTTCACATCAAAATCAATGCGTTTTGAAAAACTTGTCGTGAATTCGCCGTATCGTTCGCCACACGATCCATAGCACCACTGGAATCAGTGCGCCGGTTACCAATTCGGGATGAATCGGTAAGCCGGCCGCTTTACCTGCTTTGGTCACGTAAAACAGCAAGCTGATGACGTAATAGGATATTGCTGCAATGGATAAACCTTCCACGGTGCTTTGCAGCCGTAATTGCAGTTCCTGGCCACGCGTCAATTTCTCCAGCAACTGCTGGTTCTGCGTTTCCGCAACAATGTCAACCCGGGTGCGCAATAATGCGCTGGCGCGCGAGACACGCGCCGATAAATAGCTCAAGCGTTGTGCGGTTGCTTCCACTGTGGCGATTGCCGGAGAAAGCCGCCGCTGCATGAATTCCCCGATTGTTTGCGTTCCGGGAATGGCTTTTTCATGTAAATCGGCGATTCGTTGCACGACCAGCTTGTTATACGCTTGCGTTGCCGCAAAGCGGTAGCCATGCTCAACCGTCGCACGCTCGATACGCGCAGCCAGCAATGTGAGGGTATCCAGCAGTTCCTGATCCGAAGCGGCTTTATTTTCCAGTTGCGCGGTAATTTCGGCCAATTGCCGCTCGGCTTTGGTTAATTCTGGCATAAGCCGTTTGACCATCGGTAAACTGCGCAACGCCATCAATCGATATGTTTCAATTTCCAGCAAGCGCTGTGAAACTCGTCCAGCCCGCGTCTCGGACGCATCGGCCGACATCATAATGAGCATGCGCTCAAACCCGCTGGGACGCAACATAAAATCCGTTACCGCCAACGAATGCGCCTGCCGGCCAATCAGCGAGGCTACCAGCGGATTCCCACCGAACCACTTGTGGGCTTGGGCAAGCAATTCATTGGATCGGTTTAGATCGCCGTATATCATCGCAACTTTTACCGCGGCAAACGTGCGCCCCGGAATTTCCGCTAACCAATCACGAGGCAGAGACAGGTAAGCAAGCAGTTCCGGATCGGTCGCCCCTAATTGGGCAGCCTCGGGTAAATGCTGCACCAGCGAATAACGTGTGAATTCGGTATGGCGTTCCCATCGCAACGTATAGCCCTGCAAACGTAAACGCAAAAAATTATTCTGTAATTGCTCGAGCATCAGTACATGTTGTCCGGGCAAACGGCGCAAATGCTCGCACTCTTGCTCACGTGTGACACCCTCATTGATGACCACGACATAGACAATCAAGGCCGGAAGTTGGATGCGCTGGCTAAGGCGGGCATGCACTTCATTGTGCAACATAACGCGTTGCGGATCGTTGTCGGGCAGCCAGTTGGTCAAGTCTGTATCAATTGTCGGGTACATGGTATGCATAATTGCGGTAGACAATTTGAATGTACCAAGGATTACTTGTTAGGTCAAAGACACTGAAGCGCCGCTCTTTATAGCCTGCGAAGTTCAGGAATTTTCTTGACCAGCTCAGTTCCAGGCGATGGTTCTCAAGGCTGTTTTCCTGTCGTAACCCCATTTGAAAAAGTGATTTCCTTGTCTATCTAAGGCTTGTCTGCCGGTACAGACAGCTATATTGTCAATGGAAAAATGACTGGCAACCTTTTTTGTAGCGATGTTGTCAGTGATATCACAACCTGTTCATTTTTTTCATAGAATTATTCATGTTAGAATTCGTTTATGCCTACTATTACCTTTGATACTCATAAATTTATTCGCCGGCTAAAGGAGGCGGGTATTTCAGAAGAGCAAGCGGAAGCGATTGCTGAGGCTTTTCGTGAAGCTAATCTTGAAGCAGAGATTGCAACAAAAACTGACCTTAGAGAACTCGAATACCGGCTTATCATCAAATTGGGAACGATGATTGTTGTTGCCATAGGCGTTGTAGCTACACTGGTTAAATTGCTTTAATTTTCTTCTTGGATACCAAGCGTAGTAGTTTCCTCAACCCTAGATTTTTTTATCGATTACTGAAGAGATAAGCCTTGCGGTTGACGCTTGCTATATCTTTCTGTACAGTCATTTTGAAGTTAACAAGTTTTTTTCTTATCCACTTACTGTTTAAATTAAATGATCCATCACGTTAGCGGCGATATTCTTCTTTCTAAAGCGCACGCCATTGCGCACGGCGTTGCACCGAATGATCCGTTTTCCACTGGCTTGGCGTTAAGCTTAAGAGAGCAGTGGCCGGCCATGTATAAGGATTTCCGGCATTTCTGCCAAACCACGCACCCCAAAGCGGGAAGTGCTTGGGTATGGGGCGGTGCGGAAGGGGCGCGCATTATTAATCTGTTCACGCAAGATGCTGCGCCTGATCATGCATCCAAGCCAGGGAAAGCGACTATCGAGCATGTGAATCACGCCTTGCGCGAACTGCGCCGGTTGATGGACGCAGAAAAATTTCGCAGTCTTGCATTGCCCCGTCTGGCTACCGGGGTTGGCGGATTGGATTGGGATGAAGTCAGCCCATTAATCGCTAAGCACCTGAGTGATTTACAAGTTCCGATTTACGTGTACGTCACATTCCACAAAGGCGTCGCTGCCAGCGAGCCGGAATGATGGGTTTGAGCGATCGCGATGGGTCAGGAAATCAATCAAACGCAGTTTAATGATCAGATTTTCAAGGAATATCAGCATCGCTTATCGCGGGAAATTGCGCTATTAGAGGAGCAGCTCGTACAAGGTCTTTTTTCCGCTACTGGTGAAATGGGCGGTTATGAACTTGAATCTTGGCTTGTAGACCACAATTATTTTCCTTCGCCTATCAATCAACAATTTCTAACTCGTCTTAACAATCCATTGGTGGTACACGAACTTTCGCGCTTCAATGTCGAGCTCAATGGCGCACCGCTGCTGCTGAAAGGCAATGCGTTGTCAGCTATGGCTTTTGAGCTGAATAAGAATTGGCAGGAATGCCAGGAAGTTGCGCACCAAATGGATAGCGTGCTAATGATGATCGGCATCTTGCCAACTGTGCGGCAGTCCGATTTATGTTTGGCGAATATGTCCGAACTCATGCGTTACCGCGCGTTAAACGAACAGGTGCTGAAACGGCGCTGCGGACGTCCATTGCGCATTCGCATCAATGGGCGGGAGCATTTGAACATCGCTCATCCGGATGTGATGCTGGAAGCCGCAACTACATCGTTCCAGGTGCATTTGCAGAGCGCGCAGCGCGATGCGGTGCGCTATTTTAATGCATCAATTATCACAGCCGGACCGCTGGTGGCCGCCTCAGGCAATTCGCCATTGCTATTTAATATGGATTTGTGGGACGAAACACGTATCCCGTTATTTGAGCAATCGGTTGAAATTGGCGACCAGCCGCAGCAGGAAAACCGCCGCGTCAGCTTTGGCTGCGGTTATGCGCGTGACTCCCTGTTTGAGTGCTTTGCGGAAAATCTTGCCCGCCATGATGTATTGCTGCCTATTTTAATGGATAGTCCGCCACAACAGTTTGCGCACCTGAGATTGCATAATGGCACGATCTGGCGTTGGATCCGGCCGCTGATCGGTTTTGATCCGGATGGCACCCCGCATTTGCGTATCGAGCAGCGCGTTTTGCCCGCTGGTCCTACGATTGCCGATATGATCGCCAATGCCGCCTTGTTTTTTGGTTTGGCGCGTTTTCTTATGAGTATGCACGAGGCGCCGGAAGCTGCATTCAGTTTTAACCAAGCCCGTGATAATTTTTATACCGCCGCACGCAATGGACTTCAGGCCAAACTTGCTTGGCTGGATGGCAGCACAATTGAAGCGCATACTTTGTTACTGGAAGAAATTCTGCCGATGGCGCGCCAGGGTTTGGTGGAACTTGGCATTGATAAGGCCGATATCGATCACAATCTCGGCATCCTGGAATCCCGAATCAAAAGCGGTCAGACCGGTTCGGCATGGCAACGTGCTTACTGCGAGAAATACCACGCGGACAGCTTGCATCTGGTCGCCGCCTATTTGGAGCGGCAACGCAGCGGTGCGCCGGTGCATGAATGGGCGTTGTAAGCATGCTGACGGAATTAGCTGATCTGCCGGATGGGTTTTTGCAGGTGGAAGCCACAGAATTACACACGATACTGTCCGGCCCTACTTTGATTCACTTGCCCGGTAGGCGCGAAGCGCCGCTGTTTGTATCGATCCTGCTGCATGGCAATGAAGATACTGGCTTAAAAGCCATGCAGGTAGTTTTAAAGAAATATCAAAACCAGCTCCTACCGCGCGCCCTGTCGCTGTATGTCGGCAACGTTACCGCCGCGCGCGCAGGTGTTCGCCGCCTGGAAGGACAGTTGGACTACAATCGCGTGTGGTCGCTCGAAACCGACACGATCATTGCCGATGAGCACCGCATGATGCAACAAGTGATCAGCATCATGGCGCAGCGCAATGTGTTTGCCAGCATCGACATCCATAACAATACCGGCTTGAATCCGCATTACGCTTGCGTTAACCGCCTGGACGATGCATTTTTGCGCCTGGCGACGATGTTTTCGCGCATCGTAGTGTATTTTACCGATCCCAAGGGTGTGCAATCGGAAGCCTTTGCGCAGCTTTGTCCGGCAGTCACGCTGGAGTGCGGCAAACCCGGCGGAATTGGTGGGGTTGAACATGCTGCTTGTTTTGTCGAAGGTGCTCTGCATTTATCCGCTTTTCCGGAGCATCCTGTAGCCAGCCAGGATCTGGAATTGTTTCAATCGGTTGCCGTCGTTACCGTGCCGCAAGCAGTCAGCCTGAGTGTCGGCGATCCGTCAACGGATTTATGCTTGATAGAAAACATCGATTACTACAATTTCCGTTTGCTCGATCCCGGCACACGTCTGGCGGTGGTAGCACCTGGCTGTATCAAGCCTTTACAAGTGCGCAATGGCTTAGGCTGTGACATGAGCGAGCATTACTTCGAAAACCGCGACGGCAATTTATTGACCAGGCAGCAGGTAATGCCCGCGATGCTGACGCGCGATATCCGCATCATCCGACAGGATTGCCTGTGCTATCTGATGGAACGCCTGGATAGAAAATCCTGATGGCTGATAGTTTTCCTAGTCGTGAACGCGCTGAATCGATCCTGCTTCGGGGAAGTGCTGATTAATTCATCGAGCAAGCAAAGTGCAAGGCGGATGGAACGCAGGAAACGAGACATATCATAGGGATAGGCGAGTTCTCGAGTACCAGCCAACATAGCAATTTGTTTGCACAGGTAATTAATCAGCCTTCCCTAGCTTTGTTCCCACGGCAATCCCGCCGCCTTCCAGCCGGAGTCTTTGCCGCGCTGACCTTGTTCATCCCGATCGCCTTCAAAACCTTCGAGGACGTTGTAACAGTCGCTAAAACCGGTCTGGGTAGCCATGATTGCGGCTTGATTCGAGCGCGAACCGCTGCGGCAAATGAACAGCACGGGTAATGACTTGTCGACCTGGTTCGTAAGTTGATCGAGAAAAGCTGGATTGGGTTGCATGCCGGGGTACGAGCGCAATTCGATTTCCGTCGCGCCGGGAATGCGGCCCACCCAATCCAATTCAGCGCGTGAACGCACGTCTACTAATTGTGCTTGCATAGATTCTTGTAAAATCCGGTAAGCTTCCATCGGCAACAATGCGCCTTTGTAGGGAAGCTCCATTTCTTCAGCGCGTTGGTGCGCTTTTTTTAGTATTTCTGCAGTAGTTTCCATAAAATTTCTCCGTTGGTATTAAGAATGATCGACTGATTATGCTATTCAATAGGATAATGCTCAGCATCTTTTATTATTTTGAATGTCATTATAGCGCGTCATGGAAAAAGTCCGTCTATCTAAACTGATGTCTGAGCAAGGCCTGTGTTCGCGCCGTGAAGCGGATCGCTATATCGAGTTGGGTTGGGTGTTTGTTGATGGCGAGCGGATTTCCGAGCTTGGCACCAAAATCTCTCCCACGCAAAAAATCACTTTGAATAAAGCCGCGCAAGTGCAGCAAACCAGTCGGGTGACTATTCTGCTGAATAAACCGGTCGGTTATGTGTCCGGGCAACCGGAGCCAGGTTACCAACCGGCTGTGGTGCTGATCAAGCCGGAAAACCAATTTGTTTCTCAACGATCAAGCAAGCGTTTTCAACCCAATCATTTGAAAAACCTGGCACCGGCCGGGCGCCTCGATATCGATTCGCAAGGTTTGCTGGTGCTGACGCAGGATGGACGTATTGCCAAGCAATTGATCGGTGAGCATTCGCGTATCGAAAAAGAATATCTGGTGCGAGTTGAAGGCGTGTTGCCGCGGGAAAAATTGGCGTTGCTGAATTATGGGTTAAGTCTCGATGGTCAATTGTTAAAACCGGCACAAGTGACATGGCTGAATCAGGATCAGCTACGCTTTATTCTGGTTGAAGGCAAAAAGCGCCAGATCCGCCGTATGTGCGAGCTGGTCAATTTGGAAGTGATGGGTTTAAAGCGCGTACGCATCGGCAAAGTTAAACTGGGTAATTTACCCGAAGGTCAGTGGCGCTATCTGGAAGCAGGTGAGCAATTTTGATGGGATTTTTCAATAACGGCTGAGGTTTGCCCATGTATCAACGGCTGCGTGTCGTCCTTAAAATTCCTGCCTATCAGCTTTTGTACTATTACGAGGGCGAAGTGGATACCGTGGCGGCTCGGACGACTGATGGTCGTATTATTCATTTTCCAGCCAACATTTTGCGTTCCGTGGTGCAAAGCGATGGCGTGTATGGCACATTCGAGCTGGTTTTTGATGAGCGCAACAAATTCGTATCCATCAGCCGCATGAACGATTGAGGGTAATCAAGCGATCGCTGAAAAATACCGCTAGGCAATCGCGGCTTTCATTGCCAGATAACGTGCGCTAAACTCTCGGTCTATTCATTTTTTCCAACCAAACAAAGATTAAAGTCATGGCTCAATATGTAATGTCGATGCTCCGCGTGAGCAAAATGGTTCCACCGAAACGTCAAATTATTAAAGATATATCACTCAGTTTCTTTCCCGGCGCCAAAATCGGCCTGCTCGGCTTGAATGGTTCCGGTAAGTCTACCGTGCTGCGCATCATGGCGGGGGTGGACAAGGAGTTTGACGGTGAAGTGCAACGGCTGCCGAATATCCGTGTTGGTTACCTGCCGCAAGAGCCGCAATTGAATCCCGACCACACCGTTCGCCAGGAAGTCGAAGAAGGCATGGGTGAAGTGATGCAGGCACAGAAAAGATTGGATGAAGTGTACGCGGCGTATGCTGAAGAGGGCGCCGATTTCGATGCGCTGGCGGAAGAACAAGCGCGGCTGGAAGCGATCATCGCCACCGCAGGCAGCGATACCGAGCACCAGATGGAAATTGCCGCCGACGCATTGCGTTTGCCGCCGTGGGACGCGGTGGTCAAAAACCTGTCCGGCGGGGAAAAGCGCCGCGTAGCGTTGTGCAAGCTGCTATTGGAAAAACCCGACATGCTGCTGCTCGATGAGCCGACCAACCATCTGGACGCCGAATCGGTGGAATGGCTGGAGCAATTCCTGGTGCGCTTCCCCGGCACCGTCGTAGCCGTCACGCACGACCGCTATTTCCTCGACAACGCCGCCGAATGGATTCTGGAGCTTGATCGCGGCCACGGCATACCGTGGAAAGGCAATTATTCCAGTTGGTTGGAGCAAAAAGAAGCGCGCCTGGAGCAAGAACAGAAACAAATCGATGCGCACATGAAATCGATGAAGCAGGAATTGGAATGGGTGCGGCAAAATCCCAAAGGACGTCAGGCGAAATCGAAAGCGCGTTTGGCGCGTTTTGAAGAACTCAATTCGCAGGAATACCAGAAGCGCAATGAAACGCAGGAAATTTTCATTCCCGTCGGCGAGCGCCTGGGAAATGAAGTCATCGCGTTTGACGGTGTGTCGAAATCGTTCGGTGATCGCTTGCTGATCGATAATCTCAGCTTCAAGGTGCCACCGGGTGCGATTGTCGGCATTATCGGCCCGAACGGCGCGGGTAAGTCGACCTTGTTCAAACTGATCACCGGCAAAGAGCAACCCGATTCCGGCGAAGTCAAAATCGGCCCGACGGTCAAGATCGCACACGTTGACCAAGCGCGCGATTCTCTGGAAAACGACAAAACCGTATTTGACGCCATTTCCGGCGGTAACGACAACCTCGTGGTCGGCAGATACACCACCCCGGCGCGCGCTTATCTTGGCCGCTTCAACTTCAAAGGCAGCGATCAGCAAAAAATCATCGGCCAACTGTCAGGCGGCGAACGCGGCCGCTTGCACCTCGCGCAAACCTTGATCGCCGGTGGCAATGTGCTGTTGCTGGATGAGCCGTCCAACGACCTCGACGTCGAAACGCTGCGCGCATTGGAAGACGCCCTGCTGGAATTCGCCGGGTGCGTACTCGTCATCTCGCACGACCGCTGGTTCCTCGACCGTATCGCCACCCACATTCTCGCCGCCGAAGGCGACTCGCAATGGACATTCTTCAGCGGCAACTACCAGGAATACGAAGCCGACAAGAAAAAACGCTTGGGCGAAGAAGGCGCCAAACCGAAACGGATTCGGTATAAACCGATTAGTCGATGATTATAAAATTTCTTGGGTGAAGAAAAGGGATGCCAACGATCAGTCAGTTTTTTGGAATTGCGATTCAAATGTTCTGGCGAGAACACGCACCGCCGCATTTCCACGCTTTATACGCCGAATATGAAGTATTGATTGATATAAGAACATTGGAGATCATCAAAGGGAGTTTACCAAAACGCGCATTAGCTATGGTTTTAGAATGGGCGGTACAACATCGCACTGAATTGATGGAGGATTGGAATCTATGTCAACAAAAACAGTTACCCAAGAGCATTGCTCCTCTGGAATAACGGCTGTAGCGCCATGGCGTATTCATTCAGTGAATGTACTGCTTGGCTATCGTCTTTCTGTAATCTGTAACGATGGTACGACCGGTATTGTTGATATGTCGCAACTTATTTCGAGTGAAAATGCCGGTATTTATGCCGCGCTGAAAGATGTAAAACTGTTCAATCAAGTTTGTATCGAATTGGGCGCACTCATTTGGCCGAATGGTGCCGATCTCGACCCTGTTTGGTTGCATGAGGAGATTGGAAAGAATGGAACTTGGTGTGTTCCGGGGTAGTGAAATTGGATCAATGAAATCCTGAAATGAGCATCGTAGGTTCATTTAATCCGAATATATTAAGCAATCTGAGTGCTGAAGCTACTGTTACACGGTTTCGAGAATTACTTCAATGTGAAGCAAGATATGCTGGCTTAAGGCCCGATGCTATTACCATTTCTGCCAATCTCAATGTTTCTGACGGCGGGATTGATGCCCAAGTAGATTCCACTCATAGCTTGCCTCAGGATACTTTCTTAAAAGTTGGTAGAAATGGATTTCAGCTTAAAACTGGTACATCATTTAAACCATGGCAGCAAAGTTCATTGGAGAAAGAATTACTCTCCAAATCAGGAGATTTGGTATCCGAGGTTAGGCGAACTCTTGAGCTCGATGGCTATTATTTATTGATTTGTTTTGGTCTTGATCTCACACCTAAGCAAAGAAACGATAGTCAATCATCGATTGCAAAATTATTCGAGGAGGCTGGTTTTCCCAATGTAGGTGCACGAATTGAAGTTTTGGGGCAATCCCAAATTGCATCTTATTTTGAACGCTACCCATCGTTACGTCTCTCCTTAACGGGAGGCAGCGATGATGACTTCTTGTCAGTATTCGAGTGGTCGCAACATGCTCATATGAGCAATCAAATTGCGCTTTCGGAAGATCAATCCCAGCTTATCAATTCTCTTCGAGAGAAATTACAGGGTGAAACAAAGCATATACGGGTATTGGGTGAGCCAGGAATTGGTAAAACTCGCTTAGTATTAGAAGCAGTTCGCTCGGAAGAAATCGCGCCTAGTGTCCTCTATGTTCAACATGGTTCCAAGTTTTCACAAACAAAATTGTTTCGCGAATTGTTGCGTGAAAACCCAAAATATCCGCTTACTTTAGTTCTGGACGAGCTTTCTGAACGAGAAATGTCAGAAATATGGGGACATCTAAAAAATCGTTGCGGGTCATTAAAATTAATCAGCCTTGATCACGAGCGTAATAGAAGTAGCGATTCGGAAATTGAATATGTTTCAATCCCTCGTCTTCCCGATCTAGCAATTAAATTAATCCTTGAGAATTGCGTTGGAAAAAACAAGGATCTTGATCGCTGGGTTACGATATGTGAAGGTTCACCTCGAGTAGCTCAGGCAGTCGGCGAGAATCTGGCAGCGAATCCGGATGATATTCTCAAACCTCCTGCAACGGTACCTATCTGGGATCGCTTTCTTTTTGGTTATGCGCAACAACAGAGCGATGAAGCTCGCCAAGTTGCACTGGTGATGAGGCACATCGCTTTGTTTTCCCGTTTTGGTTTTGAAGATCCAGTGGGTGCCGAAGCAAAGTATATTGCAGAACTTGTCGCACGTTCTGATTCGGCGGTTAGTTGGTCGAGATTTCAGGAAATTGTTCAATCATTACGGGAACGCCGAATTCTTCAGGGATCACGAACTTTATTCATTGTTCCTTGGGCACTGCACATCTACTTGTGGCGAGAATATTGGCGATGGTATGGTCACGGCTTCGATTTCGTCAATGCGTTTGAGAATATGCCGGAATCGTTACATGGCTGGTTCATGGATATGTTCCGTTACGCCCATGACACCGGTGCTGCATCAGTTGTTCGAGAAATTCTTCGCCGGGATGGTATTTATGCGAATTGCGAATTTCTCTGTTCGGACAAAGGTACATCTTTCCTTTCCACTCTTGCAGAAGCTGATCCAGCTTCAACGCTTGCGCTTATTGAGCGCACTTTTGGTATATGGTCGCGAGAAGAACTTTACGCCTTTGAGCAAAATCGCCAAAGCATCGTTTGGACGCTGGAGAAAATCGCCGTATGGAGGTCAACATTTGTTCGTGCGGCCAGAATACTCGCTCGGTTGGCGGTTGCAGAGAATGCGACGAACAGTAACAATTCAATAGGTACTTTATTGGCATTATTCCGGATCGGTCCAGAATGCGCAGCTACCGAAGCAAGCCCAGCCGAGCGGTTGCCAGCCTTGAAAGAAATGCTTACTTCAGACGGTGATGAAGTAAAGCGTATTGGACTAAAAGTAGCGGAATCAGCACTGCAAACATCTGGAATGCATTTTCGGAGGATTGGCCCCGAGCACCAAGGTATTAAAGAAAGAGCTGTTCTTTGGCGTCCACAGACTTATGGTGAGTTGTGGTCAGAGTATCTGTGCTATTGGGATTGCTTGGTCAACGAGACACGAGATTGGAATGATATTTTACGGCGGGAAGCGAATTCAGTAATTATCGAGTCTGGGGGTGAGCAGTTGAGGATTCTCCCCCATAGGGAAACAATTCTTTCCAAACTTGAGCAAATTGCGGTTGATCCGGCTACCGATATTCAAAGGTTAAATCACTTTTTTATTAAGAGATTTCTTTGGTATCGTGATGAAGAAGATTCATCTTTGCATTTTCGCTTGCGACGTCTTGAAGGGCATCTTACGAGGCGTAACTTGATATCACGTTTCCAGCGTTATGTCCTGGATACAACCTGGGATGAATGGGAAGATTATCGTGCTGAAGATGAAGCTCGTAAGTGTACTCGAGCTAAAAAACTTGTGCGAACGTTAGCAGAACGTGTAGTTAGAAACGATGAGGCATTTGAAGGCCTGCTACCGAAACTGGTAAGCAGCAGCGCGGAGACCGGAGCGTTGTTTGCTTTTGGTCAAGCTTTGGGTAATGCGGACAAAGAGAACAAGTGTCTTTTGCCTTTACTTTCAACCAAAAGCAATTCGATAAATTCTCAATGCCTTGGAGGCTATCTTGCTGGACTTAAGGAGCGAGATCCAAACAAATGGAGCGAGGTTTTGCTTGGATTGCTGGTTAACGAAGAAACAGCCAATCGTGGCGCCGATCTTGTCCGGTGTTCCGGTTTTGACGATCAAGTGCTGGGTGCATGTATAGATGCATTTGAGGCTGTGGATGGATAGAGCCGGATTACTTCCGCAGCCTTTGTTATGGCATGAGCTGGCAGGCGGTATCCCAAGATGGACTGGTTCGTCTTTTTACTCTGCTTTCTAATCGTGAAGACCTGGTTTCGGCTAATGTCCTAGTTGATCTTCTGGATCAAGTTCTGATGAAAAATGTTTGGTCTGTGGACTCTGATTTTGTGTTTAGAGTTGTCGCAGCACGGATTCACTTTGGGGAGCGATTAGATACTATGCACGCTTATCATTGGAATAACGTCTGCAAGAAATTGATAGCGCATGATTCAACAAAGGCTCTGCCATTGCTTGGCACGCTTTTGCAACAAATGGACAACATGAGCTATGACCGTTATGTGGAGCCATTGGCTAAATCACTATGTCGAATGAGTCCAGCGGAAGCATGGGGGATCGTTGCTTCTCATCTGCTAAGCAGTGCTCCAGAATGGCGGGTAGACATATTAAATTGGTTGAAAGGTGGATTCGGCAGTTTTGATGAAAAGCACGTAGTGCCACCGATTGCCGAATTTTCACCCCAGTTAATTCTGAATTGGATCGAACAAGATCCAGAGGAACGAGCTTCTATGATTGCACACTGCGCATCCAGTTCGTTGGATGACAAATTGGGTGGCGCTTTAACAAGAGCATTACTTGCGAATTACCAAAACCTTGATGGCGTTGTAAGTGGTATCCGTTGTAATTTTCACTCAGGTTGCTGGCATGGGCCGAGGAGTCAGCATCTAAGAGCGATGCGTAGTCAGTTCCGTAATTGGTTGGGTAAAGATTTCGATGTGCATGTGAGATCGTGGATCGAAAAAGAAATCGTTTATTTGGATCGTGAAATCGAAGCTGCAGACATATCAGAAGAGAGAGAACCTTGGAATCGGCCTTAAGAGTGAAGATACTTGGATTTAAGTTGATGCTGAATACGCATGTTAAATTTTCTGCACTAAATTCTGTACCGATTATGAGATTTTTATGAATGCTATCAGTTATACAGTCGCACGTGCCAATTTAGGCAAAACAATGGAACAGGTTTGTAATGATCATTTGCCCGTTATCATCACGCGCAAGCGACAAGCACCGGTTGTGTTGATATCGCTGAAAGATTATCAATCGTTGGAAGAAACCTTATATTTGCTCAGCTCGCCTGCAAACGCACGGCGGCTTTTGGATTCCATTGCCGAATTGGAAGCTGGAAAAGGCGCTACGCGATAATGGATCGAGAAAATTGAACGACATCCAACAACTCACCGAAATTTTGCGTCGTTTCCGAGATGAGCGTGATTGGGCGCAGTTTCATAATGCCAAAGACTTGGCGCTGGCGTTGAATATTGAAGCGGGTGAGTTGTTGGAAGCTTTTTTGTGGAAGTCTTCCGAGCAAGCGGATGTTGCAGTCGTGAAGGAAGAGCTGGCGGATGTGATCACGTTTGCATTGCTACTCGCCGACAAATACGGGCTGGATGTGAAGCAGATCGTGCTGGAGAAGATGGAACAAAACGCGCGCAAGTATCCAGTGGAGAAATCGAAGGGCAGCGCGAAAAAGTACACCGAGTTGTAACATTTCCCGGCTACTTGGCTGCCAACCGCCACAATGACGTCAATTCCGATACGCGGGCGGCGTGCAGCGGATCGCCGGTATCGGCAACTCGCGGGTGGTGCGGTTTGATATCGGATTTACCCAATATCTGTAAGCTCGCGGTGTCGATCATGTGCAGCAATGCTTCCCGCGTACGCAATCCCAAATGTTCGGCAAAATCAGACAAAATAAGCCAGCCCTCGCCACCTGGCAGCAGATGATCGCGCAAGCCTTGTAGAAATCCCCGCAGCATGCGGCCATCCGGATCGAAAATCGCTTGTTCCAGCGGCGAACTGGGCCGTGCCGGGATCCACGGCGGATTGCAGACGATCAAAGCCGCTTGTTCTTGCGGAAAGAGATCGGTTTGTACTAATTCAATCGTTTCATTCAAGTTTAAGCGCGATAAATTATCGCGTGCGCAGTCGAGCGCGCGTGGGTCGTTATCGGTTGCGACGATGCGTTGAATGCCGCGCTGCGCCAGTACCGCTGCGAGCACGCCAGTGCCGGTGCCAATGTCGAATGCAAGCGATTGCGTTTCGATGAGCTTGGGAAAGGGTGTTTGCGCGACAAGTTCGATATATTCGCTGCGGATCGGTGCGAAAACCCCGTAATGCGGATGGATACGCGCATTCAGGGCCGTAATTTCGATGCCTTTCTTGCGCCATTCGTGCGCGCCGATCAATCCCAGCAATTCGCGCAATGAAGCAATATACGCTTCGCTACTTGGACCATAGGCTTCCAGACACGCGGAGCTAACATCCGGCGCGCGGCGCAGCGGAATGGTGTGCTCCGCCTCGAATGGGATTAGCAATTTTTCTAAAATACGGGCGCGTTGCGATTGTGCCAGGCGGTGCTGGTGAAAGGCTTGCGCGAGTGTGATTGCTGTTTGTTTGGGTTTGCGCTTGGGCCGTTTTTTATCGGCGCGCCGTGCAATGGCTTGCAGCAGCAGCTTGGCGTTCTGAAAATCGCCGCGCCATAACAGTGCCGTGCCTTCACACGCCAGATGATAGGCTACATCGGCGGACATGCGATCGTCGATGACTTCGATGCGCGTTGGGGGCGGCAAACTTTTTTCCGAGTGCCAGCGGGCGGATTTCTCTTCATCCGCTTCATTCCAACGAATAACGGGATGTTCGCTCATGGCGAAAGATGTGACGGGCTAAGCAGGTCGGCAGTATTGAAATATAAACACATAGGAAAGTAAAAGAAATTTATCGGCTATTGTTGAGATTTTAATGTTCGCTCATATTATACTCTTTACAAGATTTGGATTTATGGCAATACCCTTCATCCGCTTCCTCTACCTGTTATGCCATACCGGACTGACAGACCATTAACCTTCCTGGAGTTTTATGTCTTTTTCTACTTTCGGCTTGTCCGATGAAATTATCCGTGCCGTTACTGAGCGTGGCTATACCATACCAACACCTATCCAAGCACAAGCCATTCCGGCCGTATTGTCTGGCGGCGATTTATTGGCCGGTGCACAAACCGGCACGGGCAAAACGGCTGGCTTTACGCTGCCTATTCTGCATCGCCTTTCCGATAAAAGTATCAAAGGACCCTCCAGCGGACGGCCACCGATACGGGCTTTGATTCTGGTTCCCACGCGCGAACTTGCGGCGCAGGTGGAAGAAAGCGTGCGCGATTATGGCAAGTATTTGAAATTAAGTTCGATGATGATGATCGGCGGCGTGAATATCAATCCGCAAATCACCCGCCTGAAAAGCCGGGTGGATATTCTGGTTGCTACGCCCGGGCGGCTGTTGGACCATGTGCAGCAAAAAACGCTGAGCCTGTCGCAGATTCAAATTCTCGTGCTGGATGAAGCCGATCGCATGCTCGATATGGGATTTATCCGGGATATTAAAAAAATACTGGCGTTACTACCCAAGCAGCGGCAGAATTTATTATTCTCGGCGACTTTCTCAGATGAAATCCGGGCGCTGGCGGACAATCTGCTCAACCAGCCGCTATTGATCGAAGCGGCACGCCGTAATGCCATTGCCGATAAGGTTACGCATGTGGTTCACCCCGTGGATCGTGAGCGTAAGCGCGAGCTGCTGGCGCATTTGATTAAGCAACACCGCTGGTCGCAGGTATTGGTATTTACGCGCACCAAACATGGCGCCAATAAATTGGCAGAATTTTTGATAAAAAGCGATATTCCGGCGCTTGCGATTCATGGTAACAAAAGCCAGTCGGCGCGCACGCAGGCATTGGCAAAATTTAAGGCGGGCGATCTGCAGGTCCTGGTTGCAACCGATATCGCCGCACGCGGTATCGATATCAGTGAGTTGCCGCATGTCGTGAATTTTGAACTGCCTAATGTTCCCGAAGATTACGTGCACCGTATTGGCCGCACCGGCCGTGCCGGTGCAGAAGGCGATGCCGTGTCGCTGGTATGCGTCGATGAAGCGAAATTGCTAACTGGGATTGAGAAACTGATTAAGTGTGAACTGACAAGTCGGGTCGTGGCCGGTTTTGAACCGGATCCGCAGATTAAAGCCGAACCCAAAAACAACAGCCGTGGCGGCGAGCCCCGCAGTGCAGCATTTTCACGCGAATTACCAACCGCTAAAAGACCGGCAATTAAAACGCCTGCACATCTGGTGCGTTCCACAACGAATCGTGCCGCCGCGCCGCGCAATGCGAGAGGACGGGGACATTAGCCCATTCCGAAAGTACAGCTATAACAAAATTTTCCTGATTATTGTGCGCTTGCCGGTGTGAATGGCAAGCCCTGCAATTTAAATCCGGGTTTCAAGCCGCGTTCGCTGAACCAGCCTTGATTCATTTCCAGCGCATACCTTACCGGCTGAGTGGAGCAATGCGATTGCTCGGTTTGCGGTTGCATGTCCTTGAAATTGACGATGCTGCCGTCGCCAGCGATAAATGCGATGGTCAAGGGCAGGTAGGTATTATGCATCCAGAAGCATCGCACTTGAGAGTCTTCGTAAACGAACAGCATGCCCTCGTTGCTTCTCAGTGTGCGGCGATACATCAAGCCTTGGCTGTGTTCGTTGTGGGTTCGCGCCACTTCGGCTTGAATGACGTGCATTCCGGCCAATAGCTCGACGGTCGGCAAACGGGGTTGCGGGCCTTGTTGTGCCGTAGCGCTGGAAAAAACCAGCAACGTTATGAGGACTACAACACTTTGCCATCCGGGAAAATTTTTAATGGGGCTAGTAATCATGGGGTTGATGCTCATCTTGAGTCACTTCTCGAATGGATCTTATCATACGCTGGTAATGTCTGAGATTTTGCACGTCCGATGCTTTGACCGCGTGAATTATGAAATAATGTTGAAATAAAGTCTGTGTTCACACTATTTATTGTTTTTATGAAATCCCTATCATTCACTATAACGCCTTTATTTTTTTCACGATTTTTTCAATCCATACTGATAGTTTTGCTGAGCTTGCCGGTTTCCGCCTCACTTCACGCTTCCGAATCATTCAGTATCAGGCCGCATGAAACACCGGATGCTTGCAACGAGGAAGCAGTGCAAATCCGCGTGACCGTGAATAACGTTGGCTCAGGCGGTGTTTTGAATGTGGAATTGTACGACGATCCGGAAAATTTTCTATTCAAAAAAGGGCGCAAGCGCAAGATTCGTATTCCGGCGGCAGCGGGGCAGCAAAAGGTTTGCATGAATCTTGACCAGCCTGGTACCTATGCCGTGGCGGTCTATCACGATAAGGATGGAGACCGTAAATTAAAAAAACACTGGAATATGTTGCCACGCGAACCTTTTGGCTTATCCAACAACCCGAAAAATCCGGACGGCTTTCCGAATTTCAGTGATTCTGCGTTTACCACGGGCAGCCTGGGTGCGGATATTGTAATTGACCTTAAGCAACCCTGATCCAAGGATCCATTGAACCATGCCTATGTTATTGAAATTACTCATAATGGTTGTTGTGATGACCTACTTGTCAGTGGTTTTACTGGTGTATTTTGGTCAATCGCGTTTGATCTATTATCCGGTGCAGAAAATCAGCTATACGCCGGATGCCATCGGGCTTGATTATACGCCGGTCAATATCGCCACCACTGATGGTGAAGCACTGCATGGCTGGTGGGTATCCGCGCCCGATGCCAAGGGCACGGTATTATTTTTTCACGGCAATGCCGGAAATATTTCCCATCGCATCAATTATCTGAAAATGTTTGAGCGGCTGGGCTATAACACACTGCTATTTGATTATCGTGGCTATGGCCAAAGCACTGGAACGCCAACCGAATCCGGCACTTATCTGGATGCGCAGGCGGCTTGGCGTTATGTGACTGAAACCCAAGGCATTGCTGCTGAGCGGATCGTATTATTTGGCGAATCGCTGGGTGGCGCTGTGGCCACCTGGTTGGCTGCACGTGAAAAACCGGGCATGCTGGTACTGGCTTCCGCATTCACATCGGTGCCTGACATGGCGGCTGAGCTTTACCCCTTCCTGCCAGTGCGTTGGATTACCCGTTTTAAGTACAACACATTGGAATCACTGCAATCGGTGACTTGCCCGATTTTCATTGCGCATAGCCCCGACGATGAAATTATCCCGTTTGAACAGAGTCAGCAGTTGCTTGAAGCCGCTCCGGAACCCAAGGAGTTTTTGTTCCTGCATGGCGGACACAATAGCGGCTTCATTTTTATGCAACGAGAATGGATAAAATCGTTGGGCGAGTTTATGGACGCACATATCGCTGCAGCCCGATGAGATAATCACGTTATTCATCGGCTTCATCAGGCAGTTTACTCGTCACCCGGTTCATGGTTTGTTTGAACGAGCCATTGTCTGGGTGATGATTTACCAGTTCTATTATCAAGTTTTTGGATTGACGGTAATACATTTTTGCTTGATTCAAATCTAGGAATTTTTCTTCATGAAACAAACCGAGTCGTAAGTATGAAATAGCTAAACTATGTTTGAAATTAATATGTTGCGGGAAATCCTGGTGAAGTTCTTTTGCCAGCTGATTAAATTTTTTAAAAAAAGTTAATCCTAAAGCTAAATTATCTAATGCGATATGAATATTACCAAGATGTTGACATGAAATAGCCACACTATTTTTGAATTCCACGTTTTTGGGATAATTTTGATGAAGTTCTTCTACTAACTGGTGATGCTTTTCAAAAAAAGTAAACGCCTGTTCTAAATCCCCTAGGGCGAGGTAGGTGTTAGCAAGATTTTGACACGAAATAGCAAAACCACTTCTGAATTCGATATTATCTGGAAAATCCTGATAAAGTTCTTTTTCCAGTTGGTAATGCTGATCAAAAAAAACTAATGCTAGCGACAAATCACCTAATTCGGAATAGATGTTACCGCGATTTTGGTATGAAACAGCCAAGCCATTTTTGAATCTTATACTTTGGGGAGACTCTTTGTAGAGTTTCTTCATATATCTGTTACATTTTTTAAAAAATCTTGATGCTGATACTAAATTGCGCAGCGCAATATATATGCTGCCAATTTTTAAGTACGAAGTGGCTAAACCAGCTTTAAATTCAAAGTTTAATGGAAAATCATAATAAAGTTCTATTTCTAACAGATTAAATTTTTTGAAAAAAAACATGGCTAATTGCAAATCACCAATAGTGTAGTGTACGTTGCCTAGTTTTTGGTATGAAATGGCCAATTTATTCTTGAATTCAATGTGTTGTGGATAGTCATTTTGCAGTTCTTGAGCTAACCTGTTTTGCTCCTCAAAAGAGGCTATTGCGGATTTTAAATTACCTAAAACGGTATATATATCGCCAAGTCTTTCAAACGAAATAGCAAGCTCAGATTTTAAATTCGGATCGTCGGGAGTCTCTACAAGAAGATTTTTGCAAAGCCGCTGGTAGGTGTTAAAAAAATATTGACTCTTTTCCAGGTTGCCGACAATGTAGTAATAGCTACCAGTTCGATCGCTTAGAATTGCCAAATCATAATCCAATTGATGCTGAAATGTTGATAGCACCGATTCACCATAACGTGCATACAGCAACGCATCAGTGTAGGAGGCACCGATGATATGTTTACCTTCATAATCCAATTTTTCTGTTAAAGCATCTAGCAGTGGAGTGCAATCCTTACGCAGATCGGCATTTTTCTGTTGCGTTACTTCCTGGACTACCGGGCTGCATTTGAACGATTTGGTTGCTTCGTTAAATTCAATCCAGCCTTTTTGATTTAGGGAAAGCAAGTGATCATCCAGACAAGATATATTGAGCAATAGTGTTTCGAGTATCGAAAACGCAACGCTTTCGGCAGGCAGTACGGCAAAAACCGACAGTAGCGCGCTTTCTTGCGCAGATAATCCGCTCAGATCATACATTGCGGAAATAATAGCTTCAGGCTTCTCATGGCGCATCGCGCCCTTACTCTGATAATCAGTGCCCACCGCCTGCGAGTGGCTGAGTTTCAGTAAGCCCTGGCTTTGCAGATCGACAAGCAGATCAGCTAGGCTATATCGTTGCCGCAGACCGTTCTGCCCGGCCAGGTTTTTAGCCAGCAGTTCGAGCACCAGCGTATTGCCGCCCACTGCCTCCCTGATTTGGAAGAACAGTGCTTTTTCGTCATCGTCGAGGACTCGATAGTATTTTTCAAAGAGGGTCAGGGCATCATCCGGGGGTAGTCCGTTGATGGCGCATGCTTCAGCTCGCTCAAAATATGTGATGCGCGTGGTGAGCAGCAGGTGGAAATTGCTGCAACGGCGCAACCGCTGGTAATTCGCATCAAGATCAGACAATTCGTTGGCGTTGTCGATGACCAGCAGGCAAGGCTTTTCGAGATTCATCAGAGCGGTGCGGTGAGTAGTACTTCAAGTCGCTGCGCGGTATCCTGCCGCTCATCAAACTGCAAACCGAGTGGAACAGCAAGCAGCAACAAAGCATTGGCAATGCTCTTTTCGCTCAGTACCCAGGCGACATGGATGTATTCGTGTTGATAGGTATGGTAATACTGGGCGGCGAGGGTGGTTTTTCCGATCCCGCCCTCGCCATTTACGAGCAGCAACAGATTGCCACCCGGAGCGAACAGTTTGTCATGAATAAGTTGCAGATCATCCTGGCGTCCAAGGAAGATTTCCGTGAGAAAAGGCGGCGGGGTGAGGGCATGGGGGATGCGACGTTCTCCCGCATAGGTCACATAAATATCCCCTTGTTCGGCATAGATGGATTTTGGGCCTTGCTGGATGTCTCGATTGCTTTGATCCATGATGGGTGCGGTTATTGAATGTTAATCGTCGTACCGTCACCAGCTTTTTCAATATAAATACTTTTGTCGCCTTGCGTAATGGTGCGGCCAGCCTGGTTCCTATCCTCGCGCTTGAATTGCGTAAACCCATCCGTTTCCAGCCTGTCCAGTTCCTTGTTGAACTGCACCAAAAGGTCATTTTCATCGTTAAAAGGGCTGTAGAAATGATGCAACTCTTTGAGTTTCTGGTGGAACTTAGCAAGACTTGCATCGGTCATCACGCCATCAGGTGTTTTGAAATAAGTAAAAATGAATGGCTTCTTCGTTGCTTGAAACTGCCCGAAAGCGGTATCAAACTCTTCCGCGGTATACATGCCTACTTTGCTGTACACCAGCAGCACGAACAGGTCGGCCGCTTTGACATACTGATTGTACGCGCTCTGCGAACCTTCAAGCGACATGCGGGCGGACAGGTCTTCCCAGATATCGAGATGCAGAAAAATTTCCCGGTCAAACCAAGCCTTGCATTTGCGATAGATTTCCCGCTCGAAATGTTCACGTTCGGATTGGAGTTCTTTAGAAGAAGCGAGAAAGATTTTAATTTTTTTCATTGGGAATAAATCGTGGATTGAAAAGAATTCGTGGCTTTCAGAGTGTTTCTTGTCCCACTAAACACCACAGCATTTCTTGTATTTCTTTCCGCTACCGCAAGTACAGGGATCATTTCTGCCGATTTTGGCGGGTGCAGCCAGGGAAGATGGGTGCAGCATGGGTAAATCGTTTCGTCCAAGCTTGGCGCGGAGCAGATTGAAAGTACCTGCGAGTTCCTGACTGAAATGAGGCATGTTGCCGATCGTTTTCCATAAGGAAGGATTCTCCACTATGGGTGCAAGCATTTCAAATGCGTCGGTTTCATCACCCCGGTCGATCAACAGGTTGGCCAATTTAAGGCGGACATTGGATATATGGGGGTCGATTTGCAGCACCCTTTCAAAAGCAGCTTTCGCAGCTTTTGGCCGGCTCAGGTGTAACAGTAGGGTGCCGAGCGCATACCAATGTTTTATCTCATCGGGGCTACGCTGGATATGCTCGCGCGTGATTCTCAGTCCCTCGGCCATCGGCATGACCTGACCATCCACTTTGCAATCATGAAATGTAATCAATGATTTTTCCTGCCAATCGGATTGCTTGTCTGTTGCTGCAAGCATCATTTGCGCCGTTACGCTCATGTGAGCTTCTGGGGTAAGTTCATATTCCACATCTTTGCCGCATGACAGGCAAGGTATTTCGTCCGCAATGAGAGTGGTCGGGGTTTTATGCTCAGCAGCAGTAGGAGAAACCACCACCCCTTTGACATGATATAAATTGCTCGCACCGCATTCGGGGCAACGAAGTTTTAGCGGTAAGGAATCCTTGGAAAAGTCACCATGCTCGAATGACTCCAACCTGAGCTTCTTCATTTTGTCTTCATCCAGTACGCGTTTTTCGATTGCTACCAACAAAGGATCATCTTGTTCAAGCAAACGGCTGAGTACATAGAAGGCGCGATCGATCCAGGGTTGTTGCCGCTTAAGATGGGGCTTAAGCAAATCGAGCATTCTGCTATCGGGTGCTGCCAAGGCCAATTGGCACCAACGCTCGGTGTCTTCCTCAAACAGGCTGGAGAAGCGCTCCACTGCAAAATCGGCGGCATGCTTCCCGCCAATTTCGCTAATAGCGGATAGCCCATAGATTCTTTGCGAAGGATCCAGCTTGTCCCACTCTTCGATCAGCACTTCCTGCGCCTTTGAACCTATTGATTTCAGGGAATCGTTGGCAGCTTCGCACAAGAAATCTCCTGATTTTTCAGAAATTGAGCCAATCAAGCAGGGCACAAATTCCTCATATTGTAGCTTGCCCATCGCTTTTGCCAAATGCACGCCGCCATAAGTTATCGCTGTTTCAGCCAGCAGTTCGATCATGCGGGTAACCGTTTCCTGGCGTGGAAAGGCTTTAAGCCGTGCAATGAGCTGATCGAATTGAGGCAGCCAATTCAAATCAACGGCTAACAGCGCCAGCGTATGATCGAGATCCTTGTCCAAGGAATCGAAATCGTCGAGCTCATAGGCATGTAAACAGACCGCAATCGTTGCGTCATGCAGCATCTCCTTATTTAAGTGTCGCCCTAAAACATCGTCTGGCTCGATGAGGGTAAGAAAAGTTTTGCATGCCGGCTGAGGCGCCTGCTCCAGAATCGTGACGAGTTCAGCGAGCGAGCTCCCTTTATCAAGGCACTGATCGAACAAGCTTAAGGGAGTATCTGCTCGCATTAAACCGGCCATTGCATCGATGCACTGTGTAGATATTCCATGGCGCCTGCCCAGGGCGAGTTCGAGGTAAGCTGAATGACCGAATAAGCCGGAAAATAATCGTTTCAGTAATCTTGTTTTTTCATTATCATCATCACCGTTATGATCATCTTGTTTAGCTCGTAAGGAAGCATCAAGAACCGACTGCAGCGATGCTAAGGATAAAACATCCGCGAAATGCAAAACAGAAGAACGCATGGGTACTTTGAAGAATTCATCGCAAGGTGTAGTCGGAATCAATTGACACAATTTTTCAGCCAGCGCCGCATATGATTTTTTAGTATCTGGAAACGCAGCGCGTTCCATTGCGACAATCCGGTGGAAATCAAGCGGTTCGCCGTTTGCGATTTTTCCTAGATGCTTCTCGAATAATGCCAGAAATTCAGTTGGATGAAATTTGGCCAAATGAGGCGTCGCTTCCAAGGCCAATTCCCCGGGCCATTGCAGCCATCGATCCAGCAGCATGGCGCTTAGATTCGCAAAACACTCGCTAGGCAGGCTCCTGAAAAGCTGACGCAGGATATCGATGTCGTTATTTTCAATCTGGCGAACCAAGAACAAGTCATGAAACCATTCGGATGCAAATCGGGTGTGCTCAGACGAAGCTGTGGAGGGTAAGTCTTCGAAAGTATTCAAGGCCCATCTAATCATGACGGGGTTATCCAGTTTTTCTGAAATACGGATAAGATCTAACATAATGATTTATATTGTTTTATTAAGGATGGTGCAGAGTAATTGGGGAAGCAAAAGTTTATTTAACCTGGAAACCTCAGTTGGACGAGGTAAAGTGTATGGTTTTTAAGGGTGCAGAGCAAGGCGCAACGACGCAAAATGGTCTTTCTATTTCAAGAAGTTGCAAGGCAGCATATATGAGATGGTAGATTATGCTCACTCTCCCATTTGGCTCGCTACGATTGCTTAA